>CACLSX010000007.1 GCA_902609705.1 uncultured Pelagibacteraceae bacterium
TTTTTCATATTTAGCTTTATTTGAAATAATTTCTAAATTATCTACTGGAATTTTAATTCTAGAATTATCTGCAAGTATAGTATTTCCATTTTCTATCACATCCATCTCTGATGATTCAATATCTATTGGTTCTGATACAGAATTAAAGCTAATAAGCAAAAAAAATGCTAATTGAATTATTTTTGTAAAAAATTTCATTATTTAATTTTCATTTACTTTAAGTATTCCAATATTACAGACTAAAAATAGAATTAAAAGTGGCGCCCATACAGAAAGATATATTGGAAGAGCACCATTATTTCCTAATACACCAGAAAAATAGTTTAAATAATAAACAATAACCGAAACAAAAATTCCAAAAATAATTATAAAAAATCTAGAATTAAAGTTTTTTAACTTGTTAATGATAATAAAGCCTAAAATTGTCATTAGAATGTAAAAAAAAGGCATACTGTAAATTTTGTTCAAATGAATTTTTATATCTGTATTTGAATACCCAATTTTGGAATAGCTATTAGAAAGCAAATGTAATTCGTAAATATTTAAAGAATTAAGGTTAGAAAATAAATTTGAAATTCTTTCTCCATTAAATGAAGAGTTATAAACTAAACTTTTTAATTCATTTTTATTTCCACTGTTATCAATAATTGTTACATTCTCTAAGTACCAATTCTTAGATGTAATATTTGCTTTTTTTGCTATAATCGTATTTTTATTATTATAATATTTGTCAATTTCTGAAATTGTTATAGATTTTAAAAAACTCTTATCAAATCCATGAGCATGGATAAAATATACATTATTCTCTATTTCCTCTTTAATCCAAAGACCATCATCCTTAACTACGGCTAAATATTCATTAGTATCGGAAAATCTATTCTTTAAATCTAAATATTTACTTTTTAAGCTAGATGAAAAGGAATAGTAAAATATTAATAAAAATAGACCTATAATTGCTGATATTAATATCAGAAGAAAGACTATTTTAAAATTACTTATACCATTTGAATTTAATATTTTTATTTCATTTTTATCATTCAAAGTTAAATAAAAAGTTTTAACAGTTATTAAAAATATAAACGGAAAAATTTCAAAAATAAGAGAAGGTGCATTTAATATAGATAAATAAATAGAATAATAAATATCTATATTATTTTTTTCAGAAAATCTAATTTCTTCAAAAAAATTAATAATTATTACCAGGCAAAAAAATAAAAAACCAATTAAAAAAAAATTCTTTAAAAACAAAGAACATAAATAAGTCTGATATCTTTTGAAAATCATAAATACCTCATATTAAATTTAGTTTTAATTAGCATGAAAAAATAGAATAAAATTATGAAAAAAATTGGTAATAAAACAAATACTAATTCTAAAAAAAATGTAAATGCAATAAATTTATAACTTAGTTCTGAAAACAAAATTATAAGGAAGCCTAATATAAATAAAAAAAATTTGAAATATTTTTCAATAATTGTTTTCTTTGGTTTTATTACAACTAGAGAACTTATTAAAGATAAAATGATAATATAAACTGGATTTATTGTTCTCTTAAAAATTTCTTCGTAAATATCTTTTACCAAAAACGAATTTTCTGAACCGCATCTTATATCATTATTTTTTCTATCTATTAAGAATTTTTTTAAGCAATAAAAAAGAAAAGAGCTCTTAGTCTCATTTAATTTATTAATTTTCCTAGTGTTTGAGTTTATTTTTGAAAGTTGATAAATGCTTTCTTCAAATTTAAGATTAATGCTACTGTCATCATCAATATTACTTATGCTGCCATCATAAAGTCTAAAATTAAATCCTATACCTTTTTTATTTTTTATAAGCTCACCTTTTCTCGCAATAATTATTTTGCTTTCATTTGCACTGAGCCTTTCTTTTATGTATATACCTTCAAAAAATCCGTCTTTTTTATTTTTTTCAACAAATATAGTTAAATCTTTAGTTAAATTAGAAAATTTTTTTTCTTTAATTAATTTTGGAAAAAATTCTATTGTTGAATTTTTTAAATAGTCTTGTTTTAAATTTTGAGTATATGGAACCAAGACTAAAGTAAGAAATAATTGTAAAAGTAAAAAAACTATAGATAGTTTAGCAATAAAATTTATAAAAGTAATTTTTCTAATTCCATTTGTCCAAAAAACCAATATTTCATTATTTTCCACGTATCTTGATAAAACAACGAATAAAGTTAAAAAATATGTAAAAATTAACAGTTTACTGAATATTTTGGGTAAATTTAAAATGGTATAAAAAAAATAGACTTTTAAACCATGTCCTTGCTCAGATACTATATCTAGAAGATTTACTCCTTGAATTACCCATACTATCGACGTGATTGCTATTGATGATAGAAAAAAGAATGAAATAATGTCTAAAGATAATTTACGAAATATTAATTTATTCATTGAAATTATAAATTTAATAAATATACAACATTATCTATTAAATATTTCAAAAAAATGAAGCTAAAATTAAATTTTGTAACTAAAGTACCTAAAGTAGCCAGAGATAATCAGGTTATTTTGTTAAATAATGAAAACACTCAAAACAAAATCGTTAAATCTGTAAATAAATCTATATTTGCTAATAAATTGTTTTTAGAGAGAAAATTTCTAATTCAAAATATAAATCACAAAACATATATTTTTGTAAATTGCAGCAAGTCTAAAACTTCTTTAGATTACGAGAAACTTGGATCTAATTTATTCCTTTTTTTAGAGAATAATAAAATTGAAAAATCTTTTTTCGAAACAAATTTATCTAAAATTACTAATATACAACTAGAGAAGTTTTTACATGGTGCACAACTTAAATCATATGAATTTAACATTTATAAAACTGATAAATCAAAAAATTTAGTAACAAACTTATATGTGGTTGGACATAAATCAAAAAAAACAACCGTTTTGCGAAATAAATTAAATTCACTCTTAGAAGGTGTTTTTCTTACTAGAGACCTGGTGTCAGAGCCAGGAAATATTCTACATCCAGATGAATATGCAAGACGTATACTTAAATTAAGAAAATTAGGTTTAAAAGTCACTGTATATGATCAAAAAAAATTAAAAAATATGGGAATGAATGCCTTATTGGGTGTAGGTCAAGGAAGTGTTAGAGGTTCATATTTAGTAACTATAGAATGGAAAGGCACGAAAAGTAAATCTAAACCGTTAGGATTTGTTGGAAAAGGTGTTTGCTTCGATACTGGAGGTTACTCTTTAAAACCAGCAAAATTTATGGAAGATATGACCTATGATATGGCAGGCTCTGCTACTGTTGTTGGTTTAATGAAAACTCTTGCTTTAAGAAAATCAAAAATTAATGCTGTTGGAGTAGTAGGACTTGTAGAAAATATGGTAAGTGGAAATGCTCAAAGACCTGGTGATATAGTTAAATCTTATAGTGGAAAAACAATTGAAGTTTTAAATACTGATGCTGAGGGAAGATTAGTTTTAGCAGATGCTTTAACATTTACAGAAGAAAAATTTAAGCCACAATTTATTATTGATTTAGCAACATTAACTGGAGCTATAATTGTTTCTCTTGGTTCAGAATATGCAGGTCTATTTTCAAATAATGATAAATTATCAAAACAACTAATTGATGCAGGTGAAAGTGTCGAAGAAAAACTCTGGAGAATGCCTTTAAACGAAAACTTTGACAAACTAATAAATTCAAAAAACGCAGATATGCAGAATATAAATTATGTAGGTGGGGCAGGTTCTACAACTGCAGCACAATTCTTACAAAGATTTATAATAAATAAAACTCCTTGGGCTCACTTAGATATTGCTGGCATGGCATTTTCAAAATACGGAGGAGCACTTAACTCTGGTGGTGCAACTGGTTATGGAGTTAGATTGTTAAATAAATTAATTGAGGATAATTATGAGTAATATTGAACAAACTCTATCGATAATTAAACCAGATGCAGTTGAAAGAAATCTACAAAATCAAATTAAGCAGGAATTTATAAACAAAGGATTTGAAATTATAAAAGAAAAAAAAATCCATATATCTAAAGAGGAAGCCGAAAGGTTTTATAAAGTACATGAGTCCAAACCGTTTTATAATGATTTATGCAACTATTTGTCTTCAGGACCTATTGTTGTCATGACTTTACAACGAGAAAATGCTGTTGTGGAAAACAGAAAGTTAATGGGAGCAACAAATCCAGTTGACGCAGATGAGGGTACTTTGAGGAAAAAATACGGTATATCAATTGATAAAAACTCTGTTCATGGTTCAGACAGTCTTGAAAATGCTAAGATTGAACTAGATTTTTTTTTTAATCACTAGCTAGTAGTTTAAAAATTGCTTTTGGGTATATTTTGTGCTCGATTTTTAAAACTTTTTTTTCTAAACTTTTTCCACTATCCGATTTTAAAATTTTTACTTTTTTTTGTAATATAATCTTACCTGAATCTAATTTCTCGTTGACGATATGAACTGTAGCTCCAGAGTATTTGTCTTTATTTTGAATTGCTCTATTGTGTGTATTTAGGCCTTTATACTTCGGAAGAAGAGAAGGGTGAATATTAAGTATAGGTTTATTAAATTTCCTTATGAAACTACCTGATAGTATTTTCATAAATCCAGCTAAACAAATCAAATCAACATTATTCTTTTTTAATAATTTTAATAAACGATCTTCAAAACTTTTTTTATTAGAATCTTTAATAAAGACATTATTGATCCAAGACTTATTTGCATAATCTAATCCTTTTGCACTAAAATTATTAGAGACAACTAGAACAATTCTAATTAAAGATTTTTTTGTTTTTGAATATTTAACTAGTGATTTTAGATTACTACCTCTACCACTTATTAAAACTGCTGTATTTTTTTTACCAGATAACTTTTCCACTCAACTTTACTTTTTCTGAATTTTTTGTAATTTTTCCAATGACATATGGTTTATATTTTTTTGGAAATAATCTAATTACTTTTTTGTAGTTTGAACGTTTTACTATTATACAAAAACCTACACCACAATTAAAAGTTTTTAACATTTCTTGATCGCTAACACCTTGACTTTTAAGCCATCTAAATATTTTTAATGTTTTTATTTTTTCTAAATTTATTTCAGCGCAGTAATTATCTGGTATTATTCTTTCAATATTGTCTTTTATTCCACCACCAGTGATATTTGCACAAGCATTCAAATACTTTTTTTTAATTAATTCTAATACATGCATTACATATATTTTAGTTGGTACCAATAATTCTTTTTTTAAAAATGAATTTTTTTTTATATTAATTTTCTTTTTTTTTATAATATGTCTTACTAAGGAATATCCATTTGAGTGGAGACCACTGGAAGGTATTGCCAGTACTAAATCTTTATCTTTTATTTTATTTAATAATATTTTGTCTTTATCTACTAAGCCTAAAGAAAATCCTGCAATATCAAATTTACTTTTGGAATATGTTCCAGGCATTTCTGCAGTTTCTCCACCAACTAATTCACAGTCAGCTAATTTGCAGCCTTTAATAATTCCTCTAATTATATTTTTTAACTTTTTCGTATCGATTTTTTCGACAGATATATAATCTAAAAAAACTAAAGGTTTCGCTCCTTGAACTATAATATCATTTACACACATTGCCACAAGATCCACTCCAATTGTATCAAATTTACCTAGCATATTTGCAACCTCAATTTTTGTACCAACTCCATCTGTGCTAGTTACAAGATATGGATTCTTTAAATTACTTGGCAGTTTTGTAAGCGCTCCAAAACCTCCAATATTCTTAAATTTACCACTTTTTTTTGATTTTTTTGTGCTTGAGGATATAAATTTAATAAATTTATCTGCTTTTTTTATGCTTACACCACTTTTCTCATATGTAAAATTCTTCGATCCCATAATTAAGTTATGTTTTTAATCAAAAATAAAATTAATATTTACTTATACTTTTTTTTTTTACTTTTCATTTTAGTTTTTATCAAGTTTTCCACAACTAAAGTATTTGCAGATAATTACACAGTTAAAAATATTAAAATTAAAGAACAATACGACATAAATTTTAACAAAGATGAAGTAATAAAAAAGGGTTTCAAAAAAGGATTTAAAACATTAATTTTTAGAATTGTAGAAAGTAAAGATAAAAATTTATTTAAAAATGTACCAAGCAATAAAATTAGTTCATTGATTGATAATTTTTCCATAACAAATGAAAAATTTGTAGATAATAACTACGAGGTTGATTTTGAGGTTAAGTTTGACAAAAAAAAATTATTGTCATTTATTAGAGGGAAAAATGTCATTTCTTCCGTTCCTAAAAATGCAGATGTTCTTTTTATACCAATTTTAATTGATACACAAAGTAATGAACTCAAATATTTTGATCAAAATTATTTTTATAACAATTGGAACAATGTTAATAAAAATTATTTTTTATTAAATTATAATTTGCCAGAGCAAAATATTGAAAATTTTCGTCTTTTTCAAAGAATAAAGAATAATATTGAGAATAATGATTTATCTGAGATTACAAATAAGTATAACTTCGAAAATATTTTTGTTGTAATATTTTATAAAAATAAAAAAAATTTAAAAATATTTTCTAAAATTAGTTTTTCAAATTCAAAATTCAATTTTAATTTAAATAAAAAAAATATTATTTATAAAGATAATGAAATATTAGATCAAATTATTTTAAATTTAAAAAATTTATATGATGACAAATGGAAGATAATTAATAAAATCAATACCTCAATTTCAATACCCATAAAAATTTCAGTAAAAAACAGCAATTTCATAATTTCTGAAAAATTAGAAAATATATTAAATCAATCAGATTTTGTATATGAATATGAAATAGAAAAAATTAGTAGTGAAGATATTATATATAAAATAACTTACAATAATAATCCTGAAAAATTTCTAAATACTTTAAAAGCGAATGATATAAATATAAATTCATCTAGTAATATTTGGAATATAGAATGAGAGAATTAGATCAAAAACTCTTAGACTTTGGAATTACTGAAAGTTTTGATGAAAATGATTACTATGTTTCTAAAAGTAATTTTTTTGCAAAAAATATTATAGAGGTCTGGCCTAAATGGGAAAAAAAAATTGTCAACTTGGCTGGAGAAAAATTTTCCGGCAAAACACATTTATCAAACATATTTAAAAAAAAAAGTAATGCGTTGTATTTATATAGCAATAATATCGACGATAAGATTTTAATAAAAATTAAACTTTCAAACAGTATAATAATTGAAGACCTAGAAGAAAGTTTTGACGAAAAACTTCTTTATTCTATATTCAATTTAGTTGAACAGGATAATAAATATTTATTAATCTCGTCAAAAAAACCAATAGATACAATGAAATTCACACTCCCAGATTTATTATCAAGATTAAAGAATTGCATAATAGCTAAAATAGAACAACCAGACGATGAGTTGATTTATGCAATAATTTTAAAATGCTTCTCCGATAGACAAATTAAATTGGATAACAAAATTATAGATTATATTATAAAAAGAATTGCGAGATCGTATAGTAAAATGCATGAATTTATATATAAGATTGATGAATTGAGTTTAAAGAAAAAAAAATCTATTAACTTTAAAATAATAAAAGAGATAATAAATTGAGTAAATATAGGACACACACTTGCGGAGAACTAACTTTAAATAACAAAGATCAAACAATAAAGTTATCAGGCTGGATAAATAAAAAAAGAGATCATGGAAATCTATTATTTTTAGATTTAAGAGATCACTATGGACTAACTCAATGTGTAATTGATGAGGGAAAAAAAATATTTAAAGAAATAGAAAAACTTCCATTAGAAACTGTACTACAAGTTGAAGGTAAAGTTTTAGCTAGAGAAAAAGATACAATTAACAAGAATTTAAATACTGGAGAAATTGAGGTAGGAATTGAAAAATTTAAAATACTTGCAAGAACTAAGGAATTACCACTACCGGTTTTTTCAGATCAAGAATATTCTGAAGAAATTAGATTAAAGTACAGATTCTTAGATTTAAGGAGAAATAAGATTCATAATAATATTATTTTAAGATCCAAAATTATTTCATTTATTAGAACTGAAATGCAAAAATATGGTTTTCTAGAATATCAAACACCTATATTAACTTCATCTAGCCCAGAAGGTGCTAGAGACTTTTTAGTACCAAGCAGACTAAATCCTGGTAAATTTTATGCATTACCTCAAGCGCCACAACAATTTAAACAATTAATCATGGTATCTGGTTTTGATAAATATTTTCAAATTGCACCATGTTTTAGAGATGAGGACGCAAGAGCTGACAGGAGTCCAGGTGAGTTTTATCAACTTGACTTGGAAATGTCTTTTGTAGAACAAGAGGATGTATTTAAAATAGTTGAAGAATTATTTGTAAACTTATTCAAAAGATTTTCTTCCAAAAAGTTGCTCCATGAAAAATTTCCCAGAATTCCTTTTGATACGGCTATGCTTAAATACGGTTCTGATAAACCAGATTTGAGAAATCCTTTGGAAATAGCAGATATCACTGAAATTTTTAAAAGAGATGATGTAAATTTTGAAATATTTAAAAAATTAGTAATCAAAGGATCGATAGTAAGAGGAATCGTTACAAAAAATACATCTGAAAAACCTAGAAGTTTTTTCGATGGAATTGATAAATGGGCAAAAGATGAAGGATCGTCGGGTCTTGCATATTTCTCAATTGAAAACTCAGATAAATTGAGCGCTAAAGGACCTGTGGGAAAATTTTTTTCTGAGGAATCCCTAAAAGAGATAATGACAAAAATGAATGCTGAGGTTGGTGATACAATATTTATGTCTTGTGGAAATAAATCTCAAGTTGAGAAATTATTAAGCAATACAAGAAATAAAATAGCAAATGAATTAAATTTAATCGACGAAAATGTTTTTTCATTTTGTTGGGTAGTTGATTATCCAATGTTTGAAATAGATGAAAATACTAAAAAGATTGAATTTAGTCATAACCCTTTTTCTATGCCACAAGGCGATATTGATAATTTTGATTTATCAGACCCTCTAAAATTAAAAGCATTTCAATATGATATTGTATGTAACGGTATTGAATTATCTTCAGGAGCCATCAGGAACCATAAACCTGATTTAATGTATAAATTATTTGAAATCGCTGGCTACTCTAAGGAAGTAGTGGATGAAAAATTTAGTGGCATGATTAATGCTTTAAGCTATGGGGCACCTCCCCATGGGGGTATTGCTCCTGGTATAGATAGGATTGTAATGTTATTAGCAGAAGAAAAAAATATTAGAGAGGTAACGATGTTTCCAATGAATCAAAATGCTCAGGATTTAATGATGAATGCACCGTCTGAAGTAGACGAAAATCAATTAAAAGAACTTAATATTTCAAAAAGAAAAAAATAACTATTTTTTTCCTTTAAGATTTATTCTTATATCTGATAAATCCACTAATTTTTTTTTATAGTCGTTTCTAACAAAACCTTTACTAGTAATATTTTTTACAAGTTTAATAAGTTGATTTTGATCTTCACTTTCATGATTTTCACTTGTATCAGCATTACCAGTTATTGATGGGGTGTGAGCTAAATCTTCTCTATTTAAATAAGAAATTGCTAACTCTCTAAAAATATAATCCAATATTGAACTTGCACTCATAATACGATCATTTCCATAAACTTTTCCAGAAGGTTCAAATTTTGTATCTAAATATGCGTTTACAAACTCATCTAGAGGAACCCCATATTGAAGACCCAAGGAAATTGCTATTGCAAAGTTGTTCATTAGTGCTTTTACTAGCTCACCTTCCTTACTTGTATCAATAAAAATTTCCCCTATTTTACCATCTTCGTATTCACCAGTATGTAAATATACTTTGTGGTCACCAATAGAAGCTTTCTGGATATAACCTTTTCTTCTATCAGGCATACTAAATCTTTTACCTATTGAATCAGAAATATTTCTTTTGAAATTTTCATCAATCGGATTACTTTTTTGGACTTTTTTGTTATCATTATTATTAATTGGATTTGAAACTATTTCCACTTTACCACTTTTAGTGTCTTGAAGGTTTTTTGTTTTTCTATTATCTAGCTTAACATCAATAATTTCAAATTTTCCGTCATCTTTATTTTCTAAATTTTTGAGATTTTCATCATTTATATCATCTAAGTAATGAGATACCTTAAAACTACAAGTATAATAAGTTTCTACTAAATATTTTGCCATTGTAATCCTATTTGTAAATTGAATCTTGGTAATATTCATGTATATACATTTTTCAATTATAGTCTAATTGTAAATTTACAATTATAAATTGAAAATAATTTGAATAAAATGATTAAAGAAATTTTTACTTGGTGGAACAAACAAACATTTGGCACAAGACTAAATACAATTTTATTTGGAAAATTAGTCGGCGAAGACAATTCAGGTAATAAATATTATGAGAGCAAGTCAGGAAAAAGATGGGTTATTTACAACGGGGAAGTCGAAGCATCAAAAATACCAAGCGAATGGTATTCTTGGATGCATTATACGGGAAATAAAATTGAAAACAGTCATGAATTAGACAAATATAGTTGGCAAAAAGAGCATATGCCAAATCAAACAGGAACAGAAAATTCCTATCATCCAAATAAAAACAAAAGTAAAAATGCTTCAAACAAAAAATACACTTCTTGGAAAAGTTAAAGTTTATATACTTGTTTTTTTTTCTTATTATTTGTTAATGACCAATTCTTTAAGTGAAAATAATTCACGTACAGAAAATTACGCTGTTTTAACAATACTAGACAAAATAAACTCTCAGAGTGATATTGTAGAGATTGAGGTTGGGAAGGAATATAAATTTAAAAATTTATCTATAAACATTCTTAAATGTAATAATTCAAAATTTGATGATGATCCGGAAGTTACAGCTTACATGCAAGTAAGAGATATAGTAAACAAAGATGAGAATAAGGTGTTCATTTTTAATGATTGGACATTCGCCTCATCTCCATCTATTAGACCTTTTGATCATCCTGTGTATGATATTTGGTTAAAAAAATGTTATTCTTAGAGTAACTTTTCTTTATCAAGCCAACTCACATTAAAATCTGAATCTAAAAATTTTTTGTGATTTAAAAGTATTTTATGCAAGTCTATTGTTGTTTTAATACCCTCTATAACAAATTCATCAAGGGATCTCCGCATTCTTTGAATTGCTTCAGTTCTATTCCTTCCATGACATATTACTTTACAAATCATGCTGTCATAATATGGAGTTACTCTATAGCCTTGAAATATAGCTCCATCTACCCTTGTTCTAAAACCTGAAGGTTGATGACACATGGTAATTTCTCCTGGCGAGGGTTGGAAATTTTTGCTTACATCTTCAGCATTTATTCTACACTCAATTGCGTGACCTCTTGGCTTAATATCTTCTTGTTTTAAAGCTGTGTTACCATCATATGCAATCCAGATCTGTTCTTTTATCAAATCTATGCCTGTAACAACTTCTGTTACTGGATGTTCTACTTGTATTCTTGTGTTCATTTCTAAAAAATAAAATTTTCCATCTTCAAAAATAAATTCTACTGTCCCAGCTCCTTCATATCCAATTTGGCTTACCATTTTTACTGTTTTATCAAAAAGCTCATTTCTTATTTGATTATTAAGCAATGGACTGGGAGTTTCTTCAATTAATTTTTGATGTCTTCTTTGAATAGAGCAATCCCTTTCATGCAAATGCACTGTTCTATTTTTTCCTGATAATACTTGAACCTCAATATGTCTTGGATTTTGAAAATATTTTTCAATATATACTTCATCATTACCAAAAAATTTTTTTGCTTCAGTTTTTGCTGTCAGGAATAAGTTTTCAAATTCATCTTCTTTTGTGACAACTTTCATACCTTTTCCTCCACCTCCTCCAGCAGCTTTTATTAAAACTGGATAACCTATTTCTTTACATATTTTTCTTGCTTCATTAAAATCAGATACACCTCCATTAGATCCTTCAATCACTGGAAGACCGTATTTTTTTGCAATTTTTTTTGCTTCAATTTTATCACCCATCATTTTAATCAATGAAGATGATGGGCCAATGAATTTAATTTTGTTCTGCTCAAGTATTTTAGCGAATTCATAATTTTCAGATAAAAAACCATATCCTGGATGAACAGCTTCAGAATTTGTTAATTCAATAGCTGACATAATAGCTGGAATGTTCAAATAACTATTTGCAGCTTGATGAGGACCGACACATATACTTTCATCAGCCAATCGTACATGCATACTGTTTCTATCAACATCAGAATGAATAGCTACAGTTTGAATACCCCATTCTTTGCAAGCTCTAATAACTCTAACAGCTATTTCACCTCTATTTGCAACAAGAATTTTTTTGAACATTATTACTCAATTATTGCTATTGTATGTCCATATTCAACAGGCTGACCATCCTCAACACAAATTTGTTTTACAGTTCCAGCTACTGGTGATGGAACATGATTCATTGTTTTCATAGCTTCAACAATCATTATTGTGTCACCTTTATTAATTTTTTTCCCAACTTCTACGAATTTTTTTCCACCTGGCTCTGGTGCTAAATATGCCGTTCCTATTATAGGAGATGGAACTTTAGTACCAACAATATTGTCTGATTTAACATTTTCTGATTTTATTTCAGATTTTATTTCTTTAACTGTAGCTACGTTTGTTCCAGAAAATTTTGATACTTTAACTTTTACATCTTTTTCAGTATATTCAATTTCGGTGAGATTAAATTCATCTAAGTATTCAGTAAGTTCTTTGATTATATTTTTATTTATTTTCATTTAACATTTCATGCATAGAATTTATGGCTAAAATATATCCATTTGTTCCTAAACCACAAATAATTCCAGTGACTACTCCACTTATTAATGATTTATGGCGAAATTCCTCCCTTTTATAAATATTCGATATATGAAGCTCAATTATTTTACCTTTAAATACATCTAGAGCATCTCTAATCGCAACTGAAGTGTGACTATACCCACCTGCATTAATTATAATTCCATCAAATTCTTTTCTTGCGCTTTGTATAATATTAACTATTTCTCCCTCAACATTTGATTGTTTTATTTCAAGAGTTAAATTTAGTTCTAATGATTTTTTTTCACACATATCTTTTATGTATTTATAATCTTTGCTACCATATTGTGATTGTTCTCTTTCACCTAATAGATTAAGATTAGGACCATTAATGATTAATACTTTATTCACGAGATCTTTATAATATATGAATACTAAAAATAAAATAAAAATAACAGTAAATGGTAAACAAATGCAGGTTATTTCTAAATTTCCATTAAAGAGTTTAATCACAAAATTAAAAATGCCATTAAACAAAATAGCAATAGAATTAAACAAAAAAATAATAGATAAAAAAAAAATTTCTAAGATTCAATTAAAAAAACGAGATAAAATAGAAATAGTCCATTTCATTGGTGGGGGATAATGGTTGATAAAAAATTTAAGATAGCAAATAAAAAATTTAAATCTCGCTTAATTGTAGGGACTGGAAAATATAAAAGTTTTAATGAGTGTGCAAAAGCAATAAAAAGTTCAGGCGCAGAAATAGTTACAGTAGCAGTAAGAAGAGTTAACATTTCAAATAAAAATAAAGCCAGATTAATGGATTATATTGATCCAAAAAAAATAACATATTTACCAAATACTGCTGGATGTTTTACGGCAGAAGATGCAATTAGAACTTTAAGATTAGCAAGAGAAATAGGCGGTTGGAAATTAGTGAAATTGGAAGTATTAGGAGATAAAAGAAATCTTTTTCCTGAAATGATTGAAACATTGAGATCAACGGAATTGTTAACAAAAGAGGGCTTTAAAGTAATGGTTTATTGTAATGATGATCCTTTAATGGCTAAGAGATTAGAGAGTGCTGGAGCGGTTGCTATTATGCCACTCGCTGCTCCGATTGGCTCAGGCTTAGGAATACAAAATAAAGTAAATATTAAAATTATAAGAAAACAAACTAAATTACCTCTAATAATTGATGCAGGTTTAGGACAAGCTTCAGATGCTAGTATTGCAATGGAATTAGGATGCGATGGAGTATTAATTAATACTGCAATTGCAAAAGCAAAAAATCCTATTCAAATGGCTGAAGCAATGAAATTAGCAGTTATCTCTGGTAGAAAATCTTTTTTATCAGGAAGAATTAGTCCAAATTTATTTGGATCCGCATCAACAACCAACAAAGGTATCATTTAGTTTTCTTTTTATAGAATTTTTTTCTAAATTTTCTTTTTTTAAATATTTTTCTGTCTTTATTTTTTTTATTGATATCTTCGTTTTTAATTTCTTTTTTTATTAACTCAAGATTTTCTACTTTTTCAATCTTATCTAAAACTTTTTTTGTCTTAGATTTGAATTCTATTATATAGTCTTCTAAGTTTAAATTATTATCGTTATTTAGATTAATTTTTGCTTTATGCTTTTTTTCAAAATATTTAACTACTTCTTGATAATTATCTAATATATGCCTTTCAATTTTGTCATTTACACTTAATTCAACTAATTTAGCGTTGTGCTCTAGTGATTTTATTTCTATTAATTTAAGAATTTTTAAAACGAATGTTTCATCTGTTAGTTTCATATGCCATTTAACATTACTTTCTCTCAACCTTTGTCTTGACATTTCAAGAAGTCCAAAATTACTTATTCTTCCTATTTGAATCCTGGCCCTATCATTTCTACATTTTTCTTTTAATCTTCTTTCTACCTGTCTTCTATTATTAAAATTCAACATATCTATGAAATCAATTATTATTAAACCTGACAGATCTCTAATTTTTATCTGTCGAGCTATTTCCTCTGCTGCTTCTATATTTGTATCATAAGCTGTATTTTCTACATTTTTTTGCTTTATAGATTTCCCTGAATTGACATCAATAGATACCAGAGCTTCTGTTGGATTAATTACTAAATATCCACCAGATGTTAATTTTACTTCTGTCTCAAAAATTTCAAATAATTTTTTTTCGATATTTTCTTTATAAAATAATGGTACTTTATCTCTGTATTTTTTTACTTTTTTAATTTGTTTTGGCATCATCATCTTTAAGTAATTTTTTGTTTTTTGATATCCCTCATTACCCTCAACATATATATTTTGTGTATCATCATCATACATATCTCTAATACATCTTTTGATAATATCACTTTCTTGATGAATAAGTGATGGTGCAATTGAATTTAAAGCATTTTCCTTTATTTGATTCCAAACTTTAATTAAATTTTTTAAATCATTATCTATTTCATTTTTTGTTTTATTAGATCCTGCAGTTCTAACAATAATTCCCATTTCTTTTGGAATTGTTATTTCATTTAAAATATTTCTTATTTTCTTTCTTTCCCCTGGATTAAAAATTTTTCTTGAAATTCCTCCACCTTTAGCAGTGTTAGGCATTAAAACTATATATTTACCTGCAATTGATATAAAAGTACTTAACGCAGCTCCCTTTAACCCTCTTTCATCTTTTAAAACTTGTACCAAAATTACCTGATTAGGCTTTATAACTTCTTGAATTTTATATCTTTTAGATGGAAACTTTTTTTGGGTACTTAATTTTTCTTTTTCATCATCTTCCTTTTTTTCAACAGGATCATCAATTTTTATTTGCTCTTTACCCTCAAGAATTTTATCTTCTATATTTTGACTTTCTTTAGATAGCTCTTCTCTAACTCTTTCTTCTTCCTCTTTAATTTTTTCTAGATCACTTAGTGGCAATTGATAGTAATCTGACTGAATATCGTTAAAGGATAAAAAACCATGTCTTTCTCTTCCAAAGTCCACAAATGCTGCTTGTAGAGAAGGCTCTATTCTGCTTACTTTTCCTAGGTATATGTTGTTCTTAATTAAAGTATTATTTAAGCTTTCATACTCATAATCTTCAATGTGATTATTGCTTTTAAGAACGACTCTAGTCTCATTTGGATGCGATGCATCAATGTATAAATTTTTAGACATAATTTTAAAGATTTTTTCATATATTAATTTAATAAATTCTGTGCCTTAACAATAACAAATTCATAGAATATTTAAACCAAAATGCAAAGAATTTTAAAAAGAATAATAATATTTGGATTACTCTCATCAACTTTAATTTTAGTGCTAATTATATCTGTACTTTGGACATATTCTAATAAATTGCCAGATTACAAATATCTTAAAAGTTATAAACCTCCAGTATCTAGCAAGCTATATTCTGGAAATGGAGAATTGGTTAGTGATTTTTCATCTGAAAAAAGAATATTCGTACCATACACAGCTATATCTCAAACAGTAATTAATGCTTTTTTATCTGCAGAAGACAAAAACTTTTTTGATCATCCTGGAGTTGATGCAAAGGGTGTTGTTAGAGCGATAAAAAATAATATTTTTAACATTATTTATTCAAAAAGACTTGAGGGAGCTTCAACAATTACACAACAAGTTGCGAAAAATTTTCTTTTGTCTAATGAAATTAGTATTGATAGGAAAATAAAAGAAGCAATACTAGCTTTCAGAATAGAGCGTGTTCTTTCAAAAAAAAGAATATTAGAGCTTTATTTAAATCAAATTTATTTAGGTGAAGGAAGTTATGGAATAGCATCTGCAAGTTTAAGATATTTTGACAAACCTATTAGTGAACTTAATTATGCAGAAGCTGCTCTGTTAGCTGCTCTCCCTAAAGCTCCAAGTAAATATAACCCATATAAAAATCCTGAGTTGGCAAAATTTAGAAGAAATTTGGTTTTAAAGAATATGCTTGATAATAGATTTATTAATAAAGTTGAATATTCTAAATTAACAGAAATTGAAATTAAATTGAAAAAAAGAAAAAAAATTTATTTAGAGGATTCAAGGTATTATGTAGAAGATGTAAGAAAAAAAGTGATTGATAATTATGGTTTTGATAAAGTGTATAAACAAGGTTTTAATATTAAAACTCCCCTAGATTTAAATTTACAAAAAATCGCAACACAATCATTAAGAAAAGGTCTTCAAGAATTCGATAAAAGAAAAGGTTGGAGAGGCGCATTAACAAATAAAAAATATAAAAATTGGAAAAAAGATCTTTCAAAATTTTATTTAGAAAAATCATTAGAATGGGAATTAGCGATTGTTAAAAGAATTGATAAATTTGAGACAGTTATTGAAACACAAAATAACAAAATAGGTATTATAAATTTTAATGATATAGACTGGACACGAAAAGAATTTAAATCTTTATTTAAAAAAAATGATATAATATACGTAAAGGAAATATCTGAAGGAAACTATACATTAAAACAATTACCTGATGTAAATGGTGGAATAGTGGTAATGGATCCTTATAGTGGGAGAGTTCTGGCGCTATCTGGAGGTTTTAGTTTTAAAAAAAGTGAATTCAATAGAGCCTCACAGGCAAAGCGTCAACCTGGATCCGCTTTTAAACCATTTATATATGCTCTTGCATTAGAAAACAATTTTTTGCCAAATACGTTAGTTTTAGATGCTCCAATTGTTTTGGATCAAGGTAATGATTTAAAAATGTGGAAACCAGAAAATTATGGAAAAAAATTTTATGGACCATCAACCTTAAGAACTGGTATTGAGAAATCAAGAAATTTGATGACAGTCAGAATAGCACAAGAACTCGGAATAGATAAAATTGTAAATTTTTCAAAAAAATTAAATATTTATGAAAATCCTGACGAACTAATGTCTGTATCTTTAGGTTCAGCAGAGACCACTCTGTTAAAAATCACAAGTGCATATTGTTCATTTTTAAATGGTGGGAAATTAGTTAATCCAATTTTAATTGATAGAATTCAAGATAGCGAAGGAAAGACAATATTTAATAATGAAAAAAGATATTGTGAAAATTGTGACTTTATCTCTTATGAAGGAAAAAACATTCCTATAATTAAAAGTAAGTATCAACAAATTTTTTCTCCTCAAACCGCATATCAAATAACTTCGATGTTAAAAGGGGTTATAGAGAGAGGAACAGGAAAAGGTTTGAAAGACTTAAATCTTGAATTAGCCGGAAAGACTGGAACAACAAATAAAAATACTGACACTTGGTTTATAGGATACACATCAAACCTGGTTGTAGGTGTTTACATAGGTTACGATAATCCTAGAAGTCTAGGTAGATTTGAGACTGGTTCAAAAACTGCAATGCCAGTGTTTAAAGATTTTATCAAAAATACAGCCAATACTTATAATGCTAGACCTTTTAAAGTTGCAGATAATATAAAAATGATGGTAATTGATGCCAACACTGGAGAAAAAGCCAATTCAAGAACAAAAAATTCAATAATTGAAGCTTTTAAAAAAATTGATGATAAATCGGATATTTTAACTAATAATATTGACAGTAGATTTAACACTTCAAATATATTAAAATTTTATTAATGGAACAAGAAATCATAAATATAAAATCTGATATTGAAAAAACGAGTCAAAGAATAAAGGAGTTTCTTTGAAAAGAATGATATTTCTCAAAAAATAAAAAATTTCATCAAACTAATAGAAAAACCTGATTTTTGGCAGAATAAAAAATATGCTGAAAAAATTCTTAAAGAGAAAACAAATTTTGAAAAACTTTTAAATAGCTACGATTTGATATCAAGAGAAAGCAAGGATTTGTTTGATATACATAATCTAGCAATTGAAGAAAATAACAATGAAATAATTAAAGAAACTGAGATAAATATTAAAAATATATTTAATAAAATAAAGCAAATTGAAATCAGATGTTTTTTATCAAATGAAAACGATACTTTTGATAGTTATCTAGAATTTCACGCAGGTGCCGGAGGGACTGAAAGTCAAGATTGGGCTGATATGTTAAGAAGAATGTATATGAAGTGGGCAAACAAAAAAAATTTTAAAATTGAAATTATTAGTGAACATAAAGGAGATGAAGCAGGAATAAAATCCTCAATAATAAAGATTAGTGGAGATTACATAAATGGATTATTAAAAAATGAGTCAGGAATACATAGGTTGGTTAGAATTTCTCCTTTTGATTCTGGTGCTAGGCGTCATACAAGTTTTGCCAGTGTTTGGGTATATCCTGTTATTTCTGAGAATATAGATATTGAAATTTTGGAAAAAGATTTAAGAATAGATACCTATCGATCTAGTGGTGCTGGAGGACAACATGTAAATACAACTGACAGCGCAGTAAGAATTACACATTTACCAACTAAAATTGTGGTACAATGTCAAAATGAAAGGTCTCAACATAAAAATAAAGAAACTTGTATGAATATGTTAAAAGCTAGACTTTATGATTATGAGTTAAAGAAAAAAGAAAAAGAGAATAAAAATATTGAAAATTCTAAATCAGACATCGGTTGGGGTCATCAAATCAGATCATATGTATTACATCCTTATAAAATGGTAAAGGATAATAGAACTAATTTTGAAAGTTCTAGTCCTGAAAAAGTATTGGACGGTGAAATAGATAATTTTTTAGAAAGTTCTTTATATAAATTAAATGCGTAAATTAATTTCTATAATTATAATTGCAGTAATTACTATCGTTATTGCAATTTTAATATTCTTAATAACAACAGGAATTAAAACAGATAATTTTAACACCTTAATAAATGAAAAACTTAACGAGATTGATCCAAAGATAAAACTAAAATTAAATGAAGTAAATTTTAAATTAAATCCTTCTAATTTTGAATTCGAGATTTCTACTTTGGACCCTCAAATAGCAATTAATGAAAAAAATATTGACTTAGAAAATATAAAATTTGATCTAAATATTTCTGAATATATAAAAAATAAAAACCCAATCTCCGAGATATCAATAATTTCCAAAGAAAATGATATTGATCGATTTGTTAATTTTATAAATGAATATGACTTTAATTTAGCAAGAAATTTAATTTTCAAACAAATTAAAAAAGGTAAACTAAAAATAATATCTAATATAACATTTGATAAAAAAAGTCTCAAAAACATCAAATATACTTTCAATGGATCAGTAAAAGATGCAGAAATAAAATTACCCAACAAATCAAAAATTGAAAATGTTAAATTTGATTTTTTAGTAGATCAGGACCTTATAAATTTAAATGAAATAGAATTATCAATTGATAAATTTTTCATTGCTTCAGAAAAAATAATAATTAAAAAAATCAATAATTATTTCGAAATCTCAGGAAATTTTAAAACAAATGAGACTAAAATTAATTTAAATAATTACAGAAAATTTATAAATATTAATTTAGATTTAATAGATGATAGAACTATAAATTTAAGTTCAGATAATGAATTGTCATTTAAAATTGATAAAAAACTTAATATTAAAGATTTAAGTATTACATCAAAATTAAATTTTGACGAGTTATTTACAAAATCAAAATATCAAGATTTCATATATTTTAAAGATGGAGATATTTTAATTGATTACATTAAAGAAGAATTAACAATTGTTTTAAATAGCAAGTTTTTATTTCAAAATAATAAATACAATAATAATAAAACAAAAAATTTAATTAATGTAATCTATAAAAAAAAACAAAACAAAGATGCTCTAGTCAATATAGATTTAAGTAATACAAAAAGCAAAATAAACTCAAAAGAAATTAAAAAATATTTTCAATTTAAGAACTTTAGTCTTCAAGACCAAGATATCACGTTCGCTTCAGAAAATATAATAAGTTTTAAATTAAATAAAAAAAATGAAATTCAAAATTTAGATATTAAATCTATTTTAAAATCTGAAAGTATTTTAATCGACTATAAATCACAAAGAATAAAAAAATATTTGAGTGATTTTAAAAATCAAATAAAGATTAGCAATAGTCATTTAGATTTAGATTATAAAAATAAACAATTTAAATTTAACTTAAAAAGCAAATATTCTATTAATAATATAAATGAAAATATGTCTTTGAATGTTGAAAAAAAAGATAATAATTATTTTTTCGATTTAGATTTAGACCTAGATAGCGCTGAAATAGATATTGAAGAATTAGATTATCAAAAAAAGGCAGATATAAAATCTGAATTGAATATCAATGGAATTTACAAAGATAATAATGAAATAATTTTCAAAAATATAAATTTTAATGAAGAAGAAAAAAGTATTATTGTTGAAAATCTTGAAATAGGAAAAAACGATAAAATTAAAAGTTTAGATTTATTTAAAATAGATATAATTAATAAAAACGAAAAAGATAATAAATTAGAATTTAAGAAAGTTAATAACAATTATTACTTAACTGGTAATCAATTTGATGGATCTAAAAATATAAAAAATATATTAATTAATTCCTCAAAATCGATATTTTCTAATTTCAAAAATTTAAACACTTATATTTATTTAGATATTGGAAAATATTTTGTTGATAAATTTTCTTATTTATCAAATGTTAAAGGTGAAATACAAATAAAGAGTAATAAAGTTTTTAACTCAAATATAAATGCAAAATTAAATAATAAGAGAAAATTTAAATTAAATATCTTTACTAATGAAAAAAAACAAAAAATTACATTTTTAGAAATAGATCATCCAGAACCTTTTATAAAAAATTTCAAATTCATTAGGGGTTTTAAGGAGGGTAAATTGATATACGAGTCATCAAATTATGAGGGTAAAACAATATCAAATTTAAAAATAAATGATTTTAAAGTCCAAGAAGTTCCTGTTCTTGCTAAACTTTTAACATTAGCATCTCTTCAAGGGATAGCTGATCTTCTTACTGGTGAAGGTATAAGGTTTACTGATTTCGAGATGGATTATGAAACTTTAGGAAATAACACTAAAATAAAAGATATGTATGCGATAGGCCCAGCAATTTCACTTATGATGGAAGGTTATATCGTAAAAGATGAATTAACTAGTTTGAAAGGAACGCTTGTGCCGGCAACAACTATTAATAAAACAATTTCAAAAATACCAATGTTAGGCGATATATTAGTTGGAAAAAAAATTGGTGAAGGAGTATTTGGTGTAAGCTTTAAAATTAAGGGGCCACCGAAAAAACTTAAATCTACTGTTAATCCAATAAAAACACTAACCCCAAGATTTATTACAAGAACTTTGGAGAAAATTTCTAATTAAGTTACTATTTTATAGTGTTTTTTTTTACCAATCGAGACCTTAATAAAATTATTTTTTTTTATAAGCTCGTATGAAATTATAAATTTATCATCTGAAATAATTTCATTATTAATTTTAATACCATTAGATTTTATTAGTCTTCTTATTTCGCTTTTAGATAAGTTTTTATCAATAATTGAGACTAAATTAACTACATCATTACCAATATTAGAGATATCTATTTTTGTATTTGGCAAATTTTCTCCAGATGAGTTCTCGGAAAAAGAATTCTTAGCTATTTCTTCTGCTTTAGCGGCTTCATTAGCTCCATGTAGAATAGAGGTAGCCGCGTTCGCTAAAATAATTTTTTGTTCATTAATATTTTGATTACTTATTTCTTCTATTTCGCTTAAATTTAAATCTGTAAACATCTTAAGAAATTTCAATACATCTTTATCATCAACATTTCTCCAAAATTGCCAATAATCAAAAACCGAGAACAATTTTTTATCTAACCAAATAGCACCACTTTCTGTTTTACCCATCTTAGCACCTGATGCTAAAGTTATAAGTTCTGTTGTTAAGCCATAAACTTCGTTAGATGAATATCTTTTAATAAGTTCAACTCCGTTTACAATATTACCCCATTGATCTGATCCTCCAATTTGAAGCAAACAATTCTCTGTCTTATTTAACTCTAGAAAATCGTACGCTTGCAAAATCATATAATTAAATTCCATATAACTTAATGATTGCTCTCTCTCTAATCTTAACCTTACACTGTCAAAACTTAACATTTTATTAATAGTAAAATGTTTTCCTATGTCTCTTAGAAAAGATATATAGTTTAAATTTTTTAGCCAACTGTAGTTGTTAACAAAAACTGGAGCAACCTTTTCATCTTCTGTCTCTAAAAATTTTTTTAGTATGTTCTCTATACTTTTTATATTTTTTTCTATTTCATTTTCTTCTAAAATTTTTCTTGTTTTATCTTTACCAGATGGATCTCCTATTCTAGTAGTTCCTCCACCAAGCAAAACAATTGGTTTATGTCCATGTTTTTGCATTAATCTTAAGCACATGATTTGAAGCAAGCTACCTACGTGTAAACTTTGAGCAGTGCAATCAAAGCCTATATATCCTTTTATACTCTCTTCATTCAGTTTCTTTGAAAGAGCTTTTTCATCAGTGCATTGATAAAAATAACCTCTATCTTTAAATTCTTTTAAAAATTCATTCATAAATGTTACTTTTAATATACATATTTAAATAAAAATAATAATCAATAATGGATAATTCTTTTATAGCACTAGGTTTAATGAGCGGTACATCTATTGATGGCATCGATGCAAGTATTATCAAATCAGATGGTGAAAATAATTTAGATATAATAGATAATAAGTACTTCAATTATCCTGAAGAATTTAGAAAAAGGCTTTCTTCATTTATTTTAAATATAAAAAATAGAGCAGATATAGAGGAAAACATAAGCACTTATAAATCTTTAGAAAGAGATCTAACTCTTTATCATTCAAAAATATCAAAGAAAATTATTAGTGAAAATAATTTAAATATTCAATTAATTGGCTTTCATGGACAAACGATAATTCATAAACCTAAAGAAGGATATTCTATACAAATGGGAGATGCAAATTTACTCTCTCAAGAATTAAAAGAAAAAGTAATTTATAACTTTAGAGCAAATGATATTAAAAATAATGGAGAAGGTGCTCCGTTAACTCCAGTTTATCATAAACTTTTAATAAATAAATTTAAGATAAATAAACCTACTTTAATTTTAAATATAGGTGGAATATCAAATTATACTTATTGTTTTAAAAATATTTTAGCTGCAAAAGATATTGGTCCTGGAAATGTTTTAATTGATGAGTACTTAAAAAAAACAAAAGGAATAAATTATGATCAAAATGGTGACATAGCATCATCTGGAAATATAAATAAAGATATAGTAAATCAATTTTACGAACATGAGTTTTATAATGTTCAGGAAAAACATTCTTATGATAGAAATGAATTCGATTTTAGTTTTGTTAAAGGTTTAGATTTTGAAGATGCTGTCGCTACATTAACATATTTTACAGCATTAGTAATTTCGCAAAATATAAAAAAAAATTTTCAAAATGAAATTGAAATTATTTTGTGTGGTGGAGGAAGAAAAAATTTAACATTAGTTGATCATATAAAAAAAATATTAAAATATAAAATTAAGTTAATTGATGAATTTAATTTAGATGGAGATTTTATAGAATCACAAGCATTTGCATATTTAGCAATTAGATCTTATCTAAAAAAAATAATTAGTTACCCTAATACCACCAATGTTTTAAATCCTATTACAGGCGGTGAAATTAGAAAAAATTATTAATATAAAGCAGTTTCCTTTTGTATATATTTATTAAGACATTTGATCAAAGCTTCATCTGCTTTTGAAAAAAAATGATTTGCTTCTGATACTATATCAAATTCTACTTTAATTCCCTTTTGAGCACTCAATCTTTTATTTAATTCATTAATATCTTCAAAAGGAACAAGTTCATCTTTCTTTCCATGTATTACAAGACCAGAAGTTGGGCATGGAGATAAAAATGAAAAATCATATACATTTGGTTGAGGAGATATAGCAATAAATCTGTTAATTTCTGGTCTTCTCATTAATAATTGCATTGCAATCAATGAACCAAAAGAAAATCCTGATATCCAACATTGCGAGTTGTCAAAATTTTCTCTTTCTAGCCAATCCAATGCGGCAGCTGCATCAGCAAGTTCTCCTTGACCATTATCAAATTCACCATCACTTTTTCCGACACCTCTGAAATTTACTCTGCAAACTGAAAAATTATTATCCACAAAAGTTTGAAAAGTATCAACAACAACTTTGTTATTCATTGTTCCTCCATATTGAGGATGTGGGTGAAGTACTAAAGCAATAGGAGAAGTATTTTTTTTACTTTTAAAATACTTTGCTTCTAGTCTACCAGCAGGGCCAGGAATAAAAATTTCTGAAATTTTTGTATCTGTAGATGGCATTGATTATCAGTCTCAAAAAAAAATTATATTTTTCTATCAAAATTGAGCGACAAAATGCAAGTAATTTAAATTTACATAATCTTGACTAATTTAGTCAGGTATATATAAAGCGCGTGGATTGCGGAAAATATGAAACTATCAACTAAAAGCAGATACGCTGTAATGGCTTTAGCTGACATTGCGAGGTTTAAAAATAACGAGCCAATCTCACTAAGAGATATCTCAATAAGACAAGGAATATCATTAGTTTACCTAGAACAGTTATTTTTAAAATTAAAAAAAAATGAAATTGTTAAAAGTATTAGAGGTAAGAAAGGTGGATATACTCTAAACAAAACTCCAGATGAAATTAAAATCTCCGATATTCTCTCTGCGGTAGAAGAAAAGGTCAAAACCATCGGATGTCAAAAGCACTCAAAAAAAGGATGTAATGGAAAGTCTGCAAAATGCATAACCCACAATCTATGGGATGAGTTGGAAACACATATAAACTTATTCTTTCAAGAAAAAAAACTTGGAGACCTAATAAATAAAATTGAAAATAGACTGTAATGAGAGATAAACAAATTGAAGATTTAAAAGACTATAAATATGGTTTTTCAACTGATATTGAAAGTTTTAAAGCACCTAAGGGCTTAAACGAGGACGTTATAAGATTTATATCAAATATAAAAAAAGAACCAGACTGGTTACTTCAGTGGAGATTAAAAGCTTTTGAAAGATTAAAAGTATTGAAGGAACCTAATTGGCAAAAACCAAAATATCCAAAAATTGATTATCAAGATTTATATTATTATTCTGCACCTAAAAGTTTTAAAGAAAAACCAAAAAATTTAGAAGATTTAGATCCTAAACTGTTAGAAACTTATAAAAAATTAGGTATTCCGTTACAAGAACAAAAAAGATTAAATGGAATTGCAGTAGATGCAGTGTTTGATTCTGTATCTGTTGCTACAACTTTTAAAGATACTTTAACAGAAAAAGGTATTATTTTTTGCTCTATTTCTGAAGCAATACAAAAACATCCAGACTTAGTTAAAAAATATTTAGGCTCAGTCATACCAATTACTGATCACTTCTTTGCAACATTAAACTCAGCAGTTTTTACTGATGGATCATTTGTTTACATCCCACCAAATATAAAATGTCCAATGGAGCTATCAACTTATTTTAGAATTAATGCATCTGACACTGGGCAGTTTGAAAGAACTTTAATCATTGCTGATAAAGGAAGTTATGTAAGCTATTTAGAAGGATGTACAGCGCCAATGAGAGATGAAAATCAATTGCATGCAGCCAACGTTGAACTAATTGCATTGGATGATGCAGAGATTAAATATTCCACAGTACAAAACTGGTATCCAGGAGATAAAGATGGAAAAGGGGGGATATATAATTTTGTAACAAAAAGAGGATTGTGCAAAGGTAAAAATTCAAAAATTTCATGGACACAAGTAGAAACTGGCTCTGCCATCACTTGGAAATATCCAAGCTGTATTTTAAAAGGTGATAATTCAATTGGTGAATTTTACTCAATTGCAATTACAAACAATCATCAGAAGGCTGATACAGGAACTAAGATGATTCACTTGGGAAAAAATACAAAAAGTAAGATTATTTCAAAAGGTATTAGCGCTGGTAAATCTGATATGACTTACAGAGGTTTGGTAGATATTTCTAAAAATGCATCTAATTCAACAAATTATACTCAATGTGACTCATTATTAATGGGTAATAAATGTGGAGCACATACTGTACCTTATATTAAAAATAAAAATTCAAATTCTAATATTGCTCATGAAGCGACGACATCAAAAATTAGTGAAGATCAATTACATTATTGTCAACAACGTGGGTTAAATCAGGAGGAAGCTGTAGGATTGATTGTTAATGGTTTCTGTAAAGAGGTATTGCAACAATTACCAATGGAATTTGCTGTAGAAGCTCAAAAATTGGTTGGAATAAGTTTAGAGGGTAGTGTTGGTTAAATGTTAAAAATTAACAATTTAAATGCAAAAATACAGGAAAAATCCATATTAAATGGTTTTAATCTAGAGATTAAACCTGGCGAGGTGCATGCAATAATGGGACCTAATGGATCAGGTAAAAGTACTTTATCAAATATTCTATCAGGTAAAAAAGGATACGAGGTATCAGGAGAAATATTGTATGAGAACAATAATTTATTTGATCTTGAAACAGAGGAGAGAGCACATAGAGGTATTTTTTTAGCTTTCCAATACCCTTTAGAAATACCCGGAGTAAATACAAATATATTTTTAAAAACTTCTTTAAATTCAATAAGAAAAGCTAAAGGTGAAAAAGAGCTAGATGCTTTGGAATTTTTAAAATTAGTTAAAGAAAAAGCAAAAGAACTCAAATTTGATGAAGAAAAATTAAATCGTCAATTAAACGTAGGTTTCTCTGGAGGTGAAAAAAAGAAAAACGAAATTTTACAAATGTCAATTTTAGATCCAAAATTGTCTATATTGGATGAAACAGACTCTGGATTAGACATAGATGCTCTTAAAATAGTTGCAGATGGAGTTAATGCATTAAGAAGAAAAAATAATTCCTTTCTTATAATAACACACTATCAAAGATTGCTTGATTACATAAAACCTGACTTTGTACATGTGCTTATGGGTGGAAAAATTATTAAATCAGGAGGTGCAGAATTAGCTTTAGAGTTAGAAAAAAAAAGGATATGAAAATTTTAATTAAATGGAACAAAAATTAAAAACAGATTTTGATAAATTTATAAGTACTTCTAATTTCTCAAACCAAGAAATTAAATTAAAAAAAGAAGCTCTAGATAATTTTTTGAAAAATGGATTTCCTAGCAGAAAATTAGAAAACTGGAAATTTTCAGATATAAATCAGATTATTCGGAAAAATATTAGAGAACTAACATTTTATAATGATTACAATATTAAAAACGAAATTAATGACGAAATTTTTATAAAGGAAATTGAACATAATAAAATTGTTATTGTTAACGGTAAAGTTGAGCGATTGAGTTTCGAATATGAAGAAAGCGATAAAATTAATTTAAAGACTTTAGATAATTTTAACCAAAACCCAAATGATGATAATTCTCTTTTAAGTCTAAATAATTCTTTTTCTAATAAAATACATAATATTTTAGTTAAAAAAAATTATTCGTTCAAAAGGCCTCTAATTATATATCAAATAACTAATGAGAAAGTGAGCAACACTAATATTAATTTTCAACTAAACTTTGAGCTAGAAGAAAACAGCTCAATAAAAATTATTAATCTGTCTGATGATAATTCAGAAAAGAATTTCATTAACAATTTATTTAATTTTACTCTTGGTAAAAATGCAATTCTTAAGAATTATAAAATAGATAAGAAAAGTAATACAAATATTAAGTATGATTATTCTAGTATTACTCAAAAAGAAAATAGTATTTCTGAAACATTTATATTTTCATCCGGTTCAGATTATATAAAAAATGAAGTCAGCTGTAATCTTGAAGGTCAATATTCGTCAGCATTTATTAATGGAATACACTTATTGTCTAAAAATAAACATCACGAAATAAGAACTAATACTAACCATTTGTATGAAAACACGAAAAGTTATCAGTTAATAAAAAGCGTAATTGATGACAGCTCAAAATCTGTCTATCAAGGAAAAATATATGTGGATTCTAAAGCTCAAAAAACTGATGGTTATCAATTAAGTAAAGCGGTGCTTTTAAATGAACAAGCAGAATTTAATGCAAAGCCTGAACTAGAAATTTATGCTGATGACGTTAAATGTTCACATGGTTCAGCATCAGGTAGTTTAGATGAAGATTCTATTTTTTATTTAATGTCTAGAGGATTAGACCAAAAAACTGCAAAAGAATTATTAATTAACGGTTATCTTTTAGATGTTGTTGAAAAAATTACCGATGATGAAATTAAAAAATTATTAAAAAATATGATTGGATTAAATTAATGAATATAGATGATATAAAAAGAGAATTTCCAATTTTTGACGATAAAATTCAAAACAATGATTTAGTATATTTAGATAGTGCTAATTCATCTCAAAAACCAAGAGTTGTTGTCGATAGAATTTATGACTTTTATACAAAAGAGTTTTCTAATGTAGGTAGAAGTGTTCATTATTTAGCGGTTGCTGCCACTAATTTATATGAACAAACAAGAGTTTCAGTTCAAAAATATATTAACGCTAAAGATAAAGATGAGATCGTATTTACAAAAGGTGCTACAGAAGCAATTAATTTAGTCGCTAACACTTTTGGTCAAAAATATTTATCTGAAGGAGATGAAGTTTTGTTGACTGAACTCGAGCATCATTCAAATTATGTTCCTTGGCATTTTCTTAGAAAAGCAAAAAATATAAAAATAGAATTTGCTGAAATTAACGATGATGGCGAAGTAACATTAGAAGCAATAGAAAAAAAAATTACAAACAAAACAAAAATAATCAGTGTAAGTCATTTGTCGAATGTAACAGGCGCAATATTACCAATTAAAGAAATTGTAGAATTAGCACATTCTAAAAATATACCTGTTCTAATTGACGGATGCCAAGGAGCTCCTCATTTAAGATTAGATATGCAAGATATAGATTGTGATTTTTACGCAATATCTGGACATAAAATGTACGGACCAACTGGAATAGGTGTGCTATATGCTAAAAAAAAATGGCTTGAAGATTTACCCCCATATCAAGGTGGAGGAGGAATGATAAATGAAGTTAAAAAAGAAGGTATTACTTATGGCGAATTACCTAATAAATACGAGGCTGGTACGATGGCTACAGCTCAAGTTATAGCTTTTAATGAATCCATAAAATTTATGGAAAAAATTGGTATTCAAAATATCGAAAAACATGAAAAAGAATTATTAAACTACGGACTAGAAAAGTTAAGAAAAAATAATTCAGTTAATATAATAGGAAATCCAAAAGAAAAAGGTGGAGTTATATCATTTACTATTGAAGGTGTTCACCCTCATGATATTGCAACTATTCTTGACGAGGATGGAGTGGCTATTAGAGCAGGGCATCACTGCTGTCAAATATTACATGATAAATTAAATTTACCTGCAACCGCAAGAGCTTCATTTGGAGTTTATAATACGAAAGATGATATTGATAAACTTGATGAAGCAATAAATAAATGTAAAAAAATTTTTAACTTATAATGGACTTAAAAGATCTATATCAAGAGATAATATTAGACCATGGAAAAAATCCAAGGAATTTAGGAAAGTTTGATAATTATAATAAAGATGCAAAGGGAAATAATCCTTTATGTGGTGATAACGTTCATGTTTATCTTAGATTAAATGAAAATAAAAAAGTTGAAGATATTGCATTTGAAGGGCATGGCTGTGCTATTTCAATGGCATCAGCATCAATTATGACTGATATGGTTAGAGGCAAAGAAGAGAAAGAGGTAAAAGAAATTGTAACTGATTTTTTAGGAATGATAAAAGAAAAAGATTCTTTAGAAACAAATATTTTAAAAGATGACGAAAAAACTAAATTAATGAGTTTATCGGGTGTTAAACAATATCCTATGAGAGTAAAGTGTGCAACTTTGTCTTGGCATACTCTTACATCAGCATTAGATAATTCAGATCAAATTGTAAAAACAGAGGAATGAAAATGGATCTTAAAGAAAAAGTAATTGCTGAAATAAAAAAAATTTATGATCCTGAGATACCTGTAAATATATATGAATTAGGATTGATATATGATATTATCGTTAATAATTCTGAAGTTAAGGTTAAAATGACTTTAACTACACCAAATTGTCCAGTAGCTGAAAGTTTGCCTAAAGAAGTTAAAGACAGTATATTAGAAATTAAAGAAGTTTCAAAAGTAGATCTTGATTTAGTCTGGGAACCACCATGGGACAAATCAATGATGTCTGAAGCTGCAAAACTTGAGTTAAATTTATGACAAAACAAATTATATCATTAAGCGATAACGCAGCTCAAAGAATAAAAGAAATTATGTCTAATGCTGAAAAAGAAACTTTAGGAGTAAGAGTTGGAGTTAAGTCAGGTGGGTGTGCAGGGATGTCTTATGTTATGGAGTATACAAAAGAGGTAAACCCGAACGACGAAGTAGTAGAAGATAAGGGTGTGAAAGTCTTCATAGACTCTGCAGCGGTAATGTATTTACTTGGAACAGAAATGGATTTTAAAAAAGAAAAATTTTCTTCACAATTTGTATTCAATAACCCGAATGAAACAGAGAGATGTGGATGTGGAGAGTCCTTTAAAATATAGTATTTAATATACGCATATCAGCATTGCGTTAATTGCATATCTATGATAGAATCATTGATATGAATACTTTTGAGCATAAAAACCTAATTAACTCTGAAGTTAAAACCCAAAAAAGAAAATCTTTATTCAGAAGTTTAATCAAACCAGTAGAAGCGGGCGCACATGGCACCCTCAACTACGTGGTTAAAAAAGGTTTAGGAAAAAATAAAATAGCTAAAAAATAAAAAAGCTATTTAACAACTATAGTACATATCAAACTCAATAGGATGAGGAGTATGTTCAAAGTTGTGTATCTCCTCAAATTTAAGAGCAATATAAGCATCAATTTGATCGTCAGTAAATACTCCACCTTGAGTTAAAAACTTTCTATCTTTATCTAAACTTTCCATTGCTTCTCTTAATGATCCGCAAACTGTTGGAACTTTTTTAACTTCCTTCTCTGATAAAGCGTAAAGATCTTTGTCAAAGGATTTGCCTGGATCAATTTTATTTTTGATACCATCAATTCCAGCCATTAACATAGATGCAAATGTTAAATATGGATTACCAGATGCGTCTGGGAATCTAATTTCACATCTTGCTCCTTTTTTGCTTAGAGTTATCGGAATCCTACAAGAAGCTGATCTGTTTCTAGCAGAATATGCAAGCAATACCGGAGCTTCAAAACCTGGAATTAATCTTTTGTAACTATTTGTTGTAGCATTTGAAAATGCATTAATCGCCTTAGCATGTTTAAGTATTCCACCAATATAATAAAGCGCAGTTTGTGACAAACCTGAATATTTATTTCCAGAAAAAACTGGAGTTTTTCCTTTCCAAACTGATTGGTGAACGTGCATTCCTGATCCATTATCACCTTTTACAGGCTTAGGCATAAATGTAGCAGTTTTACCAAATGAATGTGAAACCATTTGAACTACATATTTGTATAATTGAACATTATCTGCTTGATCAACTAATGTACCAAATAGCATTCCAAGTTCGTGCTGACTTGGAGCAACTTCATGGTGATGTTTTTCAACTGTAATACCTACGTCTCTTAAACCTTTTAGGTATTCACCTCTTATATCCTGAGCACTATCTACTGGAGGGACTGGAAAATATCCACCTTTAACTCCAGGTCTATGACCCATATTTCCGTTTTCATAATTTTTTCCTGAATTATATGGACCTTCAGTACTATCTATTGAAAAACTTGTTTCGTTCATATCGTTTTTAATTTTAACGTCATCAAAAACAAAAAATTCTGGTTCAGGACCAAAGTAAGCTTTATCACCTATACCAGTCTTCTTTAAATAAGCTTCAGCTTTCTTAGCTATCCCTCTTGGATCTCTTTCATAAGGATTTCTTTTAATTGCATCTAAAATATCGCAAAATAAAACAAGAGTATTATGAGATGTAAATGGATCAACTATTTGTCTGTTTAAATCTGGTTTTAATATCATGTCAGACTCATTTATTGCCTTCCATCCAGCAATAGAGGATCCATCAAAAAATACACCATCTGTTAACATGTCCCCATCAACTACCGATGCATCCATAGTTAAGTGCTGTAATTTACCTCTTGGGTCTGTAAATCTTAAATCGACAAACTCAATTTGCTTGTCTTTCATCATTTTTAGAACTTTGCTTGCGCTCATATTATCTCCTGTAGAATTAAATATCTGGGTTAATTACCAATATTGTTATAATAAAGAATACATATAATGAAGATATCACCTATGCAATTTAAACATATAATTTTGCTAATAATTTCAGTGCTTTTTAATCAATCATAAGTTGAATATGACTTTATTAAATAAAGAACCAGTTAAAAGAGCTGAGAAGTGTCTTAAAGAGTTTGACGAAAATCTATCAGTTGTTGAATTAGAAAATTCAGCAAAAACAGCATTGGATGCAGCAAATTCATTAAATTGTGAAGTAGGAGCAATTGTTAAAAGTCTGCTTATTAAGATAGAAAATGATTTTTTACTTTGTTTAGTTTCTGGTGACAAAAGATGTTCGTTAAATAAATTAAAAAAAATTTCTGAAAAAAAAAATGTAAGAATGGCTTCTGCTGACGAGGTTAAATCTCAAACAGGATATACAATTGGAGGTGTATCTCCTGTAGGTCATATAAATAAAATTCAAATATTTATAGATAATTCTTTAAATAGGTTTACAGATATTTTTGCTGCAGCTGGTCATCCTAATGCGATTTTTAAGATCAATTATGAAAAATTAATTCAAATTACAAAAGGTGATGTGAAAGATATTACAGAATGAAGCAAGCTAATTTAACAGATTATATTTTATTAACATTGTTATCAATAATTTGGGCATCTGCTTTTTTTAATATAAAAATTGCAACAGAATCTTTTGGTCCAATGACAATTGCTTTTTTGAGAGTATTTTTTGGATCTATACCAGTATTAATTTTATGTTTTTATAAAAAAATAGTAATTGAAGCATTTTCAAAAGATTGGCATTGGTTCATGTTAATAGGACTAATCAATTTAGTTATACCATTCTTTTTAATTGCTTATGGAGTAAAATCTGTGCAAAGTAATTTGGCTGCAATTTTGATGTCCACTACTCCTTTGAGTTCTACCATATTAGGTCATTTTTATACAAAAAATGAAAAATTTAATTTTGCAAAAACTGTTGGAATACTAATTGGATTTGCAGGAATTATTTATTTATTTTCTGATAATATTTTAATTGATGAAAATAATTTTCTTTCAGCAATATTAATTTTAGTAGGATCAACATGTTATGTAATCGGTGGAGTTTTAACACTTAAAATTAGTAAGAAAAAAAATGAAAATGTTACTGGATCAATATTAATTTGGGCAACTCTGATTTTATTTCCTTTGATGTGTTTATTAGAAACTCCTTGGGAAAATACTCCATCAATAAATTCAACCATGTCAGTAATTTATCTTGGTATAGTACCAACAGGAGTTGCGTGGCTTTTAAGGTTTAAAATTTTGAAAAAGAATGGTTTAATTTTTCAATCTCAAGTCTCATACTTAATTCCAATCTTTGGAATTATTTTAGGCTATATATTTTTAAGTGAATTAATAACTTACAAGGTATTAATATCTTTATTGGCTGTAGTTGTAGGAATTTATTTTGTTAGAAAAGCAGATACAAAAATTATTATTTAAATGAAGATATAGAGCTAATATGCTCTGGTTTTGTTTCACAACATCCACCTAAAATTGTTGCCCCACCTTCTATAAATTTTTTTGATAGATTATAAAATTTATTTGCATCAAAATTATCTCTTTTTCCTAAAGATTGATTAGGATTTACACCAATTTCATGAGGTTTTGCTGTATTAAATGTCTGTATTGGGCCTGGTTCATCAACTCCCCACAAATTTATTTTAAATCCAAATGGTACTTCACAATTTAAAAATTTATCTAATACGGATAGAGATATTTCTGGAGAAATACATGCACAAACTACACCAAGTGTATTTTCATCTTGAATAATTTCAAGTAATTGCTCAATTTTTTCTTCTGAGGGTAGGTCACCATTTTTTTTTAAATGTATTCCAATTAAAACTTTTTTGTTTAATTTATTAGATATATTAAGAGCGGCTTTAACTTCATTAGTGCTGCTAATAACATCTAGGTATAAAAAATCAGTAAATTCACTTAAAATATCAGCTTGTTCAAACATATCTTCCTCTATTAATTTGATATCGCGATCATCAGTTATATAAGTGTCTCTTTGGCTTGGAATTGATCCAGCTACTAATATATTTTTCTTTGATAAATCTTTAGCTTTGATTGCAAGTTTACATGCAATTTCGTTTAATTTTTTGAATTCATCACCAACTTTATTTTCTATTAATCTAAATTTTCTACAACTAAAAGTGTTAGTAACAATAACATCTGAGCCTGCGTTGATATATGATAGATGGGTATCAACTAACATTTGATGATATTTTTCATCTAATAAAGCGCTAGCAGACCATAAAGTCCCCATAGATACCATTCCTTTTTCAAGTAATAATTGACCCATGCCCCCATCTAATATTCTTATTTTTTTAAAAAAATTGTTATCCATTTTTTTTATCCCTTGTAGCTATAAATACTCCAACGGTTGTTATTAAAAAACCAATTATGTCAGTAAATGTTAATTGTTCATTTAAAAATATCCATGCCATCACTGCTGAAGTAGGAGGTACTAAAAAAAATAAAGTAGTAGTTTTGCCCACAGTTCCTCTTTTGATTAAAAACATAAGAATAGTAAAAGCTCCAAATGAAACTAATATAATTTGGTGAGACATACCTAATATAAAACTAGTTGTAAAATTTATGTAAGCATTTTCAAATATAAACATTAATAATAGATTAAATAGACAACCACCAACTGCTTGATATGCATTATTAACTGACAAAGCTAAATTTCCACTCAATTTTTTTTGCCACAATGTTCCAGCCGTTATTGCAAACAAAGCTAAGACTGTAGCTAACAATCCTAAAGGAGGAATTTCTTTTCCAAAATCAATACCTAAGACAGTGACAGAACCAATGAAACCTAAACTGATACCTACCCACTGTTTCCAAGATATTTTTTCTCCAAAAATAGGACCAGATAAAATATTTGTTAAAATTGGTTGAAGTGTAACTATTAAAGCTACAATTGCAGCTGGCATCCCAATTGAAAATGCATACCAACATCCACCTAAATAAATTCCATGAAATAAAATACCTGTTGAAAGACTTTCAATAATATTTTTTAATTTTCCAAAAATCTTATCATTACTGAAATAAGCAAATAAGAGAAAACCAATTGTTACAATCCCAAATCTAAATGCTAAAGCTGCAAATGGAGAAGCGTTTTGAACAATTTCTTTCCCAGATATAAATGCCGAAGACCATAATAATATAAAGAGCAAAGGAAATGATTTTGTCATGGTAAAGATATATGGCGTAATATCTAATTTTTGTTGTGAATTCTATCCATTTCTTGAAGTTCGACTTCAAGTTTGTCTAATTCTTCACCACCAGCCATCATACTAAGAAGCTTTTCTCTAGAAATATCTTTTTTTTGGAACGTGCCCATACTTTTTCCTCGGTTAAGTACAGTGAAACTATTACCAACAGGGTAAGCATGATGTACATTATGAGTAATTAAAATTACAGCCAATCCCTCAGATGCAGCCTTTACAATATATTTTAATACCATTGATGCTTGATGAACTCCAAGAGCAGAAGTTGGTTCATCTAAAACCAAAACTTTTGCTCCAAAATATATAGCTCGTGATATTGCCAGGCATTGTCTTTCACCACCAGACATAGTTCCAACTGCCTGAGATGGATCTCTAACATCGATACCTATCTGTCCCATTCTATCTGCTGCTATCTTATTAGCTTTCTCCACATCAAAAGTTTTAAGGAAAGGAATACCTTTTTGAGGCTCTCTTCCCATAAAAAAATTTCTAGTAACACTCATTAAAGGAACTAATGCTAGATCTTGATAAACTGTTCCTATACCAATATCTAAAGCATCTTTGGGTGAGTCAAAAACAATTTTATTATCTTCAAATATAATTTCTCCTTCATCTGGTTTATGAACACCTGCTAAAGTTTTAATTAAAGTTGACTTTCCCGCTCCATTATCTCCAAGTAAGCACATGATCTCACCTTTTTTTAATCTCATAGTGACGTCTTTAAGCGCTATTACCTTCCCAAAAAACTTACTAATATTATTAAATTGAACGAGATAGTCAGACATTATTTACTCTCAGTAACTTTCTTTCTGATGTAGTTATTAAACACTACAGCTATCAACATCATTGCTCCTAAGAAAACTTTAAACCAATCAGTGTCAACATCTGTATAAAATATTCCCATAGATACAGTACCAAATATAATTGCACCAAAAGCTGCACCAATTGCAGATCCATATCCACCTGTTAAGAGACAACCACCAACAACAGCAGCTGCAATAGCCTCTAGTTCTTTTAAAGTACCTCTCATAGTATCCGCAGAACCTGCATCTAATACTTGAATACAAGCAAAAATAGTTGAAGCGACTGCCGTACCGATAAATAGACTAATTTTTACCCTTCCAACAGGCACACCCACATTTGTTGCTCCAACCTTATCGCCTCCAGATGCGAAGATCCAATTACCGTATCTTGTTTTCATCAATATCCATGTTGCAAACAATGTTAATGCAATAAACCAAATAACTGATGGAGGTATTCCAGTTGCAAGAGGAGTTCCATCAGTTCTTAGTTCAATTAATTTTAATGATCCCAACCAAGTAAAAAGCCATTTAAAAGTATCTGTAGCAAATAACCATGCTAATGGATCATCTTCAATTAATACTCTTAGTCCTGGAACTTGAGTTCTACCAGTAATCAATCTTGTTATTGCTAATGTCAAACCTCTTAAAATAAAAAGCATTGCAAGTGTTACAATAAATGATGGCAAACCAGTTTTGACAACCATTAAGCCATTAAAGTATCCAACTAATACTGCCATAGCGAATGCAAAAACTATACTCATCCATAGTGGCCAACCCCAATAAATTGCAGGAATTGCGATACAAATTCCAGCAAAGCCAATCATTGATCCAATTGACAAATCAAATTCACCGCCAATCATCAACATCGCTGCTGCTATTGCTATAATTCCTAAATTAGCTGAAACATCGAGGAAATTAAGCATTCCATATGCGCTAAACATACCAGTATCACCAGCTACAATTCCAAAAAATATAAATACAAGTATTGATCCACCTAATGCACCTAGCTCGGGCCTATTCAATAAAACTCTTAGTGGTGATATTTTTTTTAGACGTTCGTCCTCATTAAGACTACTTTTTGATGAAATACTTTTTGATTTTAATGACATTTAAATTTTGAAAAAAGGCCTGACTATAAAATTTAGTCAGGCCTTAAATATAGATTTTATCTATAACCTTGAGCTGCCCATTTAATTACTTTAGCAGCATTATCAGGAGTAACAAATCCAGGTCCAGTCATAACTACACCAGCAGGCATTGTTCCCCATCTCATGTACTGAGCAAAAATAGCTATAGGCAAATAACCTTGTAGATATTGTTGTTGGTCAATTAAAAACTCTACTTTACCTGCAGCAGCAGCTTTTAACATGTTAGGTGACATATCAAATGTTCCTAATTTAATATTTCCAACTTTACCAGCAGATTCTAAAGCTTTTAGTGCTGCTTCACCAGATAAACCAGCACCTAAAGTTAAAATAGTGTCATATCCACCACCTAATTTTGCAGCAACAGCTTTTTGAATTTCAGTTGGGTCATTTGATGTTCCAAGAATATCAACAGTTCCACCAAAACCTTTTTTAAAACCTGCACATCTTCTATCAAGCGCTACGTTTCCAACTTCGTGGTTAACGCATAAAGCTTTTTTTCCTCCAGCAGCTTTCATTTTTTGTCCGCCACCAACACCAGCTTCAAATTCAGTTTGACCTACGTGTGCACTAATTCCTAATGATGCATAGTCATCCGAACCAGAGTTCATAGAAACTACTGGTATACCAGCAGCTATTGCTGCTTTAACAGATTTTCCTAAGGCAGCTGCATCAGGTAAAGTAATTACAATACCTTTTGGTTTTTGTGATACTGCGTTATCAATTAGTTTTGCCATTTCAACCATGTCAAAAGTTCCAGGAGCAGTGTATTTGCAAGATACTCCCATATCTTTACAAGCAGCATCAACTCCATTTTTTGCTACCGACCAAAAAGGGTCATTAGCTTGTCCATGTGAAACAACAATTATATCAGTTGCTAAAGCTGATACAGACATCATTGCCCATGCAGCAACAGCTAATATAAAGTTCTTTATTGTTTTCATTTTTAATTTCCTCTCTTAAATAAAAGTTAACTTTTAAACATCAAAGCTAACATAAAATTATTC
>CACLSX010000008.1:0-22500 GCA_902609705.1 uncultured Pelagibacteraceae bacterium
ACATCCTAAGATAATTAAAGAAGTTAGAGGAGTAGGGCTATTAATTGGTTTACAACTTTTTAAGGACCAAACGGAGTTTATAAAAAGATTAATGGAAAATAAGTTATTGACTATTAGAGCAGCTGAAAACGTCATAAGAATTTTACCTCCATTAAATGTTAAAAAGAGAGAAATTGATACAGCTTTAAAAATAATTAGTAAAGTTTGTAATGAAATAAAATGAAACACTTTATAAATTTAAAAGATATTCCAAGTAAAGATCTTAGAAAAATAATTGTCGATGCAAAACAAAGAAAAAAACAAAGAAAAAAATTAAATACTTTGGAACCAGACAAAGGATCGCCTCTTAAAGGCAAAATGCTAGTACAAATGTTTGAAAAAGCTAGTTCAAGAACAAGAATAAGCTTTTATTTAGCGATTAAACAGCTTGGAGGCGGGACATTGACACTTAGATCTAACGAACTTCACCTCGGGCAAGGTGGTGAGACGATTGCAGATACTGCTAAAATTCTATCTACTTATGGTGATGGTTTCATGTTGAGAACTGATGATGATAAAAAAATTGAAGATTTTCAAAAGCATTTAACAATACCAATAATAAATGGTTTAAGTCCATCGTCTCATCCAACTCAAGTGTTATCAGATATTTTTACTGTTGAGGAAATAAAAAAAAAACCAATATCAAAATTAAAAATTTGTTGGATTGGAGACTCCAATAATGTTTTGGATAGTTTAATTGCAGCATCCGTTAAGTTTTCCTTTAGATTAAGCATTGGATGTCCAAAAAAATTTGCGCCAGACAAGAAAGTTAAGGATTGGGTAATTAAAAACAAGAAAAAAATTTTTATTCATCATGACCCAAAAAAAGCAGCTTTGGATGCAGATGTAATATTTTCTGATAAAGTAATATCTTTAAATGACAAAGTGAACAAAAAAAGAAAAAAACAACATTTTCAGAAATTTAAAATTAAAAAAGAGATTTTTAATTATACAAAAAAAAATTGTATTTTTTTGCACTGCTTGCCAAGAGGAGATGAAGTTGACGAAGAGGTATTCCTGGGAAAAAATTCCTATGTTTGGCAACAGGCGTTGAACAGAGTTCACGTTCAAAAAAGTATTTTGTTGTATTGTTTTGGAAAATTAAGGTAGTGTTAGCGGATTATCTGAATTTTGATTAAGATACAAAATAACTGATGCCCTGTCTTTTTCTTTTCTTAATCCAGCAAATGCCATCTTAGTACCCTTAATATAACTTTGAGGTTTTTTTAAATAACCATTCATCTCTTCAAATGTCCAATTTTTGTCATATGCTGCCATAGCTTTTGAATATTTATAATCTTGTTTTGATGCAACTTTTCTTCCTATTACACCATACAATGCAGGTCCAATTTTATTTTCCCCACCTTTATTTACTAAATGACAAGCAGAACATTTTTTGAAAACTTTCTCTCCATGAGAAACATCTCCTAATGCAAGTAATGCAGAAATATCAACTTTTTCCTCAATTTTTTTTGCTGATGAACTTGAAACTTGGGTGCTTTCCTGAATATCCACTTTGTACGCTGATTTCTCTGGTTTATCTACATGAAAGGCGATATCTGAAATTTTCCCAATTCCAATTACAAGTAGTGCAATAAGAAGCACAGCTGCAATAATTTTATTTATCTCAAATGAATCCATTATTTATTTTTATTAAGGTCGTATAACATGTTAAACAAATTTATACGAAATTTAATTTATAAATTTGCGTCTCAAAGACGCATAAAAACGAATAAATGAGCAATACGATTATAATAATTCCTTCACGATTAGCAGCAACAAGACTTCCTCAAAAGCCATTAATAAAAATTAATAATAAAACACTAATCATGCATGTATACGAAAAAGCTGTAAAAAGCCAAATTGGAGAGGTTTATGTTGCAACATGCGATGAGGAAATTGCCTCAGAAGTAAGTAAAAATGGAGGTAAATTTATAATGACAGATATAAATCACACAACTGGGACGGATAGAGTATTTGAAGCATCTCAAAAATTAAATTTAAAAGATATAGATTTTATTATGAATATCCAAGGTGATGAACCGATGATCAATCCTTTAGATATTAAAAATTTAAATAAGCTATCAAAGGAAAAAAGCTCAAATATTTCAACACTAGCATACAACATTGAGAAAAATGAAGATTATGACAATGAAAATATTGTAAAAGTTATTACAAAAAATAAAATATCTGATAACTCAACATCAGAAGCTTTGAATTTTCATCGAGTGATTAAAGAAGTCAGCTATGACAATATATACCAGCATTTTGGGATATACTTATTTAAGTATTCAGCTTTAAAAAAATTTGTTAATTTAAAAAAAAGTAAAAATGAAATCAAAGAAAGACTGGAACAACTAAGAGCAATTGATAATAATATGAAAATCGAAGTGCTATTGGCAAATTATTTTTCCTCTGGAATTGATACTAAAAAAGATCTAGAAGAATACATAAATTTATTGAATAAATAACAATATGAAAATTGTTTACCAAGGAATTGCTGGAAGTTATAGTGAAAGTTGTGCAAAACATATGTTTCCAAATGTAGAGACTATTCCTTGCAAAACTTTCGATGAATGTTTTGAAAAAGCACATAAAGATAGCAATATTAGAGCAATCATACCAGAGTCCAATAAAACTACAGGAAACATTGGAGTAGAATATTTAATTTTTAAACATAGGTTAAATATTTATGAAGAATTTTTTTTCCCAATCAATCATAATTTAATTGGCATAAAAGGATCAAAATTAAAAGACATTAAAAATGTTTATTCCCATGCTCAAGCGTTAAGTCAAGCTTCAGAATTTATAAAAAAAAATAAATTTTTTGCCAATGTTAGAGCTGATACTGCAGGTTCTGCAAAATATATTTCAGAAGAAAAAGATAAAACAAAAGCTGCAATTGCATCAAAATTAAGTGCTAAAATTTATGATTTAGAAATTTTACAAGAAAATATTCAGGATGTTGATGATAACTACACAAGATTTCTGATAATGGGTAAAGATATAATTCAGCCAGAAATTGATAAAAATAATTTTATTACATCATTGTTATTTAAACTTAGAGAGAGGCCGGCAGCTTTGTATTCTGCTTTGTCCGGTTTTGCTATTAATGGAGTGAATATGACGAAGCTTCAAAGTTTCCCAGAAAAAAATTCATTTTCGTCATTCTTTTTCCTATGTGATATTGATGGACATTTGGATGATAAAAAAATAAAAAATTCACTAGAAGAGCTTGCTTTCCACTGTGAAGATATGCACGTCCTAGGTGTTTACAAAGCACATGAATTTAGGGAAAAAAAATAATTAACTTTATTGTAGATTAGAAAAAATTATTGTTATAATACATTTGGAGGCCTTCCAGGTGGGATTACCATGAACTCCCCCAGACTTGAAAAAGAGCAAGGGTAATGAGTTTTTTCCAGGTTGGTTGGTCTCCTATTATGACAATAAAATCTCAAGTTCTCGCATTGAAATATCGACCCCAAATATTTAAAGATTTAATAGGGCATGAAGAAATTGCAACGACAATTTATAATTCTATTATAAATAATAGTTCAGCTAATGCTTTTTTGTTTACTGGCATTAGGGGAATTGGAAAGACCACATTTGCAAGAATTGTAGCTAAAGCTTTAAACTGCGAGCACACACTTGAAGGGATGTGTGAAAAGAAATGCAGTCATTGCGACCCTATAGCAAATTCAAATCATATTGATGTTCTTGAAATTGATGCAGCAAGTAAAACAGGAGTAGATGATGTTAGAGAGCTTATAGAATTTTCTAGATATCCACCATCTGTAGCAAAATTTAAAATTTTTATTATCGATGAAGTGCACATGTTAAGCAAACAAGCATTTAATGCATTACTTAAAACTTTGGAAGAGCCCCCAGAGTATTTAAAATTTATTTTTGCAACCACTGAAGTAAAAAAAATTCCAATTACTGTTATATCCAGGTGTCAAAGGTATGATTTGTCAAGAGTTAAGTCTGAAGAACTGTTTGTTTTTTTAAAAAATATAACAATAAAAGAAAAAAAGAATGTTGAGGATAATGCAATCAAATTAATAGCCAAATTATCGGAGGGGTCTGTTAGGGATGCATTATCTTTACTAGATAGAGCAACAATTTCTAACAACGATAATTCCCTGACATTTGAAGACGCTCAAAAGATTTTTGGCTATGTCAATAAAAGTTCATATATAGAATTATTAGAAATAATTTTTTTAGGTGATGAGGAAAAAATAATAGATCATTATAGAAAATTGTATAATTCAGGTATTGAACCCAACCTATTTTTAAATGATTTCTTAGAGGTATTATATTTTGTTAAGAATATATCGTACATTGAAAATGTAGGAAATAATTTTTCATTAAATGATAGTGATTACAAAAAAATAACATCTTTATCAAAAGAAATAGACTCTAATGCCTTATTATTATTTTGGGAATTTACTTTAAAAACTTTAAAAGAAATAAATATAGTTGCTAATCCAAATTTATTAGTTGAGATGTTTCTTGTACAGTTAACCTATTTGAAAAAAAAAAAAGTAATACAAAATAATCAGCAAAATGAACTCTACAAAACACAAATAAAAAATATAGATGTGAAAAATACTATAAACAAAGATGCAATTAACCAAATTAAAAATATTAAACAAGAAGAGGATAAAATTGAAAAAAAAAATACTCAAGAGATCAAAAATTTAGAAGATTTAATTAATATGTGCTTAGAAAAAAAAGAAATGAAACTAAAATATGAATTAGAAAATAATGTAAACTTAGTATCTTTTTCAAATATGAATATCGAAATATCTTTTAATGATAAACTAAATAAGAATTTTGTAAAAGATTTATCTGAAAAATTGTATGATTGGACTAAAAACCGTTGGCTAATCTCTTTTTCAAAAGAAAAAGGACAGATGAGTGAAAAAGAGAAAAAAAATAGTCTTAAAAAAAAGAATTTTAAAGATTATGAAAGCTCAAACGAATATAAAAACTTGTTGAATATATTTCCTGATATTGAATTAATTAATATTGAAAAAAAAGATGACTGATTTTAATAAAATTCTTGAAAAAGCAAAAGAGATAGAAAAAAAAATGAAAGAAGGTCAGGAGAATCTCAAAAAAATTGAAGTTATTGGTGTTTCTGGAGGAGATGTGGTTAAAATTACGCTTAACGGAGATGGAGAGATGACTAAAATTTTATTAAGCGATAAAGTACTAAAAGAAGATAAAGAGATAATTCAGGATTTAATCACTGCCGCACATAATGATGCTAAAAATAAATTAAAATCAAAAACTTCCGAAGAAATATCTAAAGCGACTGGTGGATTAGGTGTGCCTGGATTTAAATGGCCTTTATAATTAAATGCAAAATCTTCCTGAAATAGATAATTTAATAAAACTAATATCTAAATTACCAGGTCTTGGACCAAAGTCAGCAAAAAGAATAATTTTAAAAATGATCAATAATCGCCAAGAAATATTAAGGCCTTTGGCAAATAATTTAAGTCAGGTAATAAAAAATATTGAACGTTGTAAAATATGTGGAACATTAAAACCTAATACAATTAATTGCCAATATAATAACTGTAGTTTAGTAGAAAAAAAATATGATAAAATTTGTGTAGTCGAGAACATTTCAGATCAATGGGCAATAGAAAGTTCATCTATTTTTCAAGGTTATTATCATATTTTAGGTGGCACGATTTCTGATACCGATAACACCAATAATAGAGAAAATTTGCTAATTAATTCTTTAATTGAAAGAATAAAAAATGATAATATTGATGAAGTGATTTTAGCAACAAGCGCTACCGTTGAAGGGCAAACCACTGCTTTTTACATTCAGGATAGTTTAAAAAATACAAATGTAAAAATTTCAAAATTAGCTCAAGGTTTGCCTGTTGGAGGAGAAATAGAAACTTCAGATGACGGAACGCTTATATCTGCCTTTAAAAATAGAAGAGATTTATAAATTTAAAATTAGCTTTTTTTAATTAACCTATTTAAATGCAATAGAGGTTCAGTATAGCCCGAAGGTTGTGACTTACCATGAAAAATCAATTCACATGCTGCCTTAAAAGATATTGACTTGTCAAAATTGGGTGACATATTTTGATATTCTGGATCACCTTGATTTTGTTTATCAACAATCTTTGCCATTTTTTTTAGAATTTCTAAAACTTGTCTATTTGAGCAAATACCATGATGCAACCAGTTTGCTATATGTTGTGATGATATTCTTAGTGTTGCTCTATCCTCCATTAATCCAACATTATTTATGTCTGGAACTTTAGAGCACCCTATCCCTTGATCTACCCATCTAACAACATATCCTAATATTGTTTGAGCCGAGTTACATAACTCATTATTTATTTCTTCTTTGCTCCAATTAGGTCTATCTGCAATTGGTATTGATAATAAATTATCAATGTAATTAATTTTATTTTCATTTAATTTTTTGTGCTTTTCAAAAATATTTAACTTATGGTAATGCATCGCATGTAAAGAAGCTGCAGTGGGAGATGGTACCCATGCGCAATTCGCACCGGCTTCAAGATGTGATATTTTTTGATCTATCATGTCTTTCATTTTATCTGGCATAGCCCACATACCTTTACCTATTTGTGCAACACCTGAAAATCCACATTTTAAACCAACATTAACATTATTATCTTCATAAGCAGCTATCCACTTTGATTTTTTCATGTCACCTTTTTTTATCATTGGACCTGCTTCCATTGATGTATGCATTTCATCTCCGGTTCTGTCTAAAAAACCTGTATTAATGAAAAAAACCCTGCTTTTTAATGTTCTGATACATTCTTTTAAGTTTACAGATGTTCTTCTCTCTTCATCCATAATACCGCATTTAATCGTATTCTTTTCAAGTTTTAATACTTCTTCAACTCTTGTGAATATTTTATCTGTAAAAGCAGTCTCTTCAGGTCCATGCATTTTCGGTTTTACAATGTATATAGATCCAGTTCTTGAGTTACCTTTTCTTTTTAAATCATGAATTGCTGCAGCAGTTGTAATAAATGCATCCATGATACCTTCTGGGACCTCAGAACCATCTTCTAAAATAATTGCTGAATTAGTCATTAGATGACCAACATTCCTAATTAAAAGTAAGCTTCTACCATGTAATTTTTCTTTTTTATTATCTTTTGAAATATAACTTCTATCTGGATTTAGTTTTCTTTCTAAAGTTTTTCCATCCTTTTCGAAGACAGATTTTAGAGTTCCTTTCATCAAACCCAACCAATTTCTGTAACATAATATTTTATCTTCTGAATCTACTGCTGCAACACTATCTTCGTTATCACATATTGTAGATATTGCAGATTCTATAATTATGTCACTTATTCCCGCAGCATCTTGAACAGCACTAAATGCTTTTGGGTTAATTATTATCTCAATTTTTAAATTATTATTTTCTAAAATTATTGTTGTTGGATTATTAGGCTCTCCTCTGTATCCAATAAATTTATTTTTATCTATTAGCTCAAACTCTTTATCATCTTTTAAAATTTTCAAGTCACTTCCCTTTATTTTAAATCCATTTATATCTTTCCAATGAATTTCATTGATAGAGAAGTGGTCATTTAGAAAATCACGTGCATATCTTATTACCTCTTGTCCTCTTAGAGGATCATACTTTTGACTTCCGGTTTCTTCTGACTCAATTAAATCTGTTCCATATAAACTATCGTAAAGACTCACCCACCTAGCATTAGCAGCATTTAATGTATATCTAGAGTTCATTATAGGAACTACAAGTTGAGGACCTGCAATGCTTGAAATTTCACGATCAAGCTTTTTGGTATCTATTTTGAAATCATTCCCTTCTTCTTTTAAATATCCAATTTCTTTTAAAAAATTCTTATACTCTTGATAATTAAATTCTCCATTTCTGTTTTTTTTTAACCATAAATCAATTTCAGATTGAAGAGTTTCACGAACTTCTAATAACTTTTTATTGATTGGCGCAAGTTCATTAATACTTTTATCAAATCCATCCCAGAAATCTTTTTCGTTAACATCTAATCCTGTAAGAAGTTCATTTTTTACAAAATCAACCAAATTCTTAGAAACAGATAAAGTATTTATTTTAATAAATGAATCACCCATAAATTTTAAATTTAGAAACCGTTGTATATGACAATCAATAAATTATGTCATTACTTTATTTAAAAAAATGTTATTTTTCATCCGAAAAGAATATAATTTTTGTAATTTCATCATTTTATCGCCAAAAAATTATATATAATAAAGCAATGAAAAATTATTTAAATTTTGAGACAGATATAAAAAACTTAGAAACAGAATTAGATAAATTAAAAGATCCTTATAATCAAGACGGCATTTCAGAAGTTGATACAACTAAAATAACAGATTTACAAAATGAAATAGATAAAAAACTTAACGATGTATATTCAAATCTAGATGCATGGCAGACAACATTGGTTGCAAGACACGAGGATAGACCTAAATCAAAATTTTTTATTGATAATTTATTTGATGAATTTATTTCACTTTCTGGGGATAGATTTTATGGAGAGGATAAGTCTGTAATATGTGGTTTTGGTAAATTTAATTCTAAGTCAGTTTTAGTAATAGGACAGGAAAAGGGCGAAAATTTAGATACAAGGATTGAGAGAAATTTTGGAATGATGAGACCAGAAGGTTACAGAAAAACAATAAGATTAATGAATTTAGCTAATAAATTCAAAATACCAATTATTAATTTTGTTGATACTCCAGGTGCATACCCTGGAGTTGGTGCTGAAGAAAGAGGACAAGCGGAAGCAATTGCAAAGTCTATTGAATGTTCTATGCAACTGACTGTTCCAACTTTATCTATAATTATAGGCGAAGGAGGCTCTGGTGGTGCTATTGCATTAGCTTCTTCAAGTAAAGTATTGATGTTAGAGAATGCAATATATTCAGTAATATCTCCAGAGGGATGTGCAACCATACTTTGGCGAGATCCAACAAAAACTTTAGAAGCTGCGAAAGCAATGAAACTTTCAGCGAAAGATCTTTTAAAACTAGAAATTATAGATGAGATAATACCCGAACCTTTGGGTGGTGCGCATCGAGATAAAGATCTTATTTTAGATAATGTACGAAATGCTATTGATAGAAACTTAAGTAAATTTCTTACGTTAAATGAGGAAGAAATATTAAATCAAAGAAAGAATAAGTTTTTAGATATTGGAAGGAATAAAGGCTTCACCACTAATGCAACGAATCAAGATAAACTTACTATTAAAAATAATCTCTTTCAAAATTTGATTTTAAAAATTAAAACTAATAAAAAATTATTTATTTCAACTACATCAATTCTTCTATTATTAATTTTATTAACAGTGATTTTTTAATTTATAAGGCACCGCAACAATTTTTAAATTTTTTTCCAGTAGCTTCACATCTTTCATTTCTAGATATTTTTCCTTCTTTATTTTTTACAAGTAGGCATTTTGGATCATTCTTAATATTATCACTTGTTTTAGTCTGACTATCATCTTTTTCTATTATTCTTAAATTTAGAAGCATTGTTACAAGATCAGTTTTTAATTTGCCAAGTAAATTTTCAAATAATAGAAAAGCTTCTTTTTTATACTCCACTAAAGGATCTCTTTGTCCATAAGATCTTAAACCAATTACTTGTCTTAATTGCTCTAGGTATTGAATATGTGATTTCCAATTTTGATCTATAATTTGTACCAATATTCTTTTTTCAATTTCTTTTCCTTGTTCAACGCCTAATAAATTATTTCTTTCATCTCTATTTTTTTTAAATTTATCCTTTATTTTTTTTTCCATTGATTTTAGATCTGAATTTAAAATTTCACCCAACTCATCATCATTTATTGATTTACCTAAAGTCTGCTTTAAAGCATTTGGAAATTCCTTAGAATTAGGAGATTTTTCATATAATATTTTTTGTCTTTTTAAATTTTCTAAGACCTCTTCAAGGAAAATATCTGAATAATTCTCTTCTTCTTTACCATCTATTACATTTTTTCGTTGTTCAAAAATTACATGTCTTTGGTCATTAAGAACATTATCAAATTTAATAAGCGTTTTTCTTATATCAAAGTTTCTTGCTTCAACTTTTTGTTGGGCTCTTTCAATCGCTTTATTTATCCAGGGATGATCAATGCTTTCACCATCTTTAAGACCAAGCTTTTCTAGCATTGAATTCATGGTTTCTGAGCCAAACAATCTCATCAAGTCATCTTCTAAACTTACAAAAAATATTGAACTTCCTTCATCTCCCTGTCTTCCAGATCGTCCTCTTGCTTGATTGTCAACTCTTCTACTTTCCATTCTTTCTGTTCCAATAACAAATAACCCTCCCCTTTTTTTTACATCCTCTTTTTCTGATTGATCTTGTCCACCTAACTTAATATCAACACCTCTTCCCGATATACTTGTTGTAATAATTACTGAATTTGTTTTGCCAGCATTTGCAATAATTTCTGCTTCTTTCTCATGATTTTTAGCATTTAAAACAATATGTTTAATTTTCTCTTTTTCTAACAAATTCGAGTAATGCTCAGATTTATTTATGCTAGATGTGAAAACCAACAGTGGTTGTCCAATTTCATTACATTCTTTTATTTTTTGAATGATTGCATTGTCTTTTTCTAAACCTGTTCTAAAGATTTGGTCATTAAGATCGTTTCTTATCATTTCTTTATTGGTAGGTATCTGTAAAACAGGCAAGTTATAAATTTCAAAAAATTCTGCAGACTCTGTTTGTGCTGTTCCTGTACAACCTGCTAATTTATCGTACAACTTAAAAAAATTTTGATAGGTTATTGATGCCAGTGTTTGATTTTCAGCTTTAACTTCTATTTTTTCTTTAGCCTCTAAACTCTGATGAAGTCCATCACCAAATCTTCTACCTGGCAGTTGCCTACCTGTTTGCTCGTCAATTATAATTATTTCGCTATCTTTAACTATATAATCTCGTCCATTCTCAAATAAATAATTTGCCCTTAATGCTTGGTTTACATGATGAACTAAATGTAGATTTTCTGGGTCATAAAAATTGTTATTTTTTAAAATACCAGCATCAGAAAATATTTTTTCAACATTATCTATTCCCTCATTTGTTAAGAGTATATTTTTTTCTTTTTCATCTAAGTCAAAGTCTGTTTGTTTCAAATTTTTAATTAATTTATCTACAGCAATATATTGAATAGTTTTATCCTCTGCTGCCCCAGAAATAACCAAAGGAGTTCTTGCCTCATCTATTAAACAAGAGTCAATCTCATCAACTATCGCGAAGTTATGCTTCCTCAAGACCATCTCATTTTTTGAATATTTCATGTTATCTCTTAAAAAATCAAAGCCTAATTCACTGTTAGTGGCATAAGTTATATCTTTATTATAATTTTCTTTGCGTTCCTCATCTGACTGTTTTGAGTTTATATATCCACAACTCAAACCCAAAAAATTGTAAATTTTACCCATATTTATACTATCTCTTTTTGCGAGGTAATCATTTACAGTAACTATATGAACACCTTTTTTTTCTAATGCGTTAAGGTATGCAGCAAGAACTATAGTAAGTGTTTTGCCTTCACCCGTTTTCATCTCTGCAATCTTATTCTCATGTAACGCAATACCTCCAATTAGCTGAACATCAAAGTGTCTCTCATTGTTAATTCTTTTCGAAGCTTCTCTTACCAATGCGAATGCCTCTGGTAATAAATCGTTTAATTTTTCTCCTTCTTTCAATCTAGAGATAAATTCATTTGTTCTTAAAGGAAATTCATTATCCTCAAATTTACTAACCTTACTTTCTTTAAGATTTATCTCTTCTACAATTTTTTGAATTCTGTCTAATTCCTTTTGATTGCCACTTTTTATAAATTTACTAATAATGTTTAAAGGATTAAGCATATTTTTGATGTTTTAATAGTTATAAATTATATAGTTATTTATTTAAAAAATTAAATAGCATGGATTTTGGTATAAACAACTTTTTTGATAAGAAACACAAGGACTCTAAAATAGGACATTTTCAAGATCTTGAACATATTGATGGATTATCTATCTCAACAATTAGCTGTGGTCTTTATAATAAAAAAAGAGACGACTTAGTTTTATTTTATTTTAGGGATGGAGCAAATTATGCAAATGTATATACAAAATCTAGTTTAGTATCTGAAAATATAAAATGGAATAAAAAAATAAAAGATAAAAAAATTTATGGCATTTTAATCAATACAAGAAACGCAAATGCCTTAACAGGAAATGATGGTTATAATTCCCTTAAAAAAATTTCCTTAAATTTGTCAAAATTATTAACATCAAAACAAATAGAAGATGAGGAAAAGCCAAGAGAAATTAAACCAAACCAATTACTATTTGCTTGCACAGGCACCATAGGGGAAAAATTTCCTGAAAATGAAATTTTAAGTAACACTAAAAACTTAGTTGATAAAATAAAATATAATCAAAATAAACTAATTTGGATCAAAGCAGCTCTTGGGATTATGACAACAGACACTAAACCAAAATTATCAATGGCAGAATGTAAGATAGCTGGTTCCGATGTAAAAATATATGGAGTTGCAAAAGGATCAGGAATGATCTTTCCAAATATGGCAACAACTTTAGGATTTATTTTTACTGATGCCAATATTTCTTCATCAATTTTGAAACAGATACTTAATCTAAATATTAAGACTACTTTTAATGCTATAACATGTGATGGGGATACTAGTACAAATGACATGGTTTCAATATTTTCAACAGGCAAAGCAAACAACAAAGAGATAAAAAGTTTTAAAGATCCAAAATTAAAGCAATTCATTAGTAGCGTTCATCAGGTCATGTTAAACTTAGCAAAAAGAGTTGCGAGTGATGGAGAGGGAGCAACAAAATTTGTTACCATCAAATGCATTAATAGCAAAACCGAGAAAGATGCAAAAAATATTTGTTTCTCAATAGCTAACTCACCATTAGTTAAAACAGCAATATTTGGAGAAGATCCTAATTGGGGTAGAATTGCGATGGCAATCGGAAAAAGTGGTGTAACTGTTAAACAAGAAAAATTATCTATATTGATGGGATCTAATATGATCCTTAAAGATGGAAAATTAGATAAAAATTATAATGAAAATATCCTTAGTGATTATATGAAAAATGAGAATATAGAGATTACAATAGATCTATCTATTGGAAGTAAAAAATTTACAGCTTATACTATGGATTTATCTAAGGAATATATTGAAATTAATTCTGATTACAGATCTTAGGTATTGAAATACTATAAAATGTAATTAAGTCATTTCAATGATTAAGTATTTATTAAATTGTAAAAATTGTAGTCTTGAGTTTGAAAGTTGGTTTGCTAGCTCAAAAGAATTTGATAAATTAAAAAAATTAAAACTTCTTAGTTGTCAGCAGTGTAATTCTCAAAAGATTGAAAAGTCTCTGATGAAGCCAAATTTAGCTAATTCTACTTTCAAACAAGATAGAGCTTATAAGAATTATAAAAATGTTAAAAAAAAATTAAGAGAATATCAAAAATTTGTAAAAGAAAATTTTGAATATGTTGGAGAAAATTTTGCTTATGAGGCTAGATCTATTCATTACAGCAAAAAAAAGAATAAAAAAAATATTTTTGGCAAAGCATCAATTGAAGACGTTAAGGAACTAAAAGAAGAAGGTATAGAGACGTCAACCATTCCATGGATTGAAGATAAGGAAAATTAACTCTTTTTGTACTTTGTTATATAATTTACGGATTTGTCATTTGAAAGTTTCCACTTATTTAAAATTGGGTTAAATTTAACACCATCAATACTTTTTAATTTAAGTGAATTTTTATTGCAAATATCTTCTAGATTTTCAGGTTTTACAAATTTGTTCCAATCATGTGTTCCGATTGGAAGCCATCTTAAAATATATTCAGCTCCTATTATTGCAAATACATAAGATTTTAATGTTTGGTTTAAGGTCGCAATGAACATTAAACCATTGTTTTTTAAAAATTTTGTACTTTGATTTATAAATTTAGGAATATCTTCGACATGTTCAACTATTTCCATATTAAGAATTACATCAAATTTTTTTTCATAATTAAAATTCTCTGGAGATCTATCATGATATTCAATTTTTAAATTACTTTTTTTTAAATGATGTTTTGCAATATCAATATTTTTTTTGGACGCATCGATACCTACAACATCTGCTCCAAGTCTTGCTAAAGGTTCGGATAGTAAGCCTCCTCCACATCCAATATCAAGGATACTTATTCCTGCTAATGGTTTATGATTTGATGAAATGTTAAAATCTTTAATAATATTGTTTTTTATGTACTCTATTCTTATTGGATTAAATTTGTGAAGTGGTTTAAATTTTCCATTAGGATTCCACCATTCTTCAGCAATTTTGCTAAATTTTTCTACTTCTTCTTTGTTTATAGTATTATTGCTCATTCTTTATTGACATTATAAATAAGATGTATTTTATCAATATTATAAGGCTTGTAAATAAAACTACCAATGAAAATTATTGTATTAAAATTTGGCGGTACTTCAGTTGGGTCAATTCAAAGAATTAAAAAAGTATCAAAAATAATTAGATCTTACTCAAAAAAATACAGGGTAATAGTTTTGTCATCTGCAATGAGTGGCACTACTAATAAGTTGATCAATATGTCAAAAAAAATCAGTGAAAATTTTCCTGATAAGGAATATGATACTCTAGTTTCTGCTGGTGAGCAGATTTCGTGTTCGTTATTAGCAGGCCATCTAGCAGCAAATGGTTTAAATTCTAGATCTTGGATGGCTTGGCAAATACCAATTGTGACAGAGGGTAAACACAAATATTCAAGAATTAAATTTATAAACAAAACTAAAATTTTAAAATTTTTAAAATCTGGAGGAATCCCTATTATTGCTGGATTTCAAGGTGTGGATAAAAATTCAAATATTACAACTATTGGAAGGGGTGGTTCAGATTCAAGTGCAATTATGGTTGCAAAGTTTTTTAAAGCTGATCGATGTGTCATCTACACAGATGTTGAGGGAGTATATACAACAGATCCAAATAAACTTAATTCTGCAAAAAAAATTAAAAATATATCTTATGAAGAAATGTTAGAAATGGCCTCATTAGGATCAAAAGTAATGCAACCAGATTCTATACAAGATGCAAGATTAAATAGGATAAATATTGAAGTAAAATCGTCATTTATAAACAAATCTGGCACATTAATTACAAAAAGAAAAAATATTATTAATAATAAAATTATCACAGGAATTTCTTCCACAGATAATGATGCAAAAGTAACTTTATTAGGAGTTAAAGATAGACCAGGCATAGCAGCATCGATATTTAAACCACTTTCACAAAATTCGATAAACGTAGATATGGTAGTCCAAAATATATCTGCTGATGGAAAGCAAACAGATCTTACATTTACAATCAAGTCAAATGATTTGAATAAAACAAAGAAAATTATAAACAAAAATAAAAATATTGTTTTTAAAAAATTAATTTTTGATAAAAATGTATCTAAAGTATCAATAATAGGCGTTGGAATGATTACTACTCCAGGCGTTACATTTAGAATGTTTCAAGCACTTGCAAGAAAAAATATAAATATACAAGTTATTTCAACATCAGAAATTAAAATATCAGTTTTAATAAAAAGCACAAATGTTTTAAAAGCTATAAAATGTTTGCATAAAGAATTTAAGTTAGACAAATGACATCTGAAATTAGACCATTTAGAAAAATTAATAGAAAGAAGACCAAAGAGATAAGTGTTGGTAAAATTAAGGTTGGTGGAAATAATCCAATCACTGTTCAGACAATGACCAATACATTGACAACTGACCATAAATCTACAATAGAACAAATTCATAAAGTTACTGAAGCTGGCGCAGATATTGTCAGAGTTTCGTGCCCTGATAGTAAGTCAACAGAAGCTTTAAAAACAATAATCAAACATGTGGATGTTCCTCTAGTTGCAGATATCCATTTTCACTATAAGAGAGCAATTGAAGCTGCAGAGAATGGTGCAGATTGTCTTAGAATAAATCCTGGAAATATAGGAAATACAAAAAGAGTTGCAGAAGTTGTTTCCGCCGCAAAAAATAACAACTGTTCGATTAGAATTGGTGTAAATGCAGGATCACTTGAAAAAGACATACTAGAAAAATATAAGGAACCTTGTCCTGAAGCTCTAGTTGAAAGTGCATTAAGAAATATAAGAATAATTGAGGATATGGATTTTTCAAATTTTAAAATTAGTGTTAAATCTTCGGATGTCTTTCTGTCTATAGCAGCATATAGGTTATTATCTAAAAAAACAGATTATCCTCTTCACCTTGGAATAACAGAAGCTGGTAGCTATTTACCAGGCAGTATTAAAACTTCAATAGGATTTGGTAGTTTATTGTTAGATGGAATTGGAGATACTGTAAGAGTATCACTTTCTGATGATCCTGTTGAAGAAATTAAAGTTGGTAACGAAATTTTAAAATCTCTAAATTTAAGAAATAGAGGTGTAAAAATTATTTCTTGCCCATCCTGTGCTAGACAGGCTTTTGAGGTTATTAAAACTGTGAAAGAATTAGAAAGCAGATTATCTCATATAAAAAAACCAATAACACTATCCATCATTGGTTGTGTTGTTAATGGTCCAGGAGAGGCAAAACAAACAGAAATAGGAATAACAGGTGGTGGAAAAGATAATCACATGTTGTATTTAAATGGCTTAGAAACAGAAAAAGTAATGACTAAAGACATGATTAATAGAATTGTTTCTTTAGTAGAAGAAAAAGCCTCCAATTTATAAGTAATAAATAAATGCTTCCACAAGAAAAAGTCCAAAACTTAATTGATAGACATCGTAAATTAGAGAGTGATCTCTCTTCAGGTGAGATAGACAAAAAAAAATACGCAGAGATTTCTAAAGAGTACTCAGATTTAAATGATATCGTAAAACAAGCAAAAGAATATTTAAGTTATAAAAAAGATACTGATGATTTAAATAATATAATAAATGATAAAAGATCAGATTCAGAAATGAAAGAATTTGCTAATAGTGAGCTAGAAAAATTAAAAAATAATTACAAAATTAACGAAAAAAAAATTAAACTATTTTTACTTCCAAAGGACATTGCAGATAGCAAAAATGCTATTATTGAAATTAGAGCGGGCACAGGAGGCCTTGAGGCAAGTTTATTTGCATCAGATTTATATAAAATGTATGAAAAAGTTAGTCAAAAAAAAAAATGGATTATTGAAGTAATTTCAATTTCTAAAAGTGATGCTGGAGGATTAAAAGAAATTATTGCTTTAATAAAGGGAAAAAATATTTATTCTTCGCTTAAATATGAAAGTGGTGTTCATAGAGTTCAAAGAGTACCAGATACCGAAACACAGGGAAGGGTTCACACCTCAGCTGCAACAGTTGCAGTATTACCAGAAGCTGAAGATTTAGATATTAAATTAGATGAAAAAGATTTAAGAATTGATGTTTTCAGGAGTAGTGGTCCTGGCGGACAAAGTGTTAATACTACAGACTCTGCTGTTAGAATTACTCATATACCAACAGGAATAGTTGTAAGCCAACAAGACGAAAAGTCACAAATTCGGAATAAAGAGAAAGGTTTGAAAATATTGAGATCTAGAATTTATGATTATGAAAGACAAAAAATAGATCAAGAAAGATCTAAGGATAGAAAAAGCAAGATTGGGACTGGAGATAGATCAGAAAGGATTAGAACTTATAATTTCCCACAAGGTAGAGTAACAGATCATAGAATAAATTTAACCTTACATAAATTAGAAGAATTTATGGAAGGCGAAGTATTTGATGAAATGATTGAGTCATTAAACTTAAGAGCGCAAGAAGATGAACTTAGTAAAGTTAGCCAATGAATTATCTTAGTGCCTTAAATTATGCTAATAAACTGCTTAAATCAAAAAATATTTTAAGCCATAAATTGGATAGTGAATTACTTTTAGCTAAAGCTCTAAATAAATCCAGAGAAGAGATATTAATCAATTTAAATTCAAATTTGGAGGAAAGAGATTTTTATATTTTTGAAAAACTATTGATTAGAAGAAAAAAAAAAGAACCTATAGCATACATATTTAGACAAAAAGATTTTTGGAAGTATAAATTTTTCGTTAACAAAGATGTTTTAATACCAAGACCTGAAACGGAAATCATTGTTGAAGAAGTTTTAAAACTAACTAGTTATAATTCTTCAAAATTTTTTTTAGATGTTGGTACAGGATCTGGATGTTTAATTTTATCTATAATAAAAGAAAGACCAAAATCTCATGGAACAGCAATAGATATTAGTAAAAAAGCCATTAATACCGCAATTAATAATGCAAAAATGCATCACTTGGAAAATAAAATTAAATTCATAAACATCAATATTGACAAATTTAGAAATAATAAATATGATTTTATTGTATCTAATCCTCCATACATTAATGATATTAATTTTAAGAGATTAGAGGCTAATGTTAAACAATTTGAACCCGGAGTAGCTTTAAAAGCTGGTGTCGACGGATTAAAAATTATAAAGAATTTAATCATAAAAAGTAAAAAATTGTTAAAAAAGAACGGAAAATTAGTATTTGAGTTTGGAGAAAACCAGGAAGACAAAATAAAAAAAATATTGATGAAAAATAAATTTTATATAAATAAAGTCTGCAAAGACATAAGATCATATCCTAGAGTGATAGTATCTACAAAATTATTTTGATGAATAGCTACCGTAATAATAACAGAAAAAATCGTTTTAAAACGAATGGAGATAGAAACTACAGAAAAAGAATTGGAAACGGGCATAAAATCCAGAATGATTTCACTTCTAACAGCGAATTTAGACACAGAAACCCTGGTAGAAATAATCAAAACGCTTCAAAGTTGGTTGAAAAATACAATAATCTTGCAAGGGAAGCACTTTCTTCTGGAGATAAAATATTATCCGAAAATTATTTACAGCATGCAGACCATTTTTCTCGAGTACTAAGTACACAAGAGATAAATAAAAATACAGATGAAAAAAATAATGTGATCAAAAAAGATTTTAAAAAAAACTTAGAAGAAACAAAAAAAACATCAGAAGAAGTCAGGGAAGAAGAAGTCAGGGAAACAGACTAATTAACTTTTGCAATTAAATTAGACTTCAATACATCTATTTTAATTTTATCAACTTCAAATTTTTCTCTCTCTTTACCTTTAAGAATTTTACCAGATGGAAGCTTTAACTTTTGTGAATTAATTTTCTTACCATTTTTAATTACTTCATAATGTAGATGTGGACCTGTAGATAAACCAGTTGATCCAACATATCCAATTATTTGTCCTTGTTTAACTCTAACTCCTTTTTTTATTCCTCTACCAAATTTCGACATATGAGCATAAACTGTTTGATACATACTGTTATGCTTAATTTTAACACAATTTCCACCTCCACCGCACCAGCCTGCTTTCATAACTTTTCCATCCCCAGAAGCCATTATTGGTGTTCCTTTTGGTGCCGCAAAATCTGTCCCTAAATGCATTTTTGTATATCCTAAAATAGGATGTTTTCTTTTACCATATGATGACGACAATCTAGCTCCGTTAATAGGAGTTTTCATAAGTGTTTTCTTTATGCTCTTTCCATTTTCATCAAAATAATCAACTTTATTTTTTTGATATTCATATTTATAGAGCCTTAAGTCAGTATCTTGTAGATTGAGATTAGCAAAAATTATTTCACCTGTATCTACGATTTTATTTTTCTCATTAACAAATTCCTCATATATAATTTGAAAACTGTCATTTTTCCAAATATCTCTTTGGAAGTCTACTTGAAAACCGTATAATCTTGCAAATTCTAATATAACGTTTGGTTTAATTCCAAGGTTCACTGCGCTATTGTACAAGCTGTTTGTTATTACTGTCTCTTTGTATACTAACTTTTTGGTAAAATTCTTTTGGATTTTTTTTGAAACAAATTGATTCTCATATTTAACTTTTTTAAATAATACTTCATTTTTTTTATCCGTTTCAATTATAAATTCTATAATTTTTTGCTCTGATAAATTATCAAACTTAAAAGTAAATTTCTGATTAATATTTAAAACTTTTAAGGATCTTTCATTAAGTATTGTACTTAAAATTAATTTTTTCTCTTTTTTATCAATATTTAAATTATTAATTATGTTATCATACGTGTCACCAGATTTTGAGGTATAGTAAACATTTGTATATCTTGGTGCTAAGTTTTTAGTAATTTCTTTAATTGTTTTTTTTAGATAAATATTGTCTAAACTTCCTAAGATTTGATGTGTTTTTACCTCCTTATTTTTTGAGTAAATACTAAAAATAATGATCCCTAGAATAGATACTAAAATTATCCAAAAAAAAATTGAGTAATCCTTTATTGTGTTTATTTTTAAAAATTTCATTATAACCTATAAAAAACGTTGATTTTACTAGTATTTTTTACCATGTTTAATTAATCTAATTTCTTGATTTATTAATATTATTATTTATAAGCGGTGCACTCAACATTTAAAAAATGTTAATTATTGGGTTTACCCAATTAGCTATTTAATTTGTTAATATTTTAAGAAGAGAAGTGTGGACGGTTAAGGTTACCAAAATTTGTCGTACACACTTCAAAATCACATAAATATTATTCTTAGTATTTATGTTGAAGCTAGTGTGCGCCGTTTTTAAACTTGAGAGTTTGATCATGGCTCAGAACGTACGCTGGCGGCACGCCTTATACATGCAAGTCGAACGAAGTAGCAATACTTAGTGGCAGACGGGTGAGTAACATGTAGGTATCTTCCCTTTGGTGAGGAATAACACGAGGAAACTTGTGCTAATACCTCATAAGTCTTTACGGAGAAAGCTTTATGCGCCGAAGGATGAGCCTGCATTTGATTAGTTTGTTGGTGGGGTAATGGCCTACCAAGACTTTGATCAATAGCTGATCTGAGAGGATGATCAGCCACATTGGGACTGAGACACGGCCCAAACTCCTACGGGAGGCAGCAGTAGGGAATATTGCACAATGGAGGAAACTCTGATGCAGCGATGCCGCGTGAGTGAAGAAGGCCTTTGGGTTGTAAAGCTCTTTCGTCGGGGAAGAAAATGACTGTACCCGAATAAGAAGGTCCGGCTAACTTCGTGCCAGCAGCCGCGGTAATACGAAGGGACCTAGCGTAGTTCGGAATTACTGGGCTTAAAGAGTTCGTAGGTGGTTAAAAAAGTTGGTGGTGAAATCCCAGAGCTTAACTCTGGAACTGCCATCAAAACTTTTTAGCTAGAGTATGATAGAGGAAAGCAGAATTTCTAGTGTAGAGGTGAAATTCGTAGATATTAGAAAGAATACCAATTGCGAAGGCAGCTTTCTGGATCATTACTGACGCTGAGGAACGAAAGCATGGGTAGCGAAGAGGATTAGATACCCTCGTAGTCCATGCCGTAAACGATGTGTGTTAGACGTTGGAAATTTATTTTCAGTGTCGCAGCGAAAGCATTAAACACACCGCCTGGGGAGTACGACCGCAAGGTTAAAACTCAAATGAATTGACGGGGACCCGCACAAGTAGTGGAGCATGTGGTTTAATTCGAAGATACGCGCAGAACCTTACCAACACTTGACATGTTCGTCGCGACTCTAAGAGATTAGAGTTTTCGGTTCGGCCGGACGAAACACAGGTGCTGCATGGCTGTCGTCAGCTCGTGTCGTGAGATGTTGGGTTAAGTCCCGCAACGAGCGCAACCCTCACTTTTAGTTGCCACCATTTAGTTGGGCACTCTGAAAGAACTGCCAGTGATAAGCTGGAGGAAGGTGGGGATGACGTCAAGTCCTCATGGCCCTTACGTGTTGGGCTACACACGTGCTACAATGGCATTTACAATAGGAAGCAAGATGGCGACGTCAAGCAAATCCTAAAAAGATGCCTCAGTTCGGATTGCACTCTGCAACTCGAGTGCATGAAGCTGGAATTACTAGTAATCGCGGATCAGCGCGCCGCGGTGAATACGTTCCCGGGTCTTGTACACACCGCCCGTCACACCATGGGAGTTGGTTCTACCTTAAGGCAAGGTTTCAAACCCTTGACCACGGTATAGTCAGCGACTGGGGTGAAGTCGTAACAAGGTAGCCGTAGGGGAACCTGCGGCTGGATTACCTCCTTTCTAAGGATGATTAAGAAATTTTTCTTAATCTAAAAAATATAACAGGCTAATGTTGACCGTCCTCATTTCTCTTCTTAAAATTAGTGTTTCACTCTTCTGCGATAAGGGCCGGTAGCTCAGTTGGTTAGAGCACACCCTTGATAAGGGTGGGGTCGAAAGTTCGAGTCTTTCTCGGCCCACCAAAAAATTCTGGGGGATTAGCTCAGCTGGGAGAGCGCCTGATTTGCATTCAGGAGGTCAGCGGTTCG
>CACLSX010000008.1:27500-38509 GCA_902609705.1 uncultured Pelagibacteraceae bacterium
AAATAATTTCTTATTTAGAAAAAAATGCATATATAAAAAACATAAACTATCATTTAGAGGAAATGTGGAGAAAAAATCAATTAAAAGAAATTATATTACATGAAAAAAATAAATTCTAAAAAAGGTTGGAGGTTTCGTAACAACGAAAAAAAATATTTAAATAAAATACTTAAATCAGATTTTTCAGCTGGATCAGACAATTATATGTCAGAAAAATTTGAGACCCTTTTTGCAAAAAAACATAATCAAAAATTTGCAATTTCATCTAATTCTGGCACTTCAACTTTGCATCAAGCTTTACATTCTTTTGGTGTTGGTCATGGAGATGAGGTTATAATTCCAGCCTTGACTGTTGGAATGTGTGGTTTTGTTGTTTGGCAATGCGGAGCGGTACCTGTTTATGCTGACGTTGATAGTGAAACTTTCTTAATAGATCCAAATGATATTAAAAAAAAAATTACTAATAAAACAAAAGCAATCATGGTTGTACATTTATATGGCTTAATGTGTGATATGGATAAAATTATAAAAATTGCAAAAAGATACAATTTAAAAGTTTTAGAAGATTGTGCTCAATGTTTTTTGGCTTATGATAATAAAAAAAGAATATCAGGTACGATTGGACATGTGGGTAGTTGGAGTTTAGAAAGTTCTAAACATATTTCTTCAAGTGAGGGTGGTGTTTTAACTACGAATAACAAACTTTTAGCTTATAAAATGAGAAAATTCGGTGGACTGGGGTTTACAAATATTACAGCTAACTCAGGAAAAGTAAGAATTGACAAAAACAAATTTCAAAATCCAAATTGGAAAAGGCATAATGAATTTGGCTATAATTATAGAATGTCTGAACTTTGCGCAGCTGTTGCTCTTGCTCAAACTGAAAAATTAGAATTTTTTGTAAAGAAGAGAAAAAATAGTGGAAACCAATTTATCAAAGTAATAAATGAGTCAAAAAGTAATATCCTTATTCCTCAAAAAGTACCAAAAGATTACATCCATTCATATTATACATTTGCAGCTTTATTTAATGGTAAAAGTAGAGGTGTCAGATGGAGTGACTTTAGAAAAAAATTTCTGAATTTTGGTGGAGATGGAATATATTCTGCATGGCAAACAGTTAATAATGAACCGTGTTTTTATAAAGCTAGAAAGAAAGGCCTTTATTCTGGTTCGATGAAAATTTCAAATTCTTATGGGTGGGGAGAAACACCTGTCGCAGTTAAATTACAAAAGAATATAATGCAATTTACTACTAATCAAAAAAATTCAAATGAAATTAAGAAACAAATTTTAGCGCTTAAAAAAACAATCGAATATTATCAATAGGTCAACAATTTTTCTTAACAGAAATTTTTTTGATTATTTTTTGTAATTTATACATTGCTTCTTTAAAACCTTTTCCATTATCTAAATGACCATTCCATATTTCAGGAACAAAATTAACATTTAAATTTTTAAATAATTGGAATAACATTTTAAAATCAATTTCTCCTTCACCAATTTGAAGACCTTCCTGATATATTTCAGCGGCATCGGAAATATGTAAATATTCAATATTATTAAGAATGTTTTTTGTAAACCCTTTAAAGTTTCTATTGAGAACATTTGATGCAAGCTTAGCGTGGGAAGTGTCATAACAAATATTAATTTCGGCTTCGCTGCAAAATTTTTTTATTTCTTTTGTATCAGAAAAAATATGTTGATAAAATTTTCCACCGTAGTACCAAGGATAAGGAGGCATGTTTTCTAAAAGCAAATTATAATTTTTAGATTTTATTTTATTAATATTTTTCAAAAGATGCCTATATTGGTTTATTTTACTGTTATTATTAATTGACTTTTCTGAATGTCCACCTGGATGAAGAACTACTTTCGGACCTTTTATTTCATCATACACAAAATTATTTTTTATATTTTCAACTAAATTATTTATATTTTCTATCATCTCAAAACTATTGTTTAAGATTTTTTTATCTTCAGAGGAGAAATCTACTAGCTTATCATTAAAATATTCAGGCGCATGAATTACTACCTCAGTGTTGTATTTTTTTGTTATTATTTTTGGATTAATTAATTCTCTCCAAGTTAAATGAATTTCAATTAAATCAGCTTTTTCATCAATAAACTGTTCGAAGTCTCCAAGTCTGCCAATTAAACCCCATTTTTTGTTTTTTATTTTTATCTTATTTCTATTAAATTTTTTATTATCATTTATTTTAAAATCACTTTTTGATACGTAATTGTTTCTAACAACATTATTTAATAACTTTTTCTTAAATCCATAAAATTCTAACCCAGATAATCCTTTACCAGGAGAAACAAATTTTAAATCATTAATTTGGATAATTTTATTTTTACTGAAATTTTTTTTGTAGATAGCAGACTTTCCTAAAACTTTTTTATTAAATTCTGCATTTAAAGAAAGGGATTTGACATATTTTCCTATTGAATTTTTTGCAGATTCCAATTTAAATTTTACTAGAAATTTTTTTATATTAATTTTTTTATTTTTAAGTTTCTCTGAAATTTTATTTGAATGAATAATTAATTTTCTAAAATCATTTTTAGTTAACGATGAGTTGTGGTCAGGACCCTTTAATTCATTATTAGTTGTGATATGTCTTTCGATTACTTTAGATCCAAAAAAGATTGATATTAGTGAAGGAAGATAACCACGTTCATGACCTGAATATCCAATCTCATAATAAGGGAATTTTCTGATCAAATTTTTGATGTATTTAAGGTTTATTTCGTCTTCATTAGGAGGATATGAACTTACACAATGAAAAATTGTTACAGGAACATTGTAAATATTAAATTTATTTAAAATTTTTTTCATGAGGTTAATTTCATTATCACTAGACATGCCCGTAGACAAAAATAGAGGTTTTTTTAATTTAAAAGCACTAATGATTAATTGAATATTATTAAAGTCTGGTGACCCTATTTTAATTGCATCAACATCATTTCTTTTACAAAGAGTAAGACTTTTTAGATCAAAAGGAGTCACCATTACTTTTATTTTTTGTTTTTTTGCAAATCTAAAAAGTTTAATATATTGGGATATTCCCAAGTATGACCTTTTTATTTCATTAAATATATATTGATTAGCGTTTTCAGAATTTGAGGAATTTTTTAAAAAATCTGGATGATAAATTTCTTCAATATTTCTGATTTGAAACTTTACATAGTCACATCCAATTTCCTTTGATTGTTTGATTAATTTTTTTGCTAAATTAATGGATCCGTCGTGATTTATTCCAATCTCAGAAATAAATTTAATTTTATCACTTTTACTCTTCATTTATAATTTTATTAATAAATTTTTCTTTAGTGTATTTCGGCTTCCATCCTGTAAGTTTTTTTAGTTTTAGAGTATTTCCAATTTTTATATCATTTACTTTTGAATTTGTTTTATAATAAATTTTATTTTTACTTATATTAAATTTTTTAAAAATTTTTTCTGCTAGTTCACGCACACTATAAATATTTCCCCCAGAAATAATGAAGTCATGAGGTTTTTTTAGCATCATTATTTTATAGATCGCGTTAATTGTATCCTCTGCATGTGCAAAATCTCTTACAGGGTAGGGTGTTTGCAACAATAATTTTTTTTTTATCCCACTTTTAATTTCTTTTGCTGTATTAATTATTGTAGAGGTTAAAAATTTCTTACCTTTTTTTGCTGACTCGTGATTAAATAAAATTCCATTAACTAAGAATAATTTATATTTTTTCCTAAAAACATTTAAAGTTAAATGAGCACTAAGTTTAAAACAACCATATGGATTACTAGGTAAATATAAATTTTTCTCTGAAATTTTATTTTTTGAACTTCCAAATATTTCGGATGTAGAGGCATGAAAATATTTAATTTTTTTATTTGTCTTAAGAATTGAATTAATAAAATTTAAATTTACTCTTGTTATAGAGTTTTGCTTATCTAAAGGATTTTGCCATGAATTTTGAGGATTACTTTCACCTGCAAAATTAAATATCATTGAGGGTTTAAATTTTTTTATAATTTTGGTCAAATGTGACTCATCGTAATTAGTTTTAAGAATTAAATCAGCGTCTCCGTAAGGTCTTTTTTTTCTAGATAAACCGATTACTTTAAATTTTTTTTGTTTTAATTTTTTAGTTAAGAAGTACCCATCTTGCCCGCTGATACCAGCAATAATAATTTTTTTTTGCATTAGTGATATGTTCTTAATTTAATATTAATCAAAAATCTATTTATTTGTATTTAAATTATGATTTAACATATTTTTAAAGTTGAACTACTTTAGAAGAAGATATAGTTCTAATTTTTTTGAATTTATATTAATTAAAATATAATCAAATTTTTATGGTATTTTAACATTTAGATTTTTTAAGATTATTTTACTTATATTGTAATCGTTTTTAAAAGATGGCATGTAACTAAAATTACCTTTTGTGCAATTCTTTAAAAAAATAAAAGTTGTTTTGGAGGAATATGGAAATTTAATATTATTTACAATTTTTCTAGTTTTATAATACCAAATTGTATTGTCATTTTTTATAAGTACTTTGAAATTAATCTTTGGCTTTGTTTGTTTAATATCAAAAGTTATTAAGTTATTCATTTTTTTCTTTGTCTGAATACTTAGTAAGTTTTTATTTTCATCTTTAATATTTAATTTTGTTTTTAATTCATCATATCTTTTTCTTTTTTCATTTTTGATAATTTCGAAATCAAATTTGCTAAATTTTTTAATTTGCACTTTATTATTAAGATAGGAAAAAAAATGAAATATATGTGTAATATTTGCCAAAAAGTTCCCTTCTTTGACATGACAAGTTAATTTAAAGTTACTCAATTTTTTTTTTAAATTTGTTTTTTTTGCCAATATATATCCCCAGCTATTTATAAAAGTTTTTGTATTTATATTGAATTTTTTATAATACTGTTCAAATTCTTTTAGTTTTAAAAAACAAAATTTTTCCATAAGTAAATAATTAGTTTTGTTATAACTTAAAAATTTATTAATTATTTTAAATCTTTCCTTTGATTGTGTTGCACAAATAGTAAGAAAATAATTCTTTTTCTTTGGTATATTTTCAAGAATAAAATATTTTTTTTTAAAAAATTTATCCTTTTTAATAATTTTTATTTTTTCATTATTTTTTTTCTCTAATAAATGAATAATAAAATCTTTTTTTTCAAAACTTTTAAAATGTGAATATCCCATATTTCCAAAGCCAATTATTAATATCTTTTTTTTCATTAATTTTATTCGATTATTTTTTTGCAAATAGAAATTATTTCTTTTGCATCAAGAAGATCATTATTAATATTTTTTTTACGATTTAAAAAATTTTTAAAATTTAAATATTGTTTTTTAAATCCAGGTTTAAAGTTTGATATTTTATATTCATCAATTATTTTGGAATATTCCGGTATATACAAATTGTTTCCCTTATATTTTTTTTTTTTTAATTTTCTGTAAATTTTCAATGTCTCGATTGGACATAATCTAGCTCTTATTTTCTTAAAATTAATTTCTATCGCAAAATTATCAGGCGAACCAAGATTTAAATTAAAAATAATTGGAATATTTTTATGTGACTTAAATATACATACAATACTTTTTTTATTTTTAATTTTATATTGAAGTCTAATTTTTCCAAAAATATAATAAATTATAGATATTAAATGACATGAATTTAATAATATATTTTTTAAATTTGTTTCTGGACAATTAATTATAATACTTTGTGGTTTTTCATTTTTATACAATGTTTTAAGTTTGTTAACACTTTCGTAATAAATTCTATTATAAGCGACAAAAATATTTTTGTTAAACTTTCGAAATAAATTAAAATCATCTTTATTTATAAAAATTGGTTTTTCTATAATTATTCTTAAATTATATTTTAAGCATTCTTTTAAGACTTTTTTATTATCCTTAATTCTACCAGCTATTAAAACACTGCTATTCTTTAAATAGGCATTTTTAGCAAAAGTTTTGTAATTATAATAGGTTTCTTTAATTTTGAATTTTTTGCATAATTTATCAATATTTCTTGATTTTTTATTTGATGTACATATCGAAATTATTTTAAAAGTATTTGCTCGCGCAGCTTTAATATGATGATTGATTATTTCAGAAGTACCATATATTGATAAATTCATATTTTTTATAAATTATAGTTTAATTACTTTATTTACTAATATTAATTTATGAAAGGATTAATTGGTAATAATTAAATTAGTTAATCATTAAAAAAAAAATAACTATAATTTAATTATTTGATATTTAATGAGAAAAAAATGTGATGTATATTATATTAGAAATTTCATTTCATTAATTCACTGCATAAGTATTTCTAAGCAAATCAAGAATACAAACTATAAGATATTATTTTTAAATTTTGCATGGATTAATAAAGAAGTTTTTTCATATTTTGAAAATTTTTTATTATCTTATTTTGATGAAATTAAATCATTTAAATTTAAAAGCTTTGATAAAATAAATTCAACCTTTTCAAAAGAGAAAAAAATCGGCTTTATTAATAGAATTATTTTTAGATCAAAAAATTTAATTAAATTTAAAAATAAACTAAAATTTGATGAAAATAGTTTCATTATAGAAAATATTTTCTCTGGTGGAGACGATTTTCACCTTTTATTTAAAAATAAAAAAAAAATTTACTATATCGAACATGGAATAGGGAATTATAGAGATGGTTTGATTTTTAAAACTAAAAAAATTTTATCTTTTATAAATTACTTCCTCAAATTTTTTAATTTTTTAGGTTTTAAAATATTTTATTTAAAAAAATTTGATTTTTATATTTCAATTTTATCTAACAAATTAAAATTAAATTTAAATTTAAATAACTACAAGATAAATTATTTATCTACTAGAAAAGAATATTTTGTTTCTGCATTAAATAGTATGTCAAAATATCTAAAAAAAAATATTATATATATTCCCTATAAAAATAAAAAAAAAATCTTTTTAAATATTTCAGGTTTTAAATATATAAATGATAATACAAGCTTAGATCTTATAAAAACAGTGATTAAACAAATTAATAAAAATGAAATTATAATTTTCAAAGATCACCCAAGGGTCGAAGCAAAAAATAAAAAATTAAAAAACATTTTTAAGAAACAGTTTAAAAAAAATAAAATTAAATATATTGAAATAAATAGCAAATTATTAAAAAAACTACCAATGGAACTATTGATATACTTTTACAATTCCAAAAAATTAATTTCATCTTGGTCAGCTACACCTTTATTTTGCTCAATTTTATTTAATAGAAGGTTTAAAACTATTTTGCTTTTAGATTATTCTCTAAAATTTCCAGCAGATTTTGAAGCACAAAGGAATGCAAAATTTTATAATATAGTTAAAGATAATTTTAAGAATATAACTTATTTATGATAAAAATAAAAATATCAAAAAAACTTAAATTAAAAATGATTTTTCCAAATTCTAATTTTAAGGATAAAAGAGGTTTTTATTTAGAAAGTTTTAATCTTGAAAAGTATAAAAAAAAATTAAAAGTCAATTTTGTTGAAGATGATTTTTCAATAAATAAAAAAAATGTTTTCAAAGGAATTCATGGAGATAATAAGACCTGGAAATTGATTTCATGTGTATATGGAAAATGTGCAGCATATATTGTTGATTGCAGAAAAAATAGCAAAAATTTTGGTAAATGGGAAAAATTTATATTGTCTGGAGAAGACTATTATCAGATTTTAGTTCCTCCTGGTTTTGGAAATAGTTTTCTAGTTTTAAGTAAAGTTACAGTTTATCACTATAAACAGTCTCAATATTATAAAGGGATGAGCAAGCAATTTACTTATAATTGGAATGACCCAAGAATTAAATTGAGACTTAATAAAAAAAAAATTATTCTTTCAAAAAGAGACTCTTGAATTTGAACTCACGAAAAAAAATATTAATTGTGGAAAACTTAATGCATTTTTGGCAGGTCGATGATATTTATAAAATTTTATCAAAAAACTTTGATTGCGATGTTCTTTTACCAAAGAAATATAAACATATATCAAATTTAAAAAAAAATATTATTTCTTCAAACTTAAGATATTTTATATATTTTCATGTATTATTTATTGGACGCAAATATGATTATATTTATTTATGTAGCTGTCCAGAGTATCCTGATTATCCAAATAATTTAAAAAATTTTATAATTTACATACAACAATTGTTGGTATTTTTATTGCTAATAATTTTTTTTAGGAAAAAAATTATTTCATATGTTAGAGGCTTGCATAGAATTTTTCCTGACATCCATAAAAATTTTATAATAAAATTTTTTATTTTTTTGAGATATAAAGTTTTTCAATTATTAAATTTTTTTATTTGTGAAAACAAAAATCTTACGGAGATATTTAAGTCAAAATTTAAAAAAAAACAAATTAAAGTCACTACCGTCTACACAAGGTATTATGATAAAAGTATTCATTATAAAAAAAATAATAATGAAAAACTTATTATTGGTATTTTGGGTGGCATCGACCCAATAAGAAAAGATTATGAAATATTTTACAATAATTTATTAAAGTTTCGTGATGAGATTACCATAAGATTTTTAGGAAGATTTTATAAAAATTTTTCAGAGAATGCTATAGATTGTTTTAAAGATTATAATATTGAGTATAAAAAAAAATTGTTGAGTGAAGAAGATTTTTTGAGAATGGGAAAAGATTGTGACATTTTATTGTCATTAAATAAAGAAGAAAAGTATTATGGAAATTATAAGGGAACCGGATCGTTTGGTGATGCCATGTATTTACAAAAATCTTTAATAATTCCCGCTTTTGCTGACCCGATTTATGAATTTAGTGATTTTTGTTATTATTATAAAGATAAAAAAGATTTAGAGTTAATATTCCATAAGATTATTAATAAAGAAATTAAACTAGAACCAAAATTTGAGAATTTTGATATTGATATTTGTTCAAAAAAAATAGTTGATGAATTAAATATTTAATCAATCTAATTCGTATTTATTTTTATAATCCTGAATTAGGTTTTTATTTTGTTCATTTTTATATAAAATAAAATTGTTACAAACCAAAACATCTAAATTAGTTCCCATTAAACAATTAAAAGCATCCTTTACATTACAAACTATAGGTTCGCCTCTAACATTAAAGGATGTGTTTATTAGAATTGGACAACCAGTAATTTTTTCAAACTCCTTAATCAATCCATAAAATTTTAAATTTGTTTCTTTATGAACTGTCTGAATTCTTGCTGAATAATCTACATGTGTTACTGATGGTACCTGGGATCTTTCTACATTTAGCTTTTCTATACCAAAAAGATTTTCTTCTTCATTGCTAATTTTCAAATGTTTGCTTTCATTTACTTTAGCAACAAAAGTCATGTATGGACTTTCAGTATTTATATCGAACCATTCAGATACTTTTTCATATAAAACAGATGGAGCAAAAGGCCTAAAACTTTCTCTGAATTTTACCTTTAAATTAAGATTTTTTTGCATGTCTTTTGATCTAGGATCTGCAATAATCGATCTGTTTCCCAAAGCTCTTGGGCCAAATTCCATTCTGCCTTGGAACCAAGCTACGGCTTTTCCTTCAGATAATATTTTTGCTGTTTCCTTTAGAATTTCGTCTGGTTTGAGTTTTTTGTAAACAGCTCTACATTTTTTCAATTCACTTTCTATTTCTTTGTCGCTATATTCTGGTCCTAAATATGAACCTTTCATACTATCGATCCGCGAAATTTTTCTAAAATTACCGAGTTCTTGAAAATAAAATGCTTGAGCAGCACCGAGTGAGCCTCCTGCATCTCCTGAAGCAGGTTGTACCCAAATATTATCAAAAATATTTTCTTTTAATATTTTTCCATTTGCAACACAATTCAAAGCTACACCACCAGCTAAACAAAGATTTTTTAATTTATATATTTTTGATATATGTCTAGATATTTTCAAAACAATTAACTCAGTAACAGCTTGAATTGATGAAGCTAGGTCCATGTGAACTTGTGATAATTTTTCATTCGGATCCCTTTTCTGTAAATCAAAAAGTTTTGAAAACTTTCTGTTAGTCATAGTAAGACCAGTTGCGTAATTAAAATATTCCATATTTAATTTAAAGGAACCATCGTCTTTCAAATCTATGATTTTATCTAAAATAAGTGATTTAAATATTGGTTTGCCATACGGTGCAAGGCCCATAACTTTATATTCACCACTATTAACCTTGAAACCTAAGAAATAAGTGAATGCTGAGTAAAGTAATCCTAATGAGTGGGGAAAATTTAATTCTTTTATAATATTAATTTTATTCTTTTTACCTATAGATACAGTTGTGGTTGCCCATTCTCCTACCCCATCTAGAGTTAAAATTAAGGCTTCTTCAAATGGACTTGAAAAAAAAGCACTAGCAGCATGACTTAAATGATGTTCTGAGAAATAAATTTTTTTTATGTCATGAAAATTTTTATCCTGTTTTTTTAATTCATCGAATAACATTTTTTTTTGAAATAATTTTTCTTTTAACCATAAAGGCATTGCAATTGAAAAAGATTTAAAACCTTTGGGGGAGAAACCTACATAAGTTTCAAGCAATCTTTCAAATTTAAGGAAAGGTTTTTCATAAAAGACTATATGGTCAACTTCGCTTAATTTTATTTTAGCCTCCGCAAGCACGTAACTAATCGCATTTTTTGGATAGTTTGAATCATGTTTTATTCTTGTAAACCTTTCCTCTTGAGCTGCAGCAATAATTTCACCATCAATTATAATTGCAGCAGCACTATCATGGTAGAAAGCTGAAATACCAAGGACAGATATCATTTAATATTAAAAAATTGTATAAATAAATGGTGCAACAACCGTTCCTTGTGTTAAAACTATTAGAGCACCAAACAAAAATAAAATTATAAATATTGGAAAAAGCCAATATTTTTTTCTTATTTTTAAAAAATCCCAAAATTCTTTTAAAAATTCTATCATTAAAATTGTTT
>CACLSX010000009.1 GCA_902609705.1 uncultured Pelagibacteraceae bacterium
TTTCGATGGCGGTAGTATAAAAATAGTTAATAGTTTATAATTTAATTTTTTGTTTCTAATTTGTCTGGTTCCTTGCCAGTCTATATCAAATAATATATTTTTTCCTTTTTTTAACTTTTCAATAATTTTTTTTTTTGAAGAACCATAAAAATTATCAAATACTCTAGCATGCTCTAAAAATTCTCCCTTTTTGATTAGTTTTTTGAAATTATTTTTTGAGATGAAATAGTAATCTTTTCCGTTTTTTTCGTTTAAGCGAGGTGGTCTAGTTGTATGTGAGACAGAAATTGAAAAATTTTTATTTTTTGAAATTTTTTTTACAAGAGTGGTTTTCCCAGCACCTGAAGGTGAAGAGAGAATAAACATTCCACCTTTTTTAAAGCTGGACATTGAATTTAAAAACTAATTCGCTTTGTTTTCAATAAACTTTACAGCATCACCAACTGTTAGAATTTTTTCTGCATCGCTATCTGAAATTTCTGAACCAAATTCCTCTTCGAAAGCCATAACTAACTCAACGGTATCTAAACTATCAGCTCCCAAATCATCTATAAAACTAGATTCTTCAGTAACTTTTGACTCATCAATACCCAAGTGATCTGCAACAATTTTTTTTACTTTGCTTGAAACATCATCTGACATAATTTTAACTTATAATTAAATTTGTTAATAAATATTTATATAACTTTGTCAACTAAAATACATACCTCCATTAACATGGATTGTTTCACCTGTAATATAATCAGATAAACTAGAAGATAGAAATGTCACTACATTTGCTACATCCTCTGGAATGCCAAATCTTCCTAGGGAAATTTTTTCTTCCATAATTTTCTTGTATGATTCACTAATCTTATCGGTCATCTCTGATTTTATAAATCCTGGTGAAACACAATTTATTTTAATATTTTTTTTCCCATACTCTTGAGCTAAACTTTTTGACATCCCAATCAACCCTGCTTTTGAAGCTGCATAATTAGCCTGACCGATATTTCCAGTATGACCAACAATAGAAGTAATATTTATTATTTTACCATTTCTGTTTTTTAACATTTTTTTTATAGCATACTTACTTAATATAAAAGAAGATGTTAAATTAAGATTTATAACTTTGTTCCATTCTTCCTCTTTCATTCTTATAGACAAGTTATCAGATGTAACTCCAGCATTATTAATTAATACATCTATTTTATTTTCTAATGAATTGCTACATTCGTCAATAAATGACTCGATCGATGAATGATTTGATATATCAAATTTTTTAATAATAACTTTTCCAAATTTTTGTTTAAGATCATTTAATTTATTTTCATTCGTGCCTGTTGCTATTATTCTAGCATTTAAATTATATAATTTTTCTAAAATAGCACCACCTATAGCACCAGTAGAGCCTGTTAATATAATATTGGTATTATTAAGATTAATCATTTATTAAATTTTTTATATCAGATAAATCATTTACTTGATTTAATTGTACATTTCTATCAATTCTTTTTACCAAACCTGATAAAACCTTACCAGGACCCATTTCAATAAATTTATTTACCCCTAAATCGATCATGTTTGTAATACTTTCTCTCCATCTGACTGGATTTTCTATTTGCTCAATCAAATATTTTTTTATCTCTTCAGATTTTGATAAAGGGTTTGCTGTTACATTTGAAATTATGTTAATAATAGGATCTTTAAAATCTGTTTCATTAATAATTTGCTTCATGTTTTTTGTTGCATTTTTCATTAAAGGACAATGAAAAGGTGCACTTACAGATAAATTTACAAATTTAATTTTTTTTTTTATCAATTCGTTTTCAAGTAATTTAAGATCTTTTACTTTTCCACTAATTACGATTTGACCATTTGAGTTATCATTTGCAATATAACAAGAAAATATACTACTGTTAGCTTCTAGAATAATTTTAATTTCATCAATATTTATTCCGAGCACAGCTATCATTCCACCGTGACCAATTGGAACTGCATTTTGCATCGCTTCTGCTCTAAATTTTAATAATCTAATTGTTTGACTAAATGAAATAGAATTCGCGCAGCAAAGGGCTGAGTATTCACCTAAAGAATGGCCAGCAAAATACTCTGCATTTGTGATTTTAAAATGTGATTCCTTTTCAATTACTTTAAAAAAAGCATAACTGATTAAAAAAATTGCTGGTTGAGTATTTTCAGTTTTGTCTAATTCTTCTTTTGGTCCATCAAAAATTATTTTTGTTAAATTCTTATTTAATACATCATCTGCAATGGAAAAATAATCTTTTACAAAATTGAAATTATTAAACAGTTCTTTTCCCATTCCAACATTTTGAGAACCTTGACCTGGAAATAATATTGAAAACATAAAAAATGTTAATAAATTTAGCTTTTTTTTTATATTGTAATTAAAAATTTATAATAGTATATCCTGATTTTTTCTATAAAATTTTATGAACTATTACGAGCACACATTGATAGCAAGGCAAGATACTTCTCCTAGTCAAATCAAGCAACTTCAGGAAAAGTATACAAAGATAATTGAGGACAATGAAGGAAATATTCTTAAATTTGAGAGTTGGGGTTTAATGCATTTATCCTATCTAATAAAAAAAAATAAAAAAGGGAATTATTTACATTTTAAAATTGAAGGAAAGGGCAAGACCATAAAAGAGTTAGAAAAAAATGAAAAAATTGACAAGAATTTACTAAGATTTTTAACTGTTAAAATGAAAAAGTTAGATTTAGAAACTGATTATTTTAAAAAAAGTGAAGATGAAAAAAAATAGTATTAACAAATGAAAAAAAGAAATCCTAAAAGAAAAAATACACAAAATAATTTTTCAAAGTTAAGTGTTTTTCAAAATCAAAAATATAAATTTAAAAAAAAATGTCCTCTATCAGGAAAAGGTGCTCCAATTGTTGACTACAAAAACATTAAGTTATTAAGAAGGTATGTTTCAGAAAATGGTAAAATTTTACCATCAAGAATTACATCTGTTAGTCAAAAAAAACAAAGAGATTTATCTTTATCAATTAAAAGAGCTAGAAATTTAGCATTAATATAATGAAAGTAATATTATTAGAGAATGTAAGAAAAGTTGGATCTATTGGTGAGATAATAGATGTAAAAAGAGGTTATGCTCGAAATTTTTTAATTTCAAAAAAAAAAGCGCTATTTGCATCAAAAGAAAACATTAAAGAAGTAGAAAAAATAAAAAATGATTTGAATAAAAAAGATCAAGATAGAAAAAACTTATCTAAAGAAATCGAAAATAAAGTTAAAAATAAAGAATATACTATAAAGAAATTAAGTACTGAAAATCGTGAACTTTATGGATCAGTAAAACCAACTGAGATTTCTAAAATTCTTAAAGAAACTGACAATGTTGAGATAAATCCATCAATGATACAACCTAATAAAGAAATAAAGTCTTTAGGCACTTTTGAAGTAACATTGAACTTACATTCAGACATACAAACTCAAATAAAAATTACTGTTTTAAATCAAGAAGAAAATTAATAATTATACATTTTTTTCCCCAGTGCTTATTATATTTTGCCATAATTGTAGAAAATAAATAAGATAAATTATGTCTCAAACATTTAATCTTGTAAGCAATAAGTCTGAAGAATTACCAAATAATATCGAAGCTGAGCAATCTGTAATTGGATCAATACTTTTAAATAATGAAATTTTTGATGATATTAATTTAATTGTATCTTCTAAGAATTTCTATGATCCGATACATAAGAAAATATATGAAGCATTAGAAAAATTAATTTACGGAGGTATGTTAGCAAATCCCATCACATTAAAAAATTATTTTGAAAAAGAAAAAGATGAATTAAATATTCCAGAGTATTTAGTAAAAATAACAAAATTCTCGTCTTCATCTAGGCAAGCAATAGAATATTCAAAATTAATTTTTGATTTATACGTTAAAAGAGAGCTGATAAAAATTTCAGGAGAAGTAATTGATTTAGCTAAACTAAATGATTTAAATAATGATGGCCAAAAAATAATCGAAAATTATGAAAAGTCACTTTTTGATTTGGCGGAAAAAGGATCTTTTAACTCTTCATTGATTAAATTTGACGAAGCTATGAGACAAACTATTGAAATGGCTTCAAATGCATACAAAAATGAAGAAGGTATTGTAGGAGTTCCAACAGGACTAACAGATCTTGATGATAGGTTAGGAGGATTACATAAATCTGATTTAATAATAATTGCTGGAAGACCTTCAATGGGAAAAACTGCTTTGGCTACTAATATAGCATTCAATGCGGCTAAAAATTTCCAAGATAAAGGAGATAAAACCTCAGTTGCTTTTTTTTCTCTAGAGATGTCATCAGAGCAATTATCGACTAGAATTTTAGCAGAGCAATCCAGGATTAAGTCAAATGATATAAGGAGAGGAAAAATCAGTGAAGAGCAATTTGATAAATTTATTGAAACTTCAAAAGATATATCTGAATTACCATTATACATTGATGAGACACCTGCCATATCTGTTGCAGCTTTAAGTAATAGAGCAAGAAGAATTAAGAGATTATATGGACTAAATTTAATTGTGATAGACTATATCCAATTAATGAGGGGCTCGAATAATAAAGATGGAAGAGTTCAAGAAATATCAGAAATTACACAAGGATTAAAAGCATTGGCAAAGGAACTAGCAGTTCCTGTAGTAGCATTATCACAACTATCTAGGGCTGTTGAGCAAAGAGATGAGAAAAAACCATTGCTTTCAGATTTAAGAGAATCAGGATCTATTGAACAAGATGCCGATGTAGTTATGTTTGTATTTAGAGAGGCTTATTATCTTCAAGGAAAAGAACCGAGACCAGCGACTGTAGAACATGCAGAGTGGCAAGCAAAAATGAATGAAGTATCTCATTTAGCAGAAATTATTATAGGTAAGCAAAGACATGGTCCGACAGGTAATATAATGCTTGAATTTGAAGCTATGTTTACCAAATTTAAAGATATTCAAAATAATTAAATTAAATTATAACAGCTAATATTTGATGTTAGCCAAATTTTATCAAAATATTGTCTTAAAAAAACCGAGCTTAATTTTAGTTTTGTTATTAATTTGCTTATGTTTTTTTGGATATTACTCAAAAAACTTTAAACTAGATGCATCCTCTGAAACTTTATTGATAGAAGGTGATCCAGATTTAAAATTTTTAAATGAAATAAACGACAGATACGGTGCGAAAGAATTTTTAGTTCTTACCTACACACCAAAAATGAGTATGATTGATGAAACATCTATTAATAATCTTCTATTATTAAAAAAAAAGATTCAAAAACTTGATTGGGTACATAGTGTAATCACAATATTGGATATTCCTTTATTAAGCAGCTCTGATGAGCCACTGATCAAAAGATTGCAAAATTATTCAACTCTAATATCACAAGGTATTGATAAAGAACGAGGATTTAATGAAATATTAAACAGTCCTGTTTTCAGAAATTTTGTTATCAGTGAGGATGGCAAAACATCTGGCATTATAGTTTATTTAAAATCCAAAGATAAAATGAAAGAATTTAAGAGTAAAGAAGATAAAGAAAAATATAAAGATGATTTGAAAAAACAAAATCATAAAAATATCTTAGAGATAAGACAAGTAATAAAAAATTTTACTTCGACTAGTAAAATTCATTTAGGCGGTATTCCAATGATTACTGATGACATGATGACTTTTATTAAAAATGATATAATTGTTTTTGGACTTGGGGTTTTTATTTTTATTATTGCAACTCTTTGGTATGTATTTAGAAGATTGATATGGGTGGTTGTACCTGTAAGTAGTTGTTTCTTTTCAGTAGTAATAATGACTGGTCTTCTGGGTCTCTTAGGATGGAAAGTTACAGTTATTTCATCAAATTTTATAGCGTTAATGTTGATATTAACTATGGCTATGAATATACATATTAGCACAAGATATCTTCAGCTTTCAAAACAATTTCCAAGATTAAATAAATTTAAAATTATTTCGTTAACAACAAGTAAGATGTTCTGGCCTATTTTATATACAGCCTTGACAACTATATTTGCTTTTTTATCTTTAATATTCAGTGAAATAAAACCAATAATTGACTTTGGATTCATGATGACTTTTGGTTTGATTATTTCTTTTCTTATTACCTTTAGTTTGTTGCCAACATTAATTAGTTTACTAAATTTTAATAAAACTTCACTTAAAGAAGAAAAGGGATCTGTTATAACTAATTTTTTTGGTAAAATTTCATTTTCAAATCAAAATACTATCTTTGGAACAACAATAATAATTATATTTCTAAGTATATTTGGTATTTCAAAGCTTGAGGTAGAAAATAGTTTTATAAATTATTTTGATAAAAATACAGAAATATATAAAGGTATGAAGCTTATTGATGAAAAATTGGGAGGCACGACCCCTCTTGAAGTAATTTTGAAATTTCCTAAGCAAGATAAAAGTGATGAAAAATCAGATGATGAAGAAGATGATTGGGGAGACGAGGATGAGAGTGATGATAAATACTGGTTTACAAAAGATAAAATAAATAAAATAAAAAAGGTTCATAATTACTTAGACTCTTTAGAGCCTGTTGGAAAAGTTCTCTCTTTTTCCTCAATTATTGACGTCGCCACTCAATTAAACAATAATAAAGAATTAGGCTCTCTAGAAATGGGTGTATTGTACACAAAAATACCTGATAATATAAAAAAAGAGATTGTAGATCCTTATATTTCTATAAAAGATTCTGAAGCTAGAATAAGTTTAAGAATAAAGGATTCTTTAGATAATTTAAGAAGAAATGATTTATTGATTAAAATAAATTCTGATCTTGAAAATAAATTAGATTTAAAAAAAAATGAATTCAAATTGGGAGGAGTATTAATTCTTTTTAATAACCTGTTACAAAGTTTATTTAAATCTCAAATTTTGACTCTTGGATTTGTTATGTTTGGAATTTTGATAATGTTTATTATTCTTTTCAAAAATTTAAAATTAGCTTTGATAGGTGTTGTACCAAATTTTATAGCAGCTTTTTTTATATTAGGTTTAATAGGACTATTGGGAATTCCACTAGACATGATGACAATAACAATTGCTGCAATAACAATAGGTATAGCTGTTGATAATAGCATTCATTATATTTACAGATTTAAAGAAGAGTATACAAAGTTAAAAAGTTATAAAAAAACATTAAAATTATGTCATTCGACTGTTGGTAAAGCTATTTTAAATACATCTATTACAATAGTTTTTGGATTTTCAATTTTAATAATGTCTAATTTTATACCTACAATTTACTTTGGTGTTTTCACAGGAATTGCCATGTTACTTGCAATGGTTTCAGTTTTAACACTTTTACCTTCATTGTTGATAAAAATTAAGCCATTTAGTTAATGATTGAAGTTATTCAGGATTTTTTAATACAAGTAACATTGTTTGATTATATTTTTTTTGTATTAACAATTTATTTTCTAATTCAAGGATCTAGAAAAGGTTTTATTTTAAGTTTATTGTCAGCTGCTAAATGGGTTTTGGCATATATTTTAACAATTTATTTATTTCCTAAAGTAAAACCTTACTTTGATGGTATTTTAGATAGTGAATATGTTATTGATATAACTGTAGGCGTAATATTATTTATCTTAATAATATTTCTTATTCTTTTAACAAACAAAGCAATAAGTAAAATTATTACTTACACGGGATTAGGTTCGGTCGACAAAGTTTTTGGCTTTTTCTTTGGAATCGCTAAGAGCTATGTTCTAATTGTTTGTTTATTCACAGCTATTGATGTTGTTTATGATAGCAAAAAATGGCCATTAAATTTAAAAGATTCGTTAACATTTCCTTGGGTTGAAAAAGGTAGTATCTATCTTATAAAGGTATTTCCAAATCAAAAACAATATGAAGATGCTAAAGAAAAAGTTCAAGATGTATAACCCGAAATTAAAAGAGGAATGTGCCGTATTTGGTATAAGTAACACACCAGAAGCATCAACTTTAACTGCTTTAGGACTTCATGCCCTACAACATAGAGGACAAGAAGGTTGTGGAATTGTATCATTTGACGGTGAAAAATATCACTCTGAAAAAAGATTTGGTCTAGTTGGGGACAACTTTAATGATGAAAAAGTTTTAAAAAACTTGCCAGGAAATTACGCCATAGGTCATAACAGATATTCTACAACTGGCGGAACTGCTTTAAGAAATGTACAACCATTCTTTGCTGATACTAATTCAGGTGGAATTGGAGTTGCGCATAATGGAAATTTAACGAATGCAATAACACTAAGAAATAAAATGGTTGAAGAAGGCTCAATCTTTTACACAACTTCAGATACTGAAACGATAGTAAAACTTATAGCCAAATCAAAAAGACCAAAGACAATTGATAAAGTTATTGATGCTCTATTTCAAATTCAAGGGGGATATGCATTAGTTATGATGACACAAAATATTCTTATTGGGGTAAGAGATCCTTATGGAATTAGACCTCTAGTTATAGGAAAATTAAAAAACTCTTATGTTTTTGCATCTGAGACATGTGCCTTTGATATTATCGGAGCAAAATTTGTTAGAGAAGTTGAAAATGGTGAAATTGTTTATGTAGAAAATGATGAATTAAAAAGTATTAAGCCTTTTCCTCAAAAAAAAGTAAGACCATGTGTTTTTGAATATATTTATTTTTCACGACCAGATAGTATTTTAAATGGTAAAACTGCTTATGAATATCGTAAAAGATTTGGAGCTGAATTAGCAAAAGAAGATAATTTAGATGCTGACTTAATTGTACCTGTACCAGATTCTGGAAATGCAGCTGCATTGGGTTATGCTGAGGAAAAAAAAATAAACTTTGATTTAGGTTTAATAAGAAATCATTATGTTGGTAGAACTTTTATAGAACCATCGCAGCAAATTAGAAGTTTAGGGGTTAAATTAAAATTGAACGCAAACGTTTCAGTAATAAAAAATAAAAAAATTATTTTGGTTGACGATTCTTTAGTGAGAGGGACTACTTCATCAAAAATTGTAAAAATGTTGTACGATAATGGCGCCAAAGAGATACATGTCAGGATAGCAAGTCCAGAAATAAAATACCCAGATTTTTATGGAGTTGATACACCTACAAAAAAAGAACTATTAGCAGCAAATAAATCAGTAGATGAAATAAAAGAATTTATAAAAGCAAAATCACTTAAATTTTTAACATTAGATGGTTTATATCGAGGAATGGGTTTTGAAAAGAGAAATGATGCTTATCCTCAATTAACTGATCATCATTTTACTGGTGATTATCCTGTAAAAATAATTGATGAACTTGGAGAAGATAAAGTTACACAATTATCATTATTAAGTACTGGGTCGAGCAATTAATGAAAAAAGTGAATTTTACTGAAATGAAAAATGGTTCAAGAGAAGATTATGAATTATTAGAAAAGTATGAAAAAAATTTTGAACGCAAAACTGCTGATAGATTGCTTAAATATCTTGCAAGTCAAACTACAACTCTTGAAGGCTATCAAATAACTAGATTAGAACATTCGTTACAGGCAGCAACAAGAGCGTACAAAAACGGTGAAAGTGAAGAGATGGTTGTAGCAACTTTACTTCATGACATAGGAGATGACTTGGCGCCTATGAATCATTCTCAATATGCTGCTTCAATAATCAGACCATATGTTTCAGAAAAAACATATTGGATAATACTTCACCATGGACTTTTTCAAACTTATTACAGTGCTCATCATTTAGGAGGTGATAGAAATGCTAGGGATAAATTCAAAGATCACAAATATTATCAAGATACAGTTGATTTTTGTGAAAAATATGACCAGTCTTCCTTTGATCCTAATTACAAATCTATGTCTCTAAAAGAGTTTGCACCAATGGTGAAAAAAATATTTGATAGAAAACCTTTTTATCATCACTAATTGTTAAAAGAAGACATGACTAACAAACTTAAGGAAGAGAAAAGTCCGTATTTAAAGCAACATAAAGATAACCCAGTAAATTGGTTTGCTTGGAATAAAGAAAGTTTAGAACAGGCAAAAAAAGAAAAAAAACCAATATTTCTTAGTGTTGGATATGCGAGTTGTCACTGGTGTCATGTGATGGCTCATGAAAGTTTTGAAGATGATCAGACAGCTAAAATAATGAATGAAAAATTTATAAATATTAAAGTTGATAGAGAAGAAAGACCTGATTTAGATTATGTTTTTCAAAGAAGTTTATCTATTTTAACAGGAACCCAAGGAGGTTGGCCTCTATCGATGTTTCTTGATGAAAATGGAGTTCCTTTTACTGGTGGAACTTATTTCCCTCCTAAAGAAATGCATGGAAGACCGGATTTTCAAAAAGTTCTAAATAATGTTTCTGACGTATATAATAAAAATAGAGAGAAAATTCTTGATCAAGCGCCCCAAATGCAAGAAATATTTGGTAAAATTAATCAAAGATCAGCAGTATTAAATCAACCATTAGAACCATTTTTAGAAAAAATTATACAACACCTCGATAAAAATAATGGAAGTTTCAAAGGAGCTCCTAAGTTTCCCCAATTTTATTTATTTGATGCAATGTTTTATTTTTATTTAAAAACAGGAAAAGAAGAATACTTTAAACCCGTTGAAACTTTACTTTACAATATTTCTTCAAAAGGAATGTATGATCATCTAGCTGGTGGTATAGCAAGATATACTGTCGATGAAAATTGGATAGTTCCCCACTTTGAAAAAATGCTTTATGATAATATTCAATATATAGGATTGTTAAATAAGTTCTTTCAAAAAACTAATAATCTTTATTATAAAGGAAAGTTAGAGCAAACTATAGATTTTATTAATTTAGAATTTAAAAATCATTTTGATCTTTATGGGTCTGCATATGATGCCGATAGCGATGGTGTTGAAGGAAAATATTATGTATGGAATTTTGAAGAACTAAAAAATACTCTCGGTCCTAAATTTAATTTATTTGCAAAAAAATATAGTTTAACTGAAGAGGGAAATTTTGAAGGTAATAATATTTTAATAGAGACTCATAATAAACTTTCTCATGATGAGATTAAAGAAATCTCAAACACAGAAAAAACGTTATTAGATCAAAGAAACAAACGTACCAAACCATTATTTGATGATAAATCTCAAACTGATCAAAATTGTTTTTTGTTAGAAACTCTCCTTTTTTCATCGTTAGTAACTGATAATGAAGATTTAAAACAAAATACTCTATCAAGTATAAATATATTAGAAAAATATTTATCAGACAAAATTTTCCATTGTTATCAAGACACAGAGATTGACGCTTTTTTGGAAGATTACGTATATTATGCAAGTCTCTTGATAACTATTTATGAATTAGATGGTGAAGATAAATACATCGAAAAAGCAAAAGAAATATTAATAAAATCATGGGAATACTTCTTTGATAAAAAATCAGGATTAATGCAAAAAAATAAAATATTAGACAATGACCTTTTTGTTCAGCCAGTAGATCTAAATGATAATAATATACCGAATGGAAATAGTGTGTATTTAAACTTATGCAACAAGCTATATATAATAACTAGTGACAAAATATGGTTTGAAAAAATTGATATTTTAAAGAAAAGTTTCCACCAAGTTTTAAACTCAAACTTTGCACAAATGTTTAGTTTTGTTAAATCATTGGACATTTGTAATGAAAGTATATCTTTTACAATTCACGGAAAGCAAAATTTAGATCCAAATATAAAAAAGTATTTACAAAAGAAATATTTTAATAGAGCTACATTTAAATATCTAGATAATAAGGAAAAAGATGCAAAAATTGTTATATGTAAAAATCAAACTTGCTCTAACAAATTAAGTAATATAAAGGAAATTGAAGATTATCTAAAAAGAAACAATATAAGCTAATGATAGAAACAAAGGAACAAATAATAGAACATTTTAAGTCAGGCTCAAAGGATAAATCTAATTTAAAGATTGGAGTTGAGCATGAAAAATTTATTTTTGATAAAAAAACAAATACTAGAATTGATTATCCCAAAATCAAGAAAATGTTTGAAAATTTATATGAGTTTGGCTGGAAACCTGTTTTTGAGGAAAAAAATCCAATAGCTTTAAGTAAGAATGGTAAAAGTATTACTTTAGAGCCTGGCAATCAAATAGAGCTATCTGGAGCAAAATTAAATAATATTCACGAAGCTTGTGCTGAATCTCATGAATATTTATTTGAATTAAATCAGGTAATTGAAAGATTGGGTTTTAAAATAGTAAGCTCTGGTTATGATCCTATATCTAAGCTTGAGGATATACCTAATAATCCAAAAAAAAGATATGAAGTTATGACTAAAGATATGCCTATTGGAGGAAAACTAAGTTTGGATATGATGTATAAAACTGCAGGCACACAATTAAATTTAGACTATACCTCAGAAGAAGATTTTATAAAAAAATTTAAGTTGGCAAATAATTTAGTTCCAATATCTATCGGACTTTTTGCAAATTCCTCGATAGTTGAAAAAAGTAATAGTGGATACTTATCTTACAGATCTAAAGTTTGGCAAGAAACATCTAGAGGTGGATTGCCTGAGTTTTTTTTAAAAGATGTAAATTTTGAAAAATATGCAGATTATATTATGAATTATCCAATCTTATTTTTACAAAGTGAAGGTAATTATATATCTGGAAAAAAATATTTATTTAAAAACTTTATGAATGGAGAAATTAAAGAAATTGGAAATAGAATTCCTAGTACTAATGATCTTGATACACATTTAGGAACAATATTTACAGAGAACAGATTAAAACAATATATCGAATTAAGATCAATGGATGCTTGCGGATGGGAGTGTTTATGTGCTGGTCCTGCCCTATTCACTGGATTACTTTATGGAAATCTGGAAGAAGCTTTAGATTTAATTAAAAATTGGGAAACTAATGAAGTGCTCTCAGCTTATAAAAATGCTCCTAAAAACGGCTTAAAAACTAATTTGATGGGCAAGACTATTTCGTATTGGGCAGAGAGACTAATAGACATTTCAAAATCAGGATTAAAGAAGAGAGACTTTTTAAATAGAAAAAAATTAAGTGAAGCAAAGTTTTTAGATCACTTAGAAAAAATTGTAAAAAATAAAAAAACAAATGCAGATAATATAATAAGTAAGTATTCAAATTCCGAAAATTTGAATGATTTATATGACCAATAAAATTGTTGCTATACAAGGTGATAATTTAAAAAAAATAAATATCAAAACAGATACTACTATTTTTTTAGCTCATGAAGCTCAAAACAAGGGTTATAAATTATTTTATTATTATCCAGAAAATTTATCGAATATAAGAGGAAAAACTGTAAGTGAAGGATATTTTATTAAAATTGATTATTCAAAAAAGAAATTTTATAAAATTATAAAAAAATCAAAATTAGACTTATCCTTGGCAAAATATATTTTAATCCGACAGGATCCACCTTTTAACTTGGAATATATTTCTACAACATTAATGCTAGATAGAATCAAAGATAAAACAAAAATTATTAATGATCCTACTTCAGTAAGAAATATTTCAGAAAAATTTTATTCTTTAAATTTTAAAAACTATATGGCGGATACAATATTTACTAAAGATTTGATTGAAATTAAAAAATTTTTCAAAAAACATAAAAAGATAATAATTAAACCTATTCATAGCTATGGTGGTAATGATATAAATCTTATTTCAGGGAAGCTTAATTTACTTAAATTAAAGCAAATATTGAAAAAACACGGTCACATTATGTGTCAAAAATTTTTAAATAAAATTAAGTTTGGAGATAAAAGAGTTTTTATTATAAATGGTAAGATTTGCGGAGCTATATCTAGAGTTCCAAAATCAGGATCAATATTGAGCAATATGAGCAAAGGTGCAAAACCTAAAATCGCATTTTTAAGTAATAAAGAGCTAAAAATTTCAAATATAATTGCAAAAAAAATTAAGAAAGACGGAATATACTTTGCAGGAATAGACTTCATTGATGGAAAGTTAAATGGAGATATAAATGTAACATCACCAACGGGTATAAAAACATATTTTGATTTATCTCAGATAAACTTGGCTAAGACTTTTTGGAAAGGTTTATAGTTGAAAAATTTGTCAAATCAGCAAAAAGGATCATCCCTTGCATTTATAGCTGTGATGTTTATCACACCAGATTCACTTTTTATAAGATTATCTTCTATAGATACTTGGGGATTATTGTTTTATAGAGGTGCGATACCATTTGTAGCTGTATTAATTGGACTTCTCATATTTTATAAAAAAAACTTTATTAAAGCATTTTTGAATGTTGGTTATGCTGGTATTTTTTATATTATTAGTTTTTCGATTTGTAACATCACATTTATAATTTCAATACAAAATACAAATGTAGCAAATACATTAATAATGATTGCGATGGCACCTATGCTTTCAGCAATCCTTGGTGCAATATTTTTAAAAGAGGTTCCCGATAAGAAGACCTGGATAGCTATAGCTATTACTTTAGTAGCTGTAATATATATATTTTATGACTCTCTAGAGATGGGTAACTTATTTGGTGATCTTATGGGTATAACAACAGCTTTTGGACTCGCCACCAACGCGGTAATAATCAGGTCGGCAAAAGATAGAGATTTGCTACCTTCAGCAGTTGTCGGTAAGCTTACAGTAGCTCTATTTGCTCTCTTTTTCGTTGAAAGTTATGAGTTAGTTGAAAAAGACCTGATTTATATACCTTTAATGTGTATTTTGTGTGTAGCAATACCATTCGTTTTGGTGACGATTGCTCCAAGATTTATACCTGCCGAGGAAGTTAATCTGTTTTTTCTTCTAGAGACCATTTTAGGACCCATTTGGGTTTGGTTAGTTATCAAAGAACAGCCGAGTATAGAGACAATAGTTGGTGGACTTGTAATTATTTTCACTATAGCTATTCACTCTTATCTAAAATTAAAATCTTCTTCTAAATAAAATTATTTTTCTTTTTGTCACAAATTTGTCTTGATTTAAAATTAGATCGCCCATAAACACCGCTAATTTTATGAACAAAATTATAAAAAACTCTTGGGCTCTCTTTATGGGTATGGCATTTATAATGCTCGCTCATGGTTTTCAAGGTACTCTTTTAGGTGTTAGAGCAGTTAAAGAAAATTTTGGTCTATCATCGACAGGTTTTTTGTTTTCTGGATATTTTGTTGGATATTTTATTGGAGCAAAAATTATACAATCATTAATTCATAGAGTTGGACATATTAGAGTATTCGCGGCTTTTGCTTCTGTCACTTCAATTGTGGTCTTGTTACACTCTATTTTTGTAAATCCTATTTCATGGTTCGTGCTTAGAATGATTTCTGGATTTAGCATGGTTTGCCTTTATACAATTGCTGAAAGCTGGTTAAATGATAGATCTACAAATAAGAATAGAGGTAGTGTTTTATCAATCTATATGATTGTTATGTATGCCTCTATGGCGATTGGAATGTTTTTCATAAACTTTAGTAAACCAGAAAACTTTCAACCTTTTATATTGATATCTTTATTTATGTCATTGTCTCTTGTTCCAATATTATTAACAAAAAGAAAGGCTCCAAACTTTAAAAAAATATCAGGTATGAAACTCAAGGAAGTTTATAAATCATCACCATTTGGTGTTGTAAGTTCGTTTTTAATTGGAATATCACATTCTGCTGTTTTTTCATTGATTGCAGTTTATGCTACATCGATGAATTTTAGTATTTTAGAAGTTTCAATAGTAACATTTTTATTTGCGATATCTGGAGCTATATCTCAATGGCCAATTGGAAAATTATCAGATGTTTTGGATAGAAGAATTGTAATTATTTATACAACATTTGGAGCAGCTTTATTTTGTTTTTTGGCGATTATTTCTTCGGGTCAAATGTATATGCCTGCAGGTTTAGCTACATCAAAATTATTTTTTTATATCTGTATAATGTGTTTTTCTTTTTGTAGTCTACCAATGTTTGCATTAATTTTTGCACACACAAATGATTTTATACCAAAAGAAAAATTTGTAGCAGCAGGAGCAGGATTACAATTTGTTTTTGGTCTTGGTGCAATTTGCGGTCCTTTTATGTGCTCATTATTTATGGAATTTTTAGGAGAAAATGGATTTTTTATTTTTTTAATTATATTTCATTCATTTATTGGTTTATTTGGAATATATAGAATGCAAATTAGAGAATCTGGAGATAACCCAGATTCACAATTTGCACCTATGCCTCAAACAATTACTCCAGCCGGTATAGAACTTAATCCTTCAACTGAACCAATAGATGAACCAAATAATTTGAACGAATTTAAGAAAATTTAGTGTAAGTTCAAAATTATGAAAACAGCATTAATATTCGGATCAACTGGATTAATTGGTGGAATATTACTTAAACTGTTAACTAATGATCAAAAATATAAAAAAATTAAGGTTTTTGTAAGATCTTCTACTTCAAAAATTGATCCCAAAATAGAAGTTATTCAAACAGATTTTACAAAATTAGAAAATATTAAATCAGAAATAAAAGGCGATGATTGTTTTTTTTGCATTGGAACTACAAGAAAAAAAACACCTAACAAACAAGATTATATAAACACCGAATACAATTTACCTGTAACAATTGGAAAAATTTGTAGCGATAATAGTGTACAAAATTTTACTTATGTTTCTTCATTGGGTGCCAGTTCAAAAAAAACAAATTTGTATTTAAAAAATAAAGGTATGACTGAAGAAGAATTAAGAAAACTAAACTTTAAAAAATTTATTGTAATTAGACCTTCATTTTTAATTGGAAAAAGAATAGAGGAAAGATTGGGAGAAAAAATAGGTATTTTCGCCATGAAATGTATATCGCCAATTTTAGTTGGAGATTTAAAAAAATATAAATCGATAAATGCAGAAATAGTTGCCAAATCCATGATAAATATATCAAACAGCGAAATACAAAGTGGAGTATTTGAACCACCTCAATTATTACAAATTGGACGAGAATAAATTTTTTATAAAGTAATAAAATATTAAAAAAAATTATTTAAGTGCTATAATACATTTCAAGGAGGTATCTATGGCTAAATTTTTTTTAATGGGAAATTTTACAGAGAAAGCATTCGCAGGCTTTTTAAAAGATCCAGGATCAGATAGATCTGAGGTTGCTAGAAAGTGTTCTGAAAGTGTTGGTGCTGAAATGAAATCTTACACATATTTAAGAGGACCCTATGACTTTATAGTTGAAACTCATGGCACATTTGAGCAAATGGCTGCTATAAAAATGGCTACTGAGGGAAGTGGTGCACTTAAAAATATCGCCATTTGTGAGGAAACACCAATGAATGAAATTGCAAATCATGCAACAAAAGTATCAAGTGGCTATAAAGCTCCTGGACAATAATATAACTGGTAGCTTCATTAATTATGGAGCTACCAATTTAAAATCGAAACTGTCAAAATATCTCATTCAAATAAAGTAATATTGATCTATTAAGAAAGTTATGAACAAAAGAAAATTTATAAAATTGTCTATATTTGGATCATTATTATACAGTATTTTTCCATACAAAATTTCATTAGCTGAAACCAAAAAAATAATTAATCAAAATTTAACAGAAGCCCAAAAAAAAATAATGTTTGAGGAAGCAACCGAACGACCATTCTCAAGCCCTCTTAATTATGAGAAAAGAGAAGGTTTTTATCACTGTGCAAATTGTGGAGCTAAACTATTTAAGTCTAGCTCGAAATTTGATAGTGGAACTGGTTGGCCATCATTTACAGAGGCGCTTCCTGGAGCTTTTAAAACTAAGGTTGATTACAGCTTTGGCATGAAAAGAATTGAATACCATTGTGCAAAATGTGGTGCTCATCACGGACATGTCTTTGAAGACGGTCCTGGATCGACAGGAAAGAGATATTGTAATAACGGCTTGTGTTTAATATTTAAGCCATCATCATAAAACGGAGGAATAATGAAGATATTGAGTATATTGAAAGGGGTTGAATTAGTTATAGCAGATTTAGAAGTAAATTTGGGAGAACAAGTGAGAAGTGCACCTACGTTATGCGCAAGATACAATGGTAAGATTATACCTTTAAACACTGCTCAAGATGGTCGACCTATTCTTATGAGAGAAGAAAACGCTTTAGAAAACTAATTTTGTATTTAATTGCGTCAACTTAATTAAGTTTATTTACAAGAAAATATTATAAAAAATAACTATGACATTTGAATTACCAAAACTAGATTATTCTAATGAGGCTTTGTCTCCAATAATGTCACAAGAAACATTAGAATTACATCATGGAAAACATCATCAAACCTACATAACAAATCTTAACAATTTTATAAAAGATACGGACATGGCTGAAATGTCATTGGAAGATATAATTGTTAAAAGCTCAAAAGATAACTCAAAAGCTGGAATATTTAATAATGCAAGCCAGCATTGGAACCATAATCTTTTTTGGAAGTGCATGAAGCCAAAAGGTGGTGGGAATGTTCCGTCAAAACTTGAGAAAAAAATTGTAGAAGATTTTGGAAGCGTTGAAAAATTTAAAGATCAATTTAAACAAGCAGGTATAACTCAATTTGGATCAGGTTGGTGTTGGTTATCTTTAAATAATGATAAATTGGTCGTTACAAAAACAGCTAATGCTGCTAATCCTTTAATTCATAACTTAAAACCAATACTTGGTTGTGATGTCTGGGAACATTCATATTACATTGATTATAGAAATAGAAGACCTGAATATTTAGATAAATTTGTTGATAATCTTATAGATTGGGAATTTGTTGAATCTCTATTAATCTAATTAATCCTAGAACTTTTTGAGATAAAACAAAGTTTGAAGCAGTATGAACAAGGAAAACTCAAGTAAACTCTGGAAAATTATTCAGGAAGCTGGCGATTATTTAAATGGTCAATTGCCTGATCACCCAAATCATCCAAAAGGAAGAAATCCATACGCGCATGTAGCAATATGTATAAAAAATAAATTTAATGCTAGTTACAAAGATATCGAAGATGATAAATTTAATGAAGTATTAAATTTTATCGAAGATATTAAAAACAATCCAAACTAATTAATATAATTAATCTAAAAATTGTTTATATGCTAAATAAGCTAGAACTAATACAGCTACAACTTCCATATTTCTCCTTTTAATTAAAGCTGCCAGTAGCAAATAATATTATTATTACTAATACTGCTACAGCTTCCATTAACTTCTTTTATAATTTGAAAGGGTTAATTTCAAGTATATTTAATTGAAAATAGTATTCAAAAACTCATCCACTTCACTATCTTTAGTATTCCAAGCAGTGACTAATCTAACTGTTTTACCAGTTAATTCATCTTTGCTCATCATATACTCTTCTGAATTAAGATGTTCGACCATTTTTTTTGGGAGTTTCACAAAAACTTCGTTTGCTTCTGTTGGATATTCTAGTTTCACTTGATTGCTAGAAACTAAACCATCGCTTAATTTTTTTGCCATTAGATTTGCGTGTCTTGCGTTTTTTAACCAAACATTATTTGAGATATATCCATCTAATTGTGCAGAAACAAAACGCATTTTAGACAATAGATGACCAGATCTTTTTAACAAGAATGGTAAGTTCCCAACCAATTCCTTATTAAATATTATAATTGCTTCGGCTGCTATACATCCGTTCTTCGTTGCTCCAAAAGACAATATATCAATTCCTGATTTCCATGTCATTTCTGCGGGAGTAACATCTAGTGAAACAAGCGCATTAGCGAACCTAGCACCATCCATATGTACTTTTAATTTTTTTTTGTGTGCGATTTCAGAAATATTTCTAATTTGATCTAAAGTATAAACTTCACCAGTTTCTGTTGCTTGAGTTATGCTAACAATAGATGGTTGAGTGTGATGCACAATTCCAAACCCTCCAATATTATCATTTAGCTCATCAACTGTTATTTTGCCATCTTTACCGTGCAATGGAACAAGTTTTGCTCCACCTGTATAAAATTCAGGGGCTCCACACTCATCAACATTAATATGAGAAAATTTGTGGCAATAAATATTTCCAAATGATGGAGATATAGCAGAAAGTGCTAAAGCATTTGATGCGGTTCCTGATGCTGTGGGGTAAACAATAACATCCTTTTCAAAAATTTTAGAAAATTTTTCTTGTAACACACCTGAAATTTCATCGTTGCCATACGGAGGAGCAATACCATCATTTGCTTTGATAATTGCATCCAAAACTTCTGGACAAGCTCCTGTCACATTGTCTGAAGCAAATTTTACTCTTTTACGTTTTGTATTAATTTTTGCGTTCATTTTATTGTTTTGGAAAATAATCTTTTAAAGTACCTTCTCTATAAACATCGGCTGTACAACAATGAAGGCCTCCACCAAAAGCATATGCATCTCTCAATTCTACAGGGATAACTTCCATACCTAATTTATCTAACTGTTCAGCTTGATATTTTTCACTTTTTTCAACGCATACAGTTTTAGGGTCAAGAACTAAAACATTCATTGATAGCCATACTGAAGAGTAACAAAGTGGTGGTGGGGTATTATGAGCAGGTTGTGCAGCATCAATAATTTCCCATCCATTATCTTCAAATAATTTTCTTTGTTCTTTTGGAAGTCTTCGTTGTGGATTATTAATAATTAACCCTTCTTTAATTGGGGTAAAGGTTGCATCAATATGAATTGGATAAGGATCGCCTGGGAAATTTACAGCATGAACTCTATGATCCTTAAAATGTCTTTTTATCCAATCAATTCCTTTTAAGTTAGTTGTAAATCCGTGTTGTACAACCAAATCCTTTCCAAATCTTAAAATATCTGCGGCGTCAAATAATGGCTCTTCCTCGGTTGTGACAAAGTATTTATTTTCTGTCCATTCAAGTCTTTTAGTTACACCAATTTTATCTGATAAATAATCTTTTCTATAATCGGCATCTGTTAATCTGGGTTTTGGCGCTGACTCATGTCTCATATTTGGATCTTTATTATAATAGTCTTTTAATAATGGTCTGTAACATAGGTACTCAAACCATCTGCACCTGTAGCTCATTGTAGCTTCTAATATTTCATTTCCCACAGTTAACAAAACATCTCGAGGTGGCATACATCCAAACATAGTTTCGGCTTTCCAGTCAGGAGTTGATGTTGGTTGATTAAAATCTAAAGGTGTTGGTCTATCAACTTTTATTCCCCTTTTTTCAAGCAAATTTGAAAAGTTATCTAATAGTTCATTAGCTTTATCGACAGTGTCCTTAGTTCTTGGACCATAAGTTCCTCGCATATCAGAGTCTTCTGGAACTTTAGCATCTAAAGCAGGTTCAGGTGCTGGAATACAAGTACCATCTGCTCTTCCAACAATTACATGTTTTAATGGATCCCATTCATTCCAACTATTAACAATCTTATTATTTTGAACCATGTAAAATTAATTTAATCCAATAAATCTTCTATTAGATTGCATTATCATACTATAATAAAAAATAGCTAAAAAAATAAAGAAGCCACCAATAATTGTATTAGTTGAAGGAATTTCATTTATTCCAAGCCATGGCAGCCAAACCCAAAATATTCCTCCTATTACTTCAGTCAAAGACAATAGCGTTAAATCAGCTGCAGGAATATGTTTAGACCCAATTGAATAAAGAATTAAGCCCATGCACACAAGTGTTCCATGAGTGGCAAATAATGCTTCATTTTTATTTGAAGATAAGAAATTTGCATCGTTATTTAAAAGCATAACTGTTGAAAATAAAAAACAAAATAATCCAGCTATAGCAACAGTTGTAAACTTGGGAGTTTGTTTTCTCCATCTCAGACTTACTGAAAAAATTGAAAAACCTAGTGCTGATACTAATCCAAATATTAGACCCATTAAAGAATTTTCTCCAGTATTACCGTAGGCCATTACAATTATACCAAATGCTGCAACTAAAATTGATATCCAAACTGTGATTGATATTTTTTCTTTCAAAAAAAGAAAACCAAGTAGTGCGGTTATAAAAGGCATTGCAGCTAAACATAATAAAGTTACTGCTGCTGTCGTGTTAGTAATTGACCAAATAAAAGTTATCATTGCTGTTCCTAAACCAACACCACCTATAATTCCAGATATCCCAATTTTTAAATAATTTTTATAAAATGAAATTCCTTCTTCCAAGAATAAGTAAACATTGAGCAATAAAAAAATAACAATGCCTCTTGCAAACAAGTATTGCCAAGGGACAGTTTCGGGTTGATCTATATGTCTTACAACATATGGTCCAAATGACCAAAGTATGCCTGCAAATAAAACAATTGGAATAGCTACTTTAGGATTTTTTAAATCAGGCATAAATTAATTTATTTTTTATAAATTTTTAGTGATATTATTAAATAAATATGGATTTAGATATAATAAAAATTGCATCCGACACGACTAATAATAAAATATTGAAAGATTACACTCATAGATCGAAATATAAAAATAAAACTTGTGGTGATATAATTGAAATGAGAGTTAATATTAAGAAAAACATAATACAAGATATTGGATATCAGACAAAGTCTTGTGTTTACTGTCAAGCTTCTGCAAGCTTAATATCTCATAAACTTATCAAAAGAAGTAAAAATAAAGTGAATTACTTATTAAAAAATCTTATCGATTATTTTGAAAATGAAATTAAACCTTTGCCAAAAAATCTAAATAAATTTAATAAATTGTTTAATAAAAAAAATATATCTAGAAAAAACTGTGTATTAATGCCATTAATTGCACTTAAGAAACTCAGCATTGATGAATAACTTAGATATTAAAAAACCTGTTATCGCTGCAATATTTTCTACTTTGACAATTGGGGTTTTGTCATTGCTTACTTATAAAACACCTTATGGATTATTTTTGATTGCTTCCTTTGGTTCTACAATGGTTTTACTTTATGGTTATCCAGAAAGTCCTTTTGCAAAACCTAAAAATATATTTTTTGGTCATTTTTTAACCTCGCTTGTTGGTGTGATATTCGTGAATTTCGTTCCGCTCCCGATATATATTATTATACCTGTCGCTGTTGGAATGGGTGTCGGATTAATGATCATTCTTAATGTAACCCACCCTCCTGCAGGAGGAAATCCTATAATTGTGATCATGGGATCGGTTTCTTTTGAATATTTAATATCCCCTGTTATAAGTGGATCAATTATTGTGATATTTTTCGGCATAATCTTGAACAAATTTATTGCTAAAAGGAATTACCCAAAATAAACACAATTTGTTTGCTAGTCCTATTTAACTTATGCTAGTCTTTTCAAATAATAATTAATAATTCAGCTTTAAGAAGCTAGTAATAGGAGTAAAAATGAAAGTACTTTGTGTATTGTATGATGATCCAAAAGGGGGAATGCCTAAATCTTATCCTCTGTCGGATTTACCAAAATTAGAGAAATATCCAGATGGAATGACATTGCCATCACCTAAAGGAAGAGATTTTACACCAGGCCAATTACTTGGTTGTGTTTCAGGTGAACTTGGTTTGAGAAAGTTTTTAGAGAGTAATGGACACGAGTTGGTTGTTACTAACAGTAAAGATGGAGATGGATGTGAAGCGGATAAACATATTGTTGATGCTGACATTGTTATCTCTCAACCATTTTTCCCTTATTATTTAACTAAAGAAAGAATTGCTAAAGCTAAAAACCTTAAGATGGCAATTACAGCAGGAATAGGTTCTGATCACGTTGACTTACAAGCAGCAATGGATAATAAAATTGATGTTGTTGAAGTAACTTTCTGTAATTCTAGATCAGTTGCTGAACACATTGTAATGATGATTGTTTCAATGGTTAGAGATTATCATAATCAACATAGAATAGTTAATGAAGGTGGATGGAATATTGCAGATGCTGTTCAGAGAAGTTATGACGTTGAAGGAATGCATATAGGAACCGTTGCTGCTGGAAGGATCGGATTAGATGCACTTAGAAAAATGAAACCATTTGATGTTCATTTGCACTATTTTGACAGACATAAATTACCCGACAGTGTTGAAAAAGAACTAAACTTAACTTTTCATGAATCAGTAGAGTCTATGGTAAAAGTTTGTGATGTTGTTACAATAAATTGCCCACTTCATCCTGAAACTGAAAATTTGTTTGATGATGAAATGATAAGTAAAATGAAAAAAGGAGCATACATAGTTAACACTGCAAGAGGTAAAATTTGTAATCGAGATGCAATAGCTAAAGCCCTAAAAAGTGGACAGCTAAGTGGTTACGCAGGTGATGTATGGTTTCCACAGCCTGCTCCAAACGACCATGTATGGAGAACAATGCCAAATCATGGAATGACACCTCACACTTCTGGTACATCTTTATCTGCTCAAGCGAGATATGCAGATGGTGTTAGAGAAATATTGGAATGTTTCTTTGATGGAAAAGAAATTAGAAATCAATATTTGATCGTAAAAGATGGTCAATTAGCAGGAATGGGGGCACATTCTTACAGTAAAGGGTCTGCAACTAGTGGATCAGAAGAAGCTGCTAAATATCAAAAAAAATAAAAAAGATTTATTAAAGGTATGCTACTTAAATAAGTAGCTACCTTTAATACCATAGATTTAAACCCTCATTATTATATATTTTAGATATGAGGTTATTTTACTGCTTTTTATTATTATTTCTTGTCTCGACATCATTCTCTCATTCAAAAGATAAAGCGTATTTTGCAGGAGGTTGCTTCTGGTGCATGGAAGAATCTTTTGAAATGTTGGAAGGTGTAGAAGAAGTTATATCTGGTTACTCAGGAGGGATCACTGCAAATCCAACATATAGGGAAGTCACTTATGGAGATACTGGTCATTTTGAGGTTGTTGAAATAATTTATGACAAAGAGAAAATATCCTATAAAGAACTCTTAAAAAACTTCTGGCTTAATATTGATCCATTTGATGCTTATGGCCAGTTTTGCGATAAAGGATACAGCTACAGATCTGTAGCATTTTATGAAAACGATTATCAGAAAGATTTAATTGATAAGGATATAAAAAGATTAGAAAAGAAATTTAAAAAGAAGGTAGTCACATATGTTAAAGAATTTGAGATTTTTTACAAAGCAGAAGATAAACATCAAGATTACTATCAAGTATATTTAGAAAATTATTTAAAATATAAGAAGGCATGCAAAAGAGAGAGAATACTTGATATTATTTGGGGATCATAATTAATGCCTGTAACAAGCAAATTTGTAGCTTTAAAAAACTATATCCCTACAGGTTTACCAAAAGAAACTGACTTTGAAATAAAAACTAAAGAGATATCTTTAGATACTAAGAACAATATATTGGTTTTAAATTTATGGATTTCAGTTGATCCTTATATGAGGGCAAGAATGACTGAAAGAAAAAACTATAAACCACCTTTTAACATTGGTGAAGAGATGGAAGGTTATGCATTAGGAATAGTTAAAGAATCTAAAGACAAAAATTTTAAAGAAGGAGATATTGTTTTTAGTAATTTTGGAATGAGAGATTACTTTGTTTGTAATTCCAATGATCTAAAAAAAATTGAGCCAATGAATATTCCTATACAAACATATCTAGGTCCACTTGGAATGACAGGTCATACAGCTTATATAGGACTTTTTAAACATGGTGAATTAAAACCAGGTCAAACAATCCTTGTTTCTTCAGCTGGAGGTAGTGTTGGATCTACTGTTTGTCAAATTGCAAAAAATATGGGTTGTAAAGTAATTGCAAGTACAGGATCAGATGAAAAAGTTAAATGGTTAAAAAATGATTTAAAAATTGATCATGCGTTTAACTATAAAAAAATTGAAAATCTTGTTTTGCATCTTAAAGAAGTTTGTCCTGAAGGATTTGATTTATATTTTGATAATGTAGGTGGTGATTTCTTAGAGTCAGCTATTTTTCAAATGAAGAACTTTGGAAGGATTGTAATTTGTGGAAGGATATCCCAAATGAATGCAACTAATCCTGGCTCTGGTTTAAAAAATATGGCTCATGTTCTTGTAAAAAGACTAACTATTAAAGGTTTTATAATTTTTGATCATGAAAATGATAGAGAACAGTTTGAAACCGATATGACTAAATGGTTATTAGAAGATAAAATTAAATTTAAAGAAACTGTTTACGAAGGTATAGAAAATACGCCAAAATCATTCATTGATTTATTAGAAGGTAAAAACATAGGAAAAATGCTTGTAAAAATTTAATTAGAATTTTTATGAAATTTTTAAAGAAGTTTTATAGACCCTTTTTATTAACCTATATTTTTTTGAGTATAGCTATCAGTTTTTATCCATCATTTGATTTTTACTCACTAAAAGGTCAAATTCTTATAATTGCTGTATCTTTTTTTAATGGGATGATGGGAGTTTACGTAAAAAAATTATAAGACGTAGGGCTCGGGTCTTGCTGAGCTATTTAATACTCTTTCGACTGCAAAAACACTAATATCTATAGTTTGATAATTGCCTGTAGTTATTAATTCAGTTAGAGCTCTACCAATTCCTGGTGCTTGCATTAAACCTCTGCCGGTAAATCCTGAGGCCATGTAAACATTTTCATATTTTGGATGTTTTCCAACTACAGCATTATTATCTAATTTGTTACAATCATAATATCCAGCCCATCCACCTGTTAACTTTAGTTCTTCAAATGCTGGTATTCTTTTTGCAAGAGCAGGCCAAACTAATTCTTCAAAATCATTCCATGCAGGTTCAAGATCTTCTGCATCAAATACTGAAATTGGAGAACCTGCTAAATATTCTTTTCCTTCTGGTCGCCAATATACTCCTGTTGTTAGATCTCCGGATAATGGCATCTCTGGAATATGTTTAGGACATTTAACTCTAAAGACTGTATGTTTTTGAGGTACTACAGGAATATCTTCAAGTAGTTCTTTAGTCCAACACCCAGCTGCAGAAATAATTGTCTTTGCATTAATTTCAGATAGGCTCTTAACTTCTCCCTTAATGAATTCTGCCCCAAGATCAATTGCTTTATGCTTTAATGCGCTATGAAATAAAAATGGATCAATCCATCCCTCGCTCTTGTTATCAGTAAATGTTGCAGTTTCAATTCCTTCCTCATTAATGTAAGGAAAATATTTTTTCAATTCAGAACCTTTAATATTTTTTGTACCCGCTTCACATTCTTTATGATTTTCTAAAGCTCTGTATTGCTCTTCTGCATGATCTGGTCCAAACATTAGAAGGTATCCATTAGGCACCATGCTAGCTGTTGGATTTGGATTTTTTTCAGTTTTTAATAATTCTGGTATTTGAAATATAAATTCCCTTGCAAATTTTCCTAAAAGAATATTTTCTTTTTGAAAAAACTGTCGTCTAAATCCACCAAGTGATAATGGGAATGACGCAGTTTTATAAGTTGGATCCCTTTCAATGACTTTTACTTTTCTGCCTTCTTTGGACATAAAGTATGCAGTTGCAGCTCCAATTATACCACCACCTACTATTACAACATCATCCATATTAGTTTATCAAAAAAATGTTTATATTTAAAAGCAATGCAAAACAACACCATAACAAATATGGAATCATCAAATACATGCTTAATTGACTTATATTCTTATATTTAAATACCAATAAAACAATAAATATAATTAACACAACAAGATTTAAAATTGCTAAAGAAATATTATGGAAACCAAAGAAAACAACACTCCAAGTTGTATTAAAAAAAAGATGAATGAAATATAAAAATACAATATTTAAATTTTTCGTGTTTTTATGCCACGCATTCCATATGGCTATTGTCATAAATAAATAAAGTAATGTCCATACTGGCCCAAATATCCAATCTGGTGGATTGTATTGAGGTTTAGATAAATTTGAATACCAAGGTTCTTTAAAATTTATAGTAACCAAACCTCCAATAAATGAAGCTGAAAACGTAGTAATTGCAAAGAGAATAAAAGATAAAATTTTATTTTTTAGCATTTAAGTACTATACAGCAGTTAAATATGAATAAAAAAGTAATTTGGATCACCGGCGGAAGTACAGGAATTGGCAAAGCACTTGCGTTAAAATTTGCTAATAATGGATGGACAGTTGCTATTTCTGCAAGAAGAGAAAATTTATTAAAAGAAATCGAAGATAAGCATCAAAATATTAAATCTTTTCCACTTGATGTAAATGATAAAAAAAAGTGTAAGTCTGTTTTTGAAAATATAAAAAAGGAACTTGGTGACATCGAAATTTGTTTTTTTTCTACGGGAACTTGGGATCCAAAAAAAGAAAAAGAAATTGATGTAGAGCAAATTGAAAATGTATTTAAAGTAAATTTTTTTGGAACATTAAATTGTATAAAAGCAGTTGAAACTCATTTTCGAGAAAGAGGAAAAGGTATTATTACCATTGTATCTTCAATTGCAGGATACAAAGGCTTACCTAACTCAAGTGGCTATGGACCATCCAAAGCTGCTTTAAGTAATCTTGCTGAAAGTTTACATTTTGATTTTGGAAGATATGGCGTGAGGGTTTGTTTAGTTTCTCCAGGTTTTATCAAAACACCAATGACTGATAAGAATGATTTTAAGATGCCTTTTTTAAAAACTCCAGAATTCTCGGCAGACAAAATTTATGATGGGCTTATTAATGGTTCTAATTTTGAAATACACTACCCAAAAGAATTAACTTTGATCCTTAAATTTTTAAAAATAATACCTGATCGATTATATTTTTATTTAATACGGAAATTAACTAAATTACAAAAAAAATAAAATTAATCTTTAAAAAACATCACAGTCAACTCTGCAACTTTAATTCCAAATTTTGTCATCTTAGCTCTGTTGATAGCTACTCTTTCGTCTTGCATAAATATCCAATCATCAAAAGTAATTTTGATATTTTTTCCTTTCACAGGAACTAACAAAACATACTCAAATTTAAATGCTGGGCCATATGAATACCCCCTAGCCTTACCAACTACATCGCCTGCAGTTCCCTCGTAATTATGTTCATCAATTTTATCTATTACCCATTGCCTATTTTGTATTTCACCATCATTCCAAATAAATTTTTCGTCTAATATAAGTTGTTTGCCATCCCACTTACCGTCTAGGTCTGCTGAAAATTGTCTTGTAACTTTACCTGATCTATTTTGTAGTATACCCCAAGCTTTGACGTTTCCGCTTAAATATTCTTCAATTATTAGTCTTGGTTTTTGATCTTTAAAATCTTCTGGTTTCATAGATTGATTATTTATACAGCTTGTAATTAATCCTGTGAAAATTATCAATAAAAATACATTAAAAAATTTTTTGTTAATCATATTAAATTTTATTTTGCATGGAAAATTGAATTAAATCTATATTCTTTGATTTAAACCCAGCTTCACAATATGACAAATAAAAATGCCACATACGTTTAAATTTATTATCAAATCCATGTTTTGAAATCTCTTCCCATTTTTTTAGGAATTCATCTCTCCATATTTTTAAAGTATTGGAATAGTGAGAGCCATATGACTCGTATTTTTTAATTTCTAAACCGTTGCTACTAGATAAATCATATAATTTTCTTTTTGATGGCAAAAAACCTCCAGGAAATATGTATTTTTGTATAAAGTCTTCTTTGGTTTTATATCTGTCAAATAAACTATCATCGATTGTTATCGCTTGTATCGCGGCCCTTCCATTCTCAGATAGATTTTTTTTAATACTTTTAAAATAATTGACTAAATAATTTTGCCCAACCGCTTCTATCATTTCTATAGATGCGATAGAGTCATATTTGTCTTTTACATCTCTATAATCTTTCAAAAATATATTCACTTTTTCATTCAATCCTTTTTCAAATATTCTTTTTTTTGAAAATTCAAATTGCTCTTTAGAAATTGTTATACAATCTAATTTTACATCGTAATTTTTACCCACATATTCAGCGAAGCCACCCCAACCACAGCCAATTTCTAAAATTTTATTTCCTACGTTTGGCTTTATTAATTCTGTAAGCTTTTTATATTTATTTAGTTGAGCAGAAAATAAATCGTCTTTTTGTTTTTCAAAAATTGCACTTGAATAAGTAAGTGAAGGATCCAACCATAATGAAAAGAAATCATTTCCTAAATCATAATGTTTTGAAATATTTTTCTTACTTCTACTCTTATTATTTTTTATGAAAATACTCTTTAATTTATTAATCATTGATAAATCAAAAATACCTGAAAATTTATAGACAATTTTTATATTTTTAGCTGTTATTTCTATTAGATTAGTTAGATTATCTGTTTCAAATTCATTTCGCATGTATGCTTCTGCAAGTCCTACACTTCCCGATTTTATTATTTGAAGTGTTAAACCAGGTTTGTTAATTTTAATCTTTGCTCTTAATTGTTCACTCTCATTACCAAACTTATATATTTTGCTGTCATGATTTTGAATTTCAAGAAATCCATGCTTTATTAGTTTTAAAGAATTAAATACGATTTTATCTGACAAAAGATTAAAATTCATTTTTTTTCAAACGTAATATTATTTTTTATTTTTATGTTTTTTTTAACTAACTTAACTCCCTTTAACCATAATTTTAATGCTTCAAAATGAATTGCGGCAATAACTTTAAAGGTCATTAAAGGGTGAGAAATATAAGATATAAGCATATTTTTATTGTTAATTTCTTTTGCAACCCCATCTTGTGAAGCATATAACAATTTTCCTTCCTTATCACTTTGATCAATTATTACGGATAACATTTTTTCAGGTTTGAGGATTCTAAAATTGTATTTACTTTTCATTTCAATAAATGGTGAAACGAAAAACTTCTTCTCGCAGCTATTTGTAATTATTTTTTCGTCGTTGACTTTAAATATATAAGTATGTTGCTCACCAAATGTATTTTTAACTTCATACAATATAGCTATAATTTTTGAATGATTATCATAAACGAAAAAAATACTTAATGGATTAAATACGTAACCAAATATTCTAGGATAACAAAGCAATTTTACCTTTATGTTTTCAAATTGAATGTTGTTTGATTTTAAATTTTCTATTACCCAGGCTTTTAAATCACTACCATCTCTAGGTCCGTGATCTTTGTCATAAAAACTTAAAATATTAAAATTATTGTTAGAAAAAATTTTAATTTTTTTTTGTATCAAATTAATTTCATCAAGATCTAAAAAGAGTGAGAAAACGTTGTATTTAAAAAAGTGATATTTTGGCTTAAATCTTTTATGAATTACTTTACCTTCGTAAATATTGGAATTTTTAATCATTTAGGTTTTCAATCATATTAATTGATGATTTTATTCCATCTTCATGAAAACCGTAACCAAAATAACTTCCACAAAACAATACATTTCTTTTATTTTGTATTTCTTTTAATAATTTTTGATTATTCAAAGCATCTTGATCAAAATAAGGATGGGTAAAAGTAACTTTTTGTAGGATTTTTTTTTGATCTATTTCAAAAAAAGGATTTAAGGTTAAGAAAATATTTTTTTCTGTCTTCAGATTTTGTAATAAGTTCAACCAATAAGTTAATGATGTCTTACTAATATCTGATTTATCAACTGAGGAATTCCATGAAGACCAAACTTTTTTATTGTTTGGCATACATACATCGTCAGTATGTATTACTGCTAGATTGGATTTATATTTAAAATTTGAAAGTATTTTTTTTTCATCCTCAGTCGGCTCACTCAAAATTTTCAATGCATCGTCTGCATGAGTAGCGATGACAACTTTATCATAGTCAAAAAATTCGTTACTAGCACCGTAATATACTTGAACACCAATTTTATTTCTTTTTATCGAACTAATCTTATAATTTTTAAAATATTCTCCACTTATTTGAGTTAATACTTTCTCTACATAAGTTCTACTTCTGTTGGTGACTGTGTACCATTGTGGTCTATTTTTTAATTTAAAAAGTCCATGATTTTGAAAAAATTTTAAAAAAAATTTAATTGGCATTTGATTTGCTTCTACTGGGGGCATTGACCAGATAGCAGAAACCATTGGGATTAGATGAAAATTAATAAAATTTTTTGACCATTTATTTTTTTCAAGAAATTCACCAAGAGTAATCTCTTCATTTAAACTTTTAATTTGATCACACTTTTTGTAGAAATTTATAATATCAAAAAACATTTTTAAAAATTTTAAATTAAAAAGATTAGTTTTATTTGCAAAAATTCCGTTTAAACCTCTACCACAATATTCATAATCTGTATCTTTTACAGAAACAGAAAATGACATATCGCTTTTTTCAATTTCAATTTTTAATTCGTTAAAAAAATTTATGAGATTTGGATAAGTTTCATGATTAAAAACAATAAAGCCAATATCTACAGGAACTTTTTTACCATTAATTAAAGTATCTAAAGTATATGAATGACCACCAAAATGATCTTCGCTTTCGAATAAATCAACATGATGTTTTTTGGAAAGCTTTTGTGCTGCTGATAAACCAGAGATTCCTGATCCGATTACTGCAATTCGCATTAAGGCTATGCTGCGTCTTCTTTAAACTCATCCATACTTGGACATGTGCAGAATATATTTTTATCTCCATAAACATTGTCTACTCGAGCAACTGGAGGCCAAAATTTATTTTGTTTTAGAAAACTTGCAGGATATGCTGCTTCTTGTCTTGAATATTTATGTTCCCATACATCTGATGATAATTCTGTATCAGTGTGAGGAGCATTTTTAATTGGATTATCAATTTTATCAAATTCACCTGATTTAATTTTTTCAATTTCTTGTTTAATCTTAATTAAAGTGTCACAAAATCTGTCTATTTCTGACAAGCCTTCACTTTCAGTTGGCTCTATCATCATAGTGCCAGCAACAGGCCATGACATAGTTGGTGCGTGAAATCCAAAATCTATCATTCTTTTAGCAATATCTTCTTCTGTTACCCCTGTTTCAGATTTAATATTTCTAATATCAATTATGCACTCATGTGCAACATTGCCATTTGCACCTTTGTACAAAATCGGAAAGTGATCTTTTAGTCTGTGGGCAATATAATTTGCGTTTAAAATTGCAACTTGAGTAGCAAGCTTTAATCCTGCTGACCCCATCATTTTAATATACATCCAAGAGATTGATAGAATACTTGAGCTGCCCCAAGGAGCTGCTGATACTGCTCCAATTCCACTTGTTGGTCCGCAATCTTTTATCACTGGATGATTAGGCAGATAAACTTGTAAATGTTTTTTACAAGCTATAGGTCCCATTCCAGGTCCACCACCACCGTGAGGAATACAAAATGTTTTATGCAGATTAATATGACAAACATCTGGACCAAAATTTCCAGGCTTTGCAACTCCAACAAGGGCATTTAAATTTGCTCCATCCATATAGACCTGTCCACCATGTTTATGAACTAACTCACAAATATCAGTTATTTTTTCCTCAAATACTCCATGGGTAGATGGGTAAGTTACCATTAAAGCTGCAAGATTTTCTGAATGTTGCTCTACTTTTTTCTTTAAATCATCGAAATCTACATTTCCCTCTTTATCACAATTAACAACAACCACTTTCATTCCAACCATTTGTGCGCTTGCTGGATTTGTACCATGTGCCGAACTTGGGATTAAACATATATTACGATGAGCTTCATCTCTATCTAAGTGGTACTTTCTTATAACCATTAGACCTGCATATTCTCCCTGGGCGCCTGCATTAGGTTGTAGAGAAACACCGGAAAAACCTGTTATAGATCTCAACCAATTTTTTAAATCAGTAAACAAATCTCTAAAACCTTCCATTTGTTCAACTGGAACAAAAGGATGAGGTTCTGCAAATTCTTTCCAAGAAATCGGGATCATTTCAGCAGCAGCATTTAACTTCATTGTGCATGAACCAAGTGCTATCATAGTTCTATTCAATGCTATATCCTTATCCTCTAACTTTTTAAGATATCTAAGCATTTCAGTTTCTGAATGATATAAGTTAAAAATTGGATGCTCTAAATATTTTGAAGTTCTTAATAAATTTTTTGGTAAATTGGGTAATTTAACTGAAGGATCCTCTTTTTTTATTGATTCTGCAGCATTAAAAATTTTTAATAATTGATTTACTCTATAAACGTTTTTTCTTTCATCAAAAGAGACAGCAAGCATTTCAGAATTTACTTTTCGTATATTAACTTTTTGATTTAGGGCATTTTTATAAATTTGATCAGTCTTTTCTTTGGTAATAATTGTAACAGTATCAAAAAAATAATCAGAATAAATTTCATAACCAGACTGTTTTATTTTATCAGCAAAACTTTTTGCTAATTGTGAAACTCTTTCAGAAATATTTTTAATTCCATCTGGACCATGATAAATAGCATATGCTGCTGAAACAATTGCTAATAAAGCTTGTGCAGTACAAATATTGCTTGTCGCCTTATCTCTTCTAATGTGTTGCTCTCTAGTTTGTAAAGATAATCTGTATGCCTTGTTACCATGTCTATCAACTGACACACCAACAATTCTACCAGGCATCGATCTCTTATACTCATCTTTAGTTGCAAAAAATGCTGCATGCGGACCTCCATACCCCATCGGTATTCCAAATCGCTGAGAGCTTCCTACTGCTATATCAGCACCAAGTTCTCTTGGTGTTTTTAATTTTGCTAAAGCTAATAAATCACAAGCTAATACAGCCTTACCATTTTTTTTATGAATTTTGCTAATTGCTTCACTTGGGTCTTTAATATCACCTAAAGTTCCAGGATATTGTAAAATTCCACAAACTAGATCTTCTTTTAATTGGTCTAAAACTTCATCTTCTTTTCCAACTAAAACTTTTAAACCCATTGGTTCAGCTCTAGTTTGAATTACATTTATTGTTTGAGGATGGCAATCCTCAGATACAAAAACTAAATTACTATCTTTTTTATTTAATCTATGACTAAGACCCATGGCTTCTGCTGCTGCTGTACCTTCATCCAACAAAGAAGCATTAGCAATATCCATTCCAGTAAAATCAACAATCATTTGTTGAAAGTTTAACAACATCTCAAGTCTTCCTTGAGCTACTTCAGGCTGATAAGGTGTATATGATGTATACCAACCTGGATTTTCTAAAATATTTCTCAAAATTACATATGGCGTATAAGTTCCATAATAACCCATTCCAATAAAATTTGAGTAAACATGATTTTTTTTTGAAATAGCTCTTAATTTTCTTAATGCCTCATATTCTGAATTAGACTCTCCGATATTAAGCTCACCTTTAAACATTATTTTTTCTGGAACAGTATTATTCATTAAATCATCTATTGTTTGATAATTTAATTCTTTTAACATTTTTGATTGGTCTTCTTTAGAAGGTCCAATGTGTCTTTTTATAAAATCTTTTTCTGAATTTGGTAACATTATGCTGATGTCTCCTTTGCAAATTTTTCATATTCTTCTTTACTCATAAGACTATCCATTTCAGATTTGTCTTTTATTTTAAGTTTAAAAAACCATGCAGACTCTTCTGGGTCTTCATTTATTTTTGATGGATCATCAACTATCATTTGATTTGTATCTATAACTTCTCCACTAACAGGAGTGTAAACATCACTAGCAGCTTTTGTTGACTCAACCACTCCAGCAGTTCCATCTTTATCGACATTTGAACCTTTCTCTGGGAGTTCAGCAAATACTATATCCCCAAGCATTTCTGTTGCATGCTTGGTTATTCCAATTGTAGCTTCTTCTCCATCTAGTTTAATCCACTCATGTTCTTTTGAATATTTAACTTCAGACATTAATTTCCCCTTTTACGTAATTTTTTTTATAAAACGGTAAGTTACAAATATTTGCGGGAATTTTTTTTCCTCTAACTTCAAGAAATATTTTTGTATTTACAGTTGAATAACTATTATCCACATATCCCATTGCTATTGGATGTTCAACGCTTGGTCCAAATGTGCCACTTGTTACTTTCCCAATTTCTTGATTTTTATCATTGTAAATTTTGGTATTTCCTCTAGCAATTACTTTGCTGTCTGGTTTTATACCAACTCTCAATTTTTTTACTCCGCTTTGAAAATGATTTTTTAAAACTTCTGATCCAACAAATTCAGTCTCAATTCTGCTCTTAGGTATTGCCCATTTTAGATTAGCTTCGATAGGACTTGTATCGTTGTCTAAATCATTTCCATACAAGCAGAGTCCAGCTTCCATTCTTAATGTATCTCTTGCTCCTAAACCAATCAATTTTGATCCATTTTCTATCAAACTTTCTACAAAAGTTTCAGCATCACTATGTTTTATAGAAATTTCAAATCCATCCTCACCAGTATATCCTGATCTAGTTATGTATACTTTTTGATTTTTATAGACATAGTTGTTTCCGTTCATAAATTTTAGACTGTCACAACCAGGTATAACTTTATTTAAAACATTTTTTGCTTTGGGGCCCTGTAATGCAATTAATGACAATGACTCATCAAGATTTAATTTATATTGATTATCAAGTTTAGATTTTATTACTTCATAATCATTATACTTGCATGCAGCATTCAAGATAATTAAAAATCCATCAGAAGTTTTGGTAATTATCAGATCGTCCTGAATTCCTCCTTTGTTATTCATTAAAAATGAATACTTACTTTGATTAGTTTTCAATTTTTTCAAATCCGCAGGAAAAATCTTCTCAAGATCATTTGTAAGATCATCACCACCCGATATAAATAATTGTCCCATATGAGAAACATCAAAAATACCAGAGTGTGAACGTGTGTATTTATGCTCTTGTATAATTCCATCTTTATATTGGATGGGCATTTGATATCCAGCAAACTCTACAAGCTTTGCGCCATACTTGATGTGGAGATTATTTAACGATGTTTTTTTTATACTCATATTAACTCTTTATGCCCCCTCTGTCTTTTTGCCTGAGAGATTTGCTCCTTCGGCGAGAATAATTCTCTTTCCAGAGTTAATATGTACGGTCCATTTGCCTGAGAGTTTCCGGGGTGGTTGCTCCTTCGGCAGGTTTTATTTCAAACCATTCTCCCGTTTAGATAATATAGTTTATTTATAAATTTTAATCTACCGTTTTTTTGTTAGTTTGAATTAATTACTTTTTCTTTGAGTTTTTTAAACTCTTCATCTGAAAGTACTCCTGATTTATATAAGTCATCAAGTTTTTTTAAGTCTAATATCATTTTGTTATTTTTATTATTCTTATTTAGATTTTCTGATACTTGTGACAAGTTGTCAAATTTCAACTTATATTTACCATCGATT
>CACLSX010000010.1 GCA_902609705.1 uncultured Pelagibacteraceae bacterium
AAGAAGTTTGGGATCATAAGTCCAAACTAGAAACGCACACAGTTGAAACTCATATATATAGGTTAAGAAAAAAAATTGAAAAAAAATTTAAAGATAAATTATTTATTAAAAGTCTTAAAGATGGTTACCAACTAAATGCATAAAAAAAAAAATCCACACGCCAAAGAGCTTTTAACAAGAAAGTACAAACCTCGAATTATTAAAGCTAAAAAAGGTAAAGGTAGTTATAGTAGAAAAAATATTAAAGCCTAGCACCAATTTGTTGAATAATTTTAGATGACATTTCTCTTCCTTTATTTAAACAATCAATATGACTATATTTGTTTAAATATCCGTGTAAAAAACCAGCAGCAAATAAATCTCCAGCGCCCGTAAGGTCTTTTATATCAAGATTCTTTTCAACTCCATTTTCAATCACGTCATCACCATTTATTAAAATAGCTCCTTTTTTTCCTCTTGTTATAATTAATTGTTTTCTCAAATTTTTTCCAAACTCAATCACTTCCTCGAAATTCGTAGCATCAATTAAAGACATTACTTCTTGTTCATTTGCAAAAGTAATATCTAACTTATTTTTAACTAAATCTAAGAAATGAGACTTATGTCTATCAACACAAAATTGGTCAGATAAAGACATGGCAACTTTTTTTGCATTATTAATAGCTTTTTCAAAAGCTTTTTTAGGCTCACCCTCGTCCCACAAATAGCCTTCTAAAAATATCATTTCAGCCTGTTTTATAATGTTTGCATCTACATCGTTTTCATTAATTTTTCCTGCTGTACCTAAAAATGTACACATCGTTCTTTCTGAGTCAGGTGTTACCAATATTAAACATGTTCCTGTCGGCAATTCTTCTTTCTTTTTTGAGTAAAAATATTGAACATTTTCAGATTTTAATCCATTTTCATATTTACCACCCAAATCGTCGTCACTTACTTTACCTATAAAACCTACCTCATTTCCTAGTTGAGAAAGTCCTACGATAGAATTAGCAACTGACCCTCCTGATATAGTTTTTTCAATTTTAAGATCAGACATCATAGAATGAAATTCTTTATCATCAAAGATAAGCTTCATTGTACCCTTTGTTAATTTATTTTTTTCAATAAAGTTTTCATCAACTTTACAAATTACATCTACGATGGCATTTCCTATTCCTAAAATTTTCATATTAAGCTTTTTTTGTTTTAATTGGTTTTTTTCTTTTAGGATAACAAGAAGTACAAATTTTACAAGAAATACCGTAACAATCCCTTGCTTTGCAATACTCTCTTCCATAATAAATTATTTGAAGATGTAATTTGTTCCAATGCCTTTTTGGAAATAAACGCTTTAAATCTTTTTCTGTTTGAAGAACGTTTTTCCCATTAGTTAAACCCCATCTTTGAGCAAGTCTATGTATGTGAGTATCTATTGGAAATGCAGGATGCCCAAAGCCTTGAGACATAACTACACTTGCTGTTTTATGTCCTACACCAGGTAATTCCTCTAACTCATCAAAAGTTTCTGGAACTCTACCATTATATTTTTCCACCAAAGTCTTTGAAAGATTATAAACGCTTTTAGCTTTAATTCTAAAAATACCTATACTTCTTATCATTTTTTCTATTTTTTTTCTCCCAAGCTTAACAAAATGCTCAGGTTTATTATATTTTGGGTAAATATTTTTTGTAACATTGTTAACATTTACGTCTGTGCATTGAGCTGAAAGAAGTACTGATATTAAAAGTGTAAATATATTTCTATGCTTTAATGGTATAGGTGTCGTTGGATAAATTTTATTGAGAAACTTTAAAACTATTTTGGCTCTCTGTACTTCATTCATTATTTGAAATTCAGAAGATTTCTCATTGAATAAAGGCCCGGTTTTTTATTTATCAGCCATTTAGCAGCAGTTATTGCACCTTCTGAATATAAAGCTCTATCGAAAGCCTCATGGTTTAGTTTTATAATTTCTTTTCCGCTTGAAAAAGTAACTTCGTGTTCACCTATAATCTCACCTTTTCTAATTGAATTGAAATTAATTTTTTTTCCGTAAGGAAATTTTTTCTTATTTAAGTATTTTTTTCCCATCATTTTGTAAAAGTCTTTATTTTTTCCAACAGCAATTCCCCTTCCAAGCATTAAAGCTGTTCCAGAAGGATGATCTTTCTTATGTTTGTGATGAACTTCAAAAACTTTACTTAAATAATTACTTCCCAGTGATGCAGATGTAATTTCTGTAAGATACATTAATAAATTAATTCCAAGGCTCATATTACCTGCCTTTAAAATTGGTATCATCTTTGAGAATTTTTTTATTAAATTTTCCTCTTTTTTTGTAAAACCTGTTGTGCCTATAACTACTCTTTTTTTTAATTTACTGGCGATATTTAAAACTTCAAATGTACATTTAGGAATAGTAAAATCGATTATTACATTTGCTTTACTTAAAGTTTTTTCGGTATTTAACCCAAGACTAATACCACTAATTTTTTTTTTAATTAATCTATTTTCAGTAAGAGCAACTAATTTTATTGATCGATCTTTATTAGCAGATTTAATGAGCTGTTTACCCATTCTTCCCATGCATCCCGTTATTGCTAGATTAATTTTACCCATTGCAAGTACTAGCTTAGCACTATTGGCTAGTTTTTCCAAAAACTTTTGGCTTTTTGAAAGAATTTTTTAATACTTGGGTTAGATTTTTCGTTTTCAATTTCTCTAAATTTTTCAAGTAGTTCTCTCTGTTCTTTATTTAGAGATATTGGGACTTCCGTATTGACTTGCACATAAAGATCTCCAAAATCGTTTCCTCTCATATAAGGCATACCTTTACCTCTTAATCTGAATTGCTTACCACTTTGAGTCCCTGCTGGAATTTTTAGTTTAGCTTTACCACCGTCAATTGTTGGAATTTCAATTGAAGTACCTAGAGCAGCATCTGCTATAGAGACTGGACATTCAAAAAATAAGTTTTCATCTGATCTCTTGAATAAGTCGTGGGAGTGAACATTGATGAATAAGTATAAATCGCCACTACTTCCACCTCTTGACCCAGCTTCACCTTTTCCCGAAAGTCTTATTCTTGTTCCGTCATCCACACCTTTTGGAATAGTAACTGACAATCTTTTTGAAGCTTGTTTTTTACCTTGTCCATTACAACTTGAGCAAGGATGAGTAATTTCCTCTCCCACACCAGCACATTGAGGACATGTTTGTTGGACCGTAAAAAATCCTTGGCTTGATCTTACTTGACCATGACCACCACACATTGAGCATGCCCCAGCTTGATGACCTGGTTTTGAACCTGACCCACTACAAGTATCACATTTCTCAGATGTAGAGAATTTTATGTCTTGTTTCTTTCCAGAAAAAGCCTCTTCCAAAGATATTGATAAATCATATCTTAAATCTGATCCTCTATTATTCGATCTTCTAGATCTACGACCTCCACCAAAACCCTCTCCAAAAAAGTCTTCAAAAATATCAGAGAAATGATTTGAAAAATCAAAATTTCCGAATCCACCTCTTCCACCACCTCCATTTTCAAAAGCTGCATGACCAAAATTATCATAATTTTGTTTTCTCTCTGAATTGGATAGTACATGATAGGCCTCAGATGCTTCTTTAAATTTTTCTTCAGCACCTTTATCACCCTTATTTTTATCCGGGTGATATTTTACTGCGAGTTTTCTGTAAGCTGATTTTATTTGATCTGCCGAAGCACTTTTATTTACGCCTAAAACTTCATAGTAATCTCTTTTTGCCATAACATGTTACAGACAAACAGTTGTTTTGTTAGGCGCTTTTTTCTTTATTCTCGTCTTTTACTTCTTCAAAATCTGCATCAACAACGTTATCGTCTTTTGTATCTTCTTTCTTTGCGTCTTTTGGAGCATCTCCAGGTTTTGCACCTTGTTGTGATTTATAGATTGCTTCACCTAATTTCATAGATGCCTGAACTAAATCTTGTGTTTTCTTCTTTATTTCTTCAACATCAGTTCCTTTAAGGGCGTTTCTTAGATTTGCTGATGCGTCTTCTATAGCTTTTTTATCAGCATCAGAAACTTTGCTACCGTGTTCTTTTAAATTTTTTTCAGTTGAGTGTATTAATGTATCCGCTTGATTTCTTGCATCTACAGCTTCTCTTTTCTTCTTATCTTCTTCTTTGTTAGACTCTGCATCTTTTACCATTTGATTAATTTCTTCATCGCTCAATCCTCCAGATGCTTGAATTTGAATTTTTTGCTCTTTACCAGTTCCTTTGTCTTTAGCCGAGACATTTACAATACCATTTGCATCTATATCAAATGTTACTTCAATTTGCGGAACTCCTCTAGGAGCTGGAGCTATTCCAACCAACTCAAAGTTTCCTAATACTTTATTATCTGAAGCCATCTCCCTTTCACCCTGAAGAACTCTAATTGATACAGCAGGTTGATTATCCTCTGCAGTAGAAAATACTTGGCTTTTTTTAGTTGGTATTGTTGTATTTTTATCTATTAATTTTGTAGATACACCGCCTAAAGTTTCTATTCCTAATGATAAAGGAGTCACATCTAGAAGCAATACATCTTTAACATCACCTTGTAATACCCCTGCTTGAATTGCTGCTCCCATAGCAACAACTTCATCAGGATTTACAGATTTGTTAGGATCTTTCCCAAAAAAATTTTTAACTTCCTCTATAACTTTTGGCATTCTGGTCATACCACCAACAAGTACAATTTCGTCTATCTCACTTGCTGATAATCCAGCATCTTTCAAGGCTGTTTTACATGGCGGAATCGTTCTTGAAATTAGATCTTCGACTAATGCTTCTAACTTGGCTCTAGTCATTTTCAAGTTAATATGTTTCGGTCCAGTTTTGTCAGCTGTGATAAATGGTAAATTTATTTCAGTTTGGGTAGCTGATGAAAGCTCTATTTTTGCTTTTTCCGCAGCTTCTTTTAATCTTTGTAAAGCTAATTTATCCGATTTTAAATCAATACCATTTTCTTTTTTGAATTCTGAAAGTAAGTAATCAACTATTGCATTGTCAAAATCTTCTCCACCTAAAAATGTATCACCATTTGTTGACTTAACTTCAAACACACCATCACCTAATTCAAGAATTGAAACATCGAATGTTCCTCCACCTAAATCATATACTGCTATTTTTTTATTTGCTTTTTTGTCTAAACCATAAGCCAGGGATGCTGCTGTAGGCTCATTTATAATTCTTAAAACTTCAAGGCCAGCTATTTTACCGGCATCTTTAGTAGCTTGTCTCTGAGCATCATTAAAATATGCTGGAACAGTAATTACCGCTTGTTTCACTTCAGAACCTAAATATTTTTCTGCTGTCTCTTTCATTTTTTGAAGCGTGAAAGCTGAAATTTGTGATGGTGAATATTTTTGTCCTTTTGCTTCAATCCATGCGTCGCCTTTATCAGAATTAACTATTTTAAAAGGTGCAGTCTCAACATCCTTTTTAACTGTCGGATCATCAAAATTTCTTCCAATTAACCTTTTAACTGCAAAAATTGTATTTTCGGGATTTGTAACAGCTTGTCTTTTAGCTGGTTGACCTATTAATTTTTCACCTTCATCTGTAAATGCAACAACAGATGGTGTCGTTCTTGCTCCTTCAGCATTTTCTAATACTTTTGCTTGTGTTCCCTCCATAACGGCCACACAAGAATTTGTTGTTCCTAAATCTATTCCTATAACTTTACTCATAATTTATCCTAGTTGATCCTCATATAAGTGCTAATTTTACAACTACAACCATAATAAATAATTAATTTTTTGCTTCTTTTTCCTGAATTTCCTTGTCTTTTTGGTTATTTTGTTTTTCTTCAACTTTTTTTTTAGATACAGCTACTAACGAAGGTCTTAGTAACCTATCCTTCATCATAAAACCTTTTTGAATTTCTTGGACTATTGTGCCATGATCTTTGGTATCATCTTCGACTTCCATCATAGCCTGATGTAAATTGGGATCCAATTTTTCGTTAATTGCTTTTATCTGTTCAATATTATTTTTTTTGAAAATTGAAATCATATCTTTATTAATAATATCAATGTGTTCTATTAATTTTTTTAGTGTGTCTTTATCTTTTATAGTTTCGTCATTTTCCAGTGTTTGTTTTGATCTCTCTAAATTATCTAAAAGATTTAGTGTTTCTCTTGCAAATGAAAATCCACCATATTCAAAAGCTTCATCTTTCTCTTTTTCAAATCTTCTTCTTTGATTTTCCATTTCAGCAAATGTTCTAGCAACTTTATCTTTAAGGTTTGCAATTTCATCCTCAGGTGAAAGTCGTTCTTCTTCCCCTTTTTTTCCAGTTTCATCTGGGGCCTGTTTATCTTTACTTAGATCTGAGTTTTCGTCTTTTAAATTTTGATCTTCTTTATTTAGTGTTTCTTCTTTTTCCATTACAGTCTATATGGTAAGAAATTCATGAAATTCTAGATGTTTAAAAAAAAAAATAAGGAAATCGTAGTAGGGTCAAATAATGACGGAAAAATAAAAGAAATTAAAGATTTACTGCCCAAATACTACATTATTACTTCTCCAAAAGACTATGGTCTCAAAAGCCCCAAAGAGAATGGAAATACTTTTCTAAAAAATTCTTTAATTAAAGCGAAGTATTTTTCAAAAAAAACAAAAAAAATTTGTATCGCAGATGACTCTGGGCTTGAAATTGATTTGCTAAATAATCAACCAGGTATTTTTTCAGCAAGATGGGGTGGAAAAAAAGGTGATTTTAATTTGGCAATATCCAAAGTATATCAAAGACTATCGAAGGTAGATAAAAACTGGAAGTCAAAAAAGATCAAAGCAAGATTTATTTGTGCATTAACTCTTTATGGATTAAAAAAAAAACCGATCCAATCTTTAGGAATTATTAGTGGTAGAATTTCCAAAAAAAAAATTGGAAATAAAGGTTTTGGATATGATCCAATTTTCATTCCTGAAAATAAAAGATTAACATTTGGTCAAATGAGTCAAAAACTAAAATTTAAAAATGATCATAGAGCACAAGCTTTTAAAAAAATTAAAAAATTTCTATAAAATTTTCCTCTTGTACTTCATAAAAGTTTAATTGATGGGTAATTGTTTTTCTATTTATTTCAAAGATACCTATTTTTCCTTTAAATTTATTCTTTTTAATAAATAAATTTTCATTAGTCTTAAAATCATTATTTATTAATAAGTAATATACGAACCCTATTAGATCGTAACTTAAAAAAGAAATTTGATTTGGTATATTTTTGAAGCTTTTAATATATTCTTTTTGAAATATTTCAAAATTGTCTCTATTTATTGATGGGAAATATATTGGATGTAATGAAGTTTCCTTTAAAAGACTTTCATCAAACCATTGATTTAATGTAATGTATTTTATTCTTTCTGAAGATACATCAGTATATAATAGAGATGTTGCAACACTTTTTAGACTTTCACCAAAATCAGCAATTATCACTGAGTCAAAGTTAATGAAACCTAAAGTATCTTTCTTTTTTAATAAATCTATTTTTTTCTTTTTATTAAAAGTATTTGAATTCTCTATTCTTTTAATTTCATCTTCTAAATTTTGTTTTCTCTGTTGATATCTAGTTAAGTCTTCTATTTGGTTTGTTAGTAATGTTGGGTCTTTGTTATAAATAAACTTTTCTTTTAATATTAAGTTAGATTTCTCAATAGCTTCTTCAATTTCTCTTTTGTATTCTGTTTCTGGGATTAGAAAAATTGTATTCTTTAAATTATTTTCACTTAAATATTTTTTAATTGTATTTATTTGTGATATTGCATTTACTCCTGAAGAAATTACATTTTTTGGATTATTTCTAATTTTGTTTGTAAAAGATAAGAATGTTACTTCATCTAATTCATCTAAATATTTATTACTTTCATTGAATACTGGTCCAATAATTATTTTTACTCCATTATTGTAGAGCTCTTTTGACACTTTTAACGCATTTATTGGGTTTGCTTTGGTATCTTTAGGTATTAGTGTTATTCTGTCATCATTAATTTTATTTAACGCCATCCTTGTAGATTTAAGAATTGAATTACCGATATTTGAATATTCGCCTGATAAAGGTACAATTAAACCTACTTTAATTTTCTCATCCGAGATTGCCTTAAGGTGAAAGAAAAGGATTATAAGTAAAACTTTTAAAATTATGATATATAATTTTCTCATTGTCATTAAATGTATAATTTTGAAATAAACGATAGTTTAAAACCTGGGCTATATTGTGTTTCTACCCCAATAGGAAATTTAGGTGATATTACTTTTAGGGCTTTATACATACTTAATAAATCAGACTTAATTTTGTCAGAAGACACAAGGGTTTCAAGTAAACTATTATCTAGGTTCAATATTAATACAAAATTATTATCTAATCATAAATTCAATGAAAAAAAAAATACTAAAAATATATTAAATTTACTAAAAGAAAATAAAATAATTTCTATTATTTCCGATGCAGGTACTCCGATAATTTCTGATCCTGGTGGAATTTTAATAAATGAATGCATCAAAAATAAAATTGATATATTTCCGGTTCCAGGATCCTCTGCTGTTACTGCGGCTGTTTCTATAAGTGGCTTTTCAAATAATTTCTTTTTTTGTGGTTTTTTACCTGATAAAAAATTGCAAATTGGTCAACTTTTTCAGAAGATTTCTGATTTAAATTACTCAATTGTTTTTTTTATTTCGCCCAAAAAAATAAAAAAAATAACAGATCAAATCCAAAAATATTTTAATGATAGAGATATTTTAATTACAAGAGAAATGACAAAATTCCATGAAGAATATATTAGAGATAAGGTTAAAAACCTCAATAATATTAACATTTTAGAAAAAGGTGAGATAACTGTAGTTATATCAGAAAATCCAAATTTAGATAATAGGTTACAAGTAATTAAAGAATCGGTTAAAAAAAAAATTAGCAAACTTTTAAAAAAAATGTCAATTAAAGATATTACATCAAAAATTAGTAAAGAGAATAATATATCAAAAAAAATTGTTTATGATTATTGTTTAAAGAAAAAAAATGAAATTTAGAAATTTAATATTAATTATAACTTTTATTTTAATTTCAGGATGTGTTGGTTATTCATCAACTGGAGTTTTGGGTACAGGAGTTTCAGTTGCAATGGACCCAAGAACTATTGGGACGCAAATAGATGACTCTATTATGCAAAAAAATTTGAGGGCAAAATTGATATTAATGGATAGTACTTACTTGTTAAAAGTAAAGACCAAAGTCTTGGATGGTAGAATATTTATAACAGGCAAGGTTGACACTGTAGAAGAAAAACTAAAAATCACAAAATTAGGCTGGGAAATAAAAGGAGCAAGATCAGTTAAAAATGATCTTAAGATAAAAGAAAAGTTTAGCTTTAAACAGACTGCAAAAGATGTGCTTATTACGTCTCAATTAAGAACTGCAATAATAGCGAATAAAAAAATTAAGTCTGCAAATTACGATATAGATACTTATAAGAAAATAATTTATGTTTATGGAATTTCACAAAATGAAGAAGAAAGAGCTGAAGTTATAAACGAGGCCAAGAAAGTCCTCGATGTAGAAGATGTAATTACAAGTATTTTTTTAGTTGAGGACTTAAGAGTAATAAAAAACTAATTTGGTTTTTTGTAATTAATCACTCCCGCTGAATATGCTGCGACAGATGCTAAATTTAATATGTCGGACGTTGATGATCTTAATGGAGCAATTTCAATTGCCTGACCTAAACCAATTAAAAGTGGGCCAATAACTTTAGCACCTCCTAAAGTTTTCATTGTTTTATAAGTTATAGCAGCACTATGTTGTCCGGGCATAATCAATATATTTGCATTACCAACTATTTCAGAGAATGGATAAAGGTCTTTATATTCATCACTCAAGGCTACATCAGGCTGCATATCTCCATCAAACTTAAAGTTAACCTTTTTATTTTTTAAAATTTCTACTGCATCTCTTATATGTTTAGTTCTAGCTGTAATTGGTTGCCCAAAGGTTGAGTGCGAAAGAAAAGCGACTTTTGGTTCAAAACCGAATAATTTTGCTACTCTTGATGCAGAAATAGCTATTTCAGAAAGTTGTTCAGATGTTGGATATTCATGAACACTTGTATCTGCAATAAAAACTGTTTTTCCCTTATTTATAATCATGTTCAATCCAAACATAATTTCTCCTGGTCTAGCATCTATAACTTTTTTTACTTTATCAAGAGATTGCCCATACCTTCTTGAATTTCCAGTTACCATTGCATCTGCATCACCACATGCAACCATACAAGAACCCCATATAACTCTGTCATTTCTAATCATTTTATCACAATCTCTTTCAAGTAATCCCTCTGTTCTTTGAAGTTTTTTAAATAAGTAATTCACATACTTTTTTCGTTTGTCACTAAAAGTAGAATTCACAATTTGAATATCAAAGTTTTCTCCGTAACCAATTTCTCTCAGTTTTTCTTTAACCACTTTTTCTTTAGCAACCAAAATAGGCGTACCTAGTCCACTATTCTTAAATGCAATAGCTGCTTTCAAAGTATTTTCATCCTCACCGTCAGCAAATACAACTTTTTTGTTTGTTTTTTTAATTTGGTTATTTATTCCCTGCATAATTGTTACAGATGGATCGAGCCTCTGTTTTAGCTGTTCAGAATATTGATCAAAATTTTCTATTTTTTTTCTTGCAACGCCTGATTTTATAGCAGCTTTTGCTACTGCCACTGGTATTACGCTTATTAACCTTGGGTCAAAAGTAGATGGAATAATATACTCTTTTCCATAATTAGGTCTCTCACCACCCATCGCAGCTGCAACCTCGTCAGGCACAAATTCCCTTGCAAGTGATGCTATAGCATTAGCAGCTGCAACTTTCATTTCTTCATTAATAGTTTTTGCTCTTACATCTAATGCTCCCCTAAATATGTAAGGAAACCCAATTAAATTATTTACTTGATTTGGATAATCGGATCTACCCGTTGCTATAATTGCATCATTCCTCACATCTTCGATATCTTCTGGTTTAATTTCAGGATCAGGATTTGCGCAAGCAAATATAATTGGATTTTTTGCCATTTTTTTAACCATACTTTTTTTTACAACACCTGCTGCGGATAAGCCCAAAAATACATCTGCATTTTTCATCGCATCATCTAAATTTTTATCATTTGTTTCTACTGCAAATTCATTCTTCCAAGTGTTAATATCTTTTCTCTTTTTATTTATTACACCTTTTGTATCCAACATTTTGATATTATTTTTTGGAATACCTGTGCTTCTAAATAACTTTGCACATGCCATAGCCGCAGCACCTGCACCGTTAATCACTATTTTAATTTTTTTTAAATTCTTTTTGGCAATATCCACAGCGTTAATTAAAGCAGCTGTTGTTATAATTGCCGTCCCATGTTGATCATCATGAAATACAGGAATATCTAGAATTTTTTTTAATTCTTCTTCGATTATAAAACAGTTTGGAGCTGCAATGTCTTCAAGATTTATACCACCAAAACTTTTTGCGATATGCTTTATTGAATTAATTATTTCTTTTGTATCTTCTGTGTCTATTTCTAAATCTATCGAGTCAATATCTGCAAATCTTTTAAAAAGAACTGCTTTTCCTTCCATCACCGGTTTTGATGCTATCGCACCCAAATTTCCTAGCCCTAATATTGCTGATCCATTGCTAATTACTGCAACCAGGTTCCCTTTAGTAGTATATTCATATGCTAACTCAGGATTGTCTGCTATTGCTTTCACAGGAGCTGCAACACCAGGAGAATAAGCTAGGGCTAAGTCTCTTTTTGTAGTTACAGGCTTAGATGAAACGATCTCTATTTTGCCAGATTTGTCATTAGTATGAAAATCTAAAGCTTCTTTATCGGAATAATGCTCAATTTTGTTTTTTTTCATTTTTTCTTTAGATATACAAAAGGATTAAGCTACTAATATGATTTATGAATTTAATTAAGTCAACAGGCACATTTAGTCTGTTCGTTATTCTAAGCAGAATTTTAGGATACATTAGAGACTTTTTTATAGCTATTTATCTTGGTTCGGGACCAATTGCTGATGCATTCTTCGTAGCATTTAGAATACCAAATACCTTTAGAAGATTATTTGCAGAAGGTACCTTTAATGCAGCATTTGTTCCATCTTACACATCAGAACTTTTGTCTAGTAAAAAAAAAGCTCAGAAATTTGCAAACTCAGTATTAAATTTATTGGTCTTAGCACTTTTAAGTCTAACAATACTAGTCGAGATTTTTATGCCAAGCTTTATAAAATTGATCGCTCCAGGCTTCTCAGATTTAGATGAAAAGTTCAAATTAGCTGTTGATTTAACCAGAATTACTTTTCCATTTTTATTTTTTATAAGTATAGCATCTTTTTTTTCAGCAATTTTAAATTCACATAACAAATTTGCAGCCGCTGCCGCTGCTCCTCTTTTTTTAAATGTAATATTAATAACTTGTTTCCTTATTATAAAAAATGATACAGATTTAGTTTACTATCTAAGTTATGCTGTAACTTTTGCGGGAATTATACAGTTTATATTTTTAATTATTTTTACTAGAAAATATTTTTATCCTAATTTTAAATTCAATTTTGAAATAGATAAAAAAATAAAATTTTTTTTTAGTAAACTTTTACCAAGCATATTTTCATCTGGGGTTACCCAAATAAATATATTAATTGGGACTATAATTGCTTCTTTCCAAGCAAGTGCTGTCTCATATTTGTATTATGCAGATAGAATTTATCAGATAAACTTAGCGATAGCAGGGATTGTAATTGGTATAATTATACTACCCAACTTAAGTAGGTATGTTAAGAGTAAAAATAAAATAAAATTAGAAATTTTACAAAATAAGTCTCTGGAGTTGAGTTTATTTTTAAGTCTTCCTGCCACACTTGCATTAATCTTTGCTTCTGAAGAAATTGTTTCTGCACTTTTTGGATATGGATCTTTTAACGAAGAAAGTGTTAAAAATTCAGCCCATGCATTATTTTATTTTGCATTAGGTCTACCTGCATTCTCGATGATAAAAATATTTTCAAGTTTTATATTTGCAAGAAATGATACTAAAACACCTTTTTACTTTTCATTGATTTCTGTAATATTAAATATTGTTATTAGTGTATCTTTATTCAGCAAAATAGGGTTTATTATAATTCCTATAGCAACAAGTATTTCATCTTGGTTGAATGGATTCTTACTTATGGTATTTGTCCTAAAAAAAAATTACTTTAATTTCAACGACTCGTTTTTTATACAGCTATTTAAAATATTTATTGTAAATTTAGTTTGTTTGGGATTATTTAAAATATCAATAAATTATTTTGGTAATTATTTCATATTTACAAATACTTATAAATTTTTAGCAGTTATATTATTAGTTATTTTAACTTTTGCTTTTTATTTGTTAATTTCAATACTCATTAAGGCCTTTAAAATATCTGATATTAAATTAAACTATTAAATTATGTCCAAAAAAATTTTTTCAGGAGTTCAACCAACGGGAAATTTACATCTTGGTAATTATATAGGTGCAATAAAGAATTTTGTAGATTTACAAAATAATAAAGATAACAATTGCATTTTTTGTGTTGTTGATCTTCATGCGATTACAGTAATGCAAGATCCAACGGAGTTAAAAAATAATATTAGAGAGACAGCAGCAGCGTTTATTGCAAGCGGCATTGATCCAAAAAATAGCATAATATTCAATCAATCTTTAGTTCCCGCACATTCCGAGGGTTCTTGGATTTTAGGATGTATTGCTAGAATGGGTTGGTTAAATAGAATGACACAATTCAAAGAGAAAGCTGGAAAAGATAAGGAAAAAGCTAGTGTTGGTTTGTATATTTATCCAATTCTAATGGCCTCTGATATTCTTTTATATGACGCTACTCATGTACCAGTTGGAGATGATCAAAAACAGCATCTAGAACTATGTAGAGATATAGCTCAAAAATTTAACAATGAATACAAATGTCCAGATTTCCTAAGGACTCCTGAGCCCCTCATACAAAAAAATTTTTCAAGAATAATGAGTTTGAAAGATGGCACAAAAAAAATGAGTAAGTCAGATATTGCTGAAGGAAGTAGGATCAATTTAACAGATACCGCGGATCAAATTATTAATAAAATAAAAAAAGCAAAAACAGATAATGATACTTTGCCTGGAAATGAAGAAGGACTTAACGACAGGCCTGAAGCAGAAAATTTGATGGGTATTTATTCTAGCTTAAGTAATCAAAATATTACTGATACATTAAACGAATTTGAGGGAAAAAATTTTTCTGATCTAAAAAATAAACTATCTGATATAATTGTGACGAAACTGTCACCTATATCAAAAGAAATACAAAAATTGTTGTCAGATAAAAATTATATAGATCAAATTTTAGAGGATGGTGCCACAAAAGCACAGCAAATTTCATCTAAAAAAGTTAAAAAGATAAAAGAAATAGTTGGTTTTTAATCATTTATTATTTTGAAATAAACATTATATAAAACATATGTTTATACAAACTGAAAATACACCAAACCCAAATTCGTTAAAGTTTCTACCAGGCAGAAAGGTATCTAATAATGGTCCTTTAGAAGTTTTAAATCAAGATGATACAAATAATTTATTAATAAAGAACTTATTACAGATAAATGGAGTAACCGGAGTATTTTTAGGTGAAGATTTCTTTTCTATAAATAAAGAAGAGAATAAAAAATGGGAGGATATTCAGCATATTGTTATATCTTATGTCAATGAGCATTATGCAAATGGCAATAAATACATTATCGATAAAATAAATAATGAAGAGCAAAACAAAAATTATTCAGAAATTGAAAAAAAAATTATAAGTATTTTAGATTCTAAAATCAGACCTGCAGTTGCAAGAGATGGTGGAGATATAAAATTCCAAGAATTCAAGGATGGAAAAGTTAAAGTTCTATTAAAAGGTAGCTGCTCAGGATGTCCGTCTTCAACTCTTACTTTAAAAAAGGGTGTGGAAAACTTGCTTTGTCATTACATTCCTGAAGTTAAAGAAGTTTTAGCTGTATAATTAATTAATAATTATTATATTGAAATTAATGGTTAGACGTACAAAAAATAAAAATATTAAGCAGATTAAAAAGAAAAATAATATATTAAGATTCTCTGCAATAAGTCTCCTAGTAATCTTTTCATTTTTTACTTTACCAACTATAAAAATTTTTTTAGATAAAAATTTAATTTTTAATAAATCTATTCTTTCAAATGCAGGAGTAAACTTCGACCAAGAGTTAGAAAAAAGAAAAAAAATTCTTGATGGGCAGATAGAAACTAAAACAAAAAATCTGAGTTTAAAAAATATATTTGCTGATATTGATTTTTTCAGTACAGATGATGAGGGACAGAACTCAATAAGATTTGATGCAAGAACTATTGAGCAATTATTTAAAGATACAAATTATAATCTTGAAAGAGTTAGAAAGACTAAGTTGGTAAATATAGGTAATAAAATTGATCATCTTCCAAAAGAGATTAAAAGTATTGAGAGTTCAAAAAAGAGAAAGAGACTATTTATTCAAATAGTTTTACCACTAATTGTAGAAGAGAACGCTAAAATTCGACTTGATAGAAAAAAATTATTTAGAATATTGGCTAAGAATATCAACACGAAAAAAGAAAAGACTTGGTTAAAAGAAAAATTTAAACAATATGGTTTGAAAGATGGAGATTTTTATTCTCTTAAAGTTAGAATGGATGAAATACCTGTCTCTTTAGCACTTGCTCAAGCTGCTAAAGAAACTGGATGGGGGACATCTAGATTTGCACAAGAGGGTAATGCATTATTTGGACAATGGACTTGGAATGGTGAAGGAATTAGACCAGCAGGCGTAGATAAAGATGCAAAACACAAAGTTGCAAAGTTTGCAGTTCTTAAAGCATCAGTAAGAGCATATCAGCGAAATTTAAATACTCATAGCAGCTATATAGAATTTAGAAAGGAAAGGGCAATTCAAAGAGACAATGATGAAAAATTAGACAGTTTAAAGCTGGTAAATTATTTAGATAAATACGCGGAGACAGGGCAACAATACATTAATGTGTTAAAACAAATTATAAAGCAAAATTCTCTTACAGATTTTGATGATGTAAATGTAATGCCTACAAGTAATAAGACTAAAAAATTAATTTAATTCTGAACAAATTGGAAACCTGAAAATCTCCACCCGCTTTCATCTTTCAAAGAACAATTAATTCTACCTCTTCTTTCAATAAATTTTTCTGCAAAATTAACATTTAGTATATTGTCAACTAAGACAATTTTTGTTTTTCTCCATTTTGAACCTTCATTTGAAAAACAATTAATATTTTCTAAATTTTTTTGATCTTTAAAAAATTCTATCGTCATTTTAGGTGGGTTTTCTCCATCATTCATAAACTTGTTTTCCGGTTTAATAATTCTATACTGAAGTGGCAAATAAGATATTACCTCTTTAAATCTTTTTATTTCCCCATATTTCTCGTTTATAGGGAATCTTGGCAGCTCATATCTATCTTTATTTAAATCAATAACACCTGAATGTTGGCCAAATGCAAATTCAAAATTTTTTGAAATATAATTTTTCTGCTCTAAATTGTACTCACCAAAGGGATATGAAAAAAAACTTGGATTATAGCCTAATTTATCATTAAAAATTTTAATTGATTTTTTAATATCTTCTACAAACTCTTGAAAAGTAAATTTGGTTAAATAATCGTGTGAATGAGAATGATTGCCAATGTAAGCAAATTTCTCTTTTTCCACTTCCTTTATTTGGTTCCAACTCATATATCCTTTTTTCCCAACCGCTTCTGTTGAGACAAATAAAATAAAAGGAATTTTTTCTTCTTTTAAAATTGGCCAGGCATTTTTATAAAATGACATAAATGCATCATCAATAGTTAACAAAATTTTTTTTTGTTTCTTAACTTCTTTAAAATTTTTTGAAAATTCATTAGGATTATAAAAATTAAGATTGCTACTTCTTATTAAATTAATATGTTTTTTAAATATATCTAATTTTATATTTGTAGATGGATACTTATTTTCTTCAAATCTATGATACATAACGGCCAAAACACCCTTTTCATCTTTGAAATATTTTTTATTTACTACTTCAGCTTTAACGTTTAAAAAAATAATAAAAAAAATGAATACCTTAGTTATTAACGCTGCAGATGATAAAATTTTATTTTCTCTCATAACCAACATAGAATCTTATACTACCGCTCATATAAACAGTAGGGAAAACTTTGACAAAATAATGACATTAATTTTAAATTTTCTTAAAGAACATAATTCAAATTTAGATAAAATAAGTGAAATATTTGTCAACCAAGGTCCTGGCAAAATCTCAAGTATTAGAAATTCAATAGCAATTGCTAAAGGTATTGCTTTTGCAAAAAATATTGATTTATATGGATTTTTGAGTGAACATTTGACTGATAAAAGCTTAAATCAATTAGTAAAAATTGATAAGAAAAATTTTACAAATATTAAATTGATTAAACCCCTTTACTCGAGTTAAAATATAATATGTTAGAAACTATTGAAGAAAAATGCCAAAAAAACGGAGTTAAGCTTACCGACCAAAGAAGGATAATCGCAAGAGTTATCTCCGAGTCAAAAAAAACATATGGAGAATCTGATCATCCTGACGTTGATGAGTTATATAATAGAGTTTCTCAAATAGATTCTAAAATTAGTATTGCTACAGTATATAGAACAGTTAAACTTTTTGAAGAAGCAGGTATCTTAACAAAACACGATTTTAAGTCTGGTAAGGCTAGATATGAATTAAATGATGATCACAATCATTTAATAGATATTAAAACAGGGGAAATTATAGAATTTGTCGACGAAGAGATTGAAGAGTTACAAAAAAAAATTGCTGACAAATACGGCTATAAGCTTGTTGATCATAAATTAGAATTGTACGGAATCAAAAAAAAATAATTCATGCATAAAAAGGTTTTTATAAAGACATTTGGTTGTCAAATGAATGAATATGACTCTAATAGGATATACGATGCTGTTAAAGCAATAGGATATAATAAAACAGAAAATCAAGATGATGCTGACTGTTATATTTTAAATACTTGTCATATTCGAGACAAGGCCAAGGATAAAGTTTATCATGAAATTGGAAGAATTAAAAAATTATATAAAGATAAAAAAAAACCAATCATGGTTGTTGCGGGATGCGTTGCACAAGCTGAAAATACTGAGATGCTTAATAGAGAAAAATATATAGATTTAGTTATAGGTCCTCAATCTTATCAAAAAATAAATAATCTTTTAAAAAACTTTGAAAAAAAATATAAAGTTGAAGAAACTGAATTTGACTCAGTTTCAAAGTTTAGGTACTTCGATAATATTAAAAATAATAATACAAATGTATCATCTTTTTTAACAATTCAAGAAGGTTGTGATAAGTTCTGCCACTTTTGTGTTGTTCCTTATACTAGAGGGCCAGAATATTCTAGACCATTCAAAAGTATTATTGATGAAGCTGAGAGTTTGATAAAGAACGGATCTAGAGAAATAACTTTTCTTGGTCAAAATGTAAATGCATATTCTTATATAGATGGATCGAGAGAGTACCGACTGTCAGATCTTATTAATACACTCAGTAAATATAGCGAAATAAGTAGAATTAGATATACCACATCTCATCCAAGAGATATGACAGATGATCTTATTGAATGTTACAAAAATTCAAAAAAATTAATGCCTTTTGTTCATTTACCAATTCAAAGTGGTTCTGACAGAATATTAAAAATGATGAACAGAAAGCATACTGTAAATTATTATTTAAATATTTATGAAAAATTAATCAAAATTAATCCGGATATAAAATTTTCTAGTGACTTTATTATTGGATACCCAGGAGAAACAGATAATGATTTTAAAGAAACCATAAATTTAGTAAATAAAATTAAATTTATAAATTCATTCTCTTTTATTTTTAGTCCAAGACCAGGAACTAAGGCTGCAGAATTAGAAATTACTGATAAAGATAAAATTAAAAATAGGCTTATAACTATTCAAGAAAAATTATTTAGTAATCAAATAGAATTAAATAAATCTTTGGAAGGCAAAACCTTAGAGGTACTTGTAGAAAATAAACTTAAAAACCAAAATAAATTTTTTGGAAGAAATAAATTTTTAAATTCAGTAATTTTTGATGGTAATGAAAGTCATATTGGCAAAGTAATTAAAGTTAATATCGAAAAAAGTAATCAAAATTCTTTATTTGGTAAAGTAACAGATGAAATGAAAGCAGCATAATTTGAAAAATTTTGCAAAATCTAAAATTAATCCTGATTTAAAATACGTATATTCTGAAAACAATGCCTTAAGTATTGTATTTCAAAGCAATGAATTACTTTTAGGTGTTTTAGGAGAATTTAATAATAACTTAAAAGAATTAGAAAAAATTACAAACTCTAGCATTTACTCTAGAGGAAACTCAATTTTGTTAAAAAATACTCCTGAAAAAAATGAAATAATAAAGAATGCAATTAAATTTCTTGTAGATCAATTTTTAAATAATGGAACATTAGAAAAAAAGGATATAGAGTCATCGGTAAACAAATTTATGATTGATCAAAAAGTTACAAATAAAAGTAGAAATGTTGAATACATAATAAAAACTCCAAAAAAGTCTGTAATACCGAGATCAGAGAAACAAAAAAATTATATAAGTGCATTAAAAGAGTCAGATATTGTTATATCTGCAGGACCAGCAGGAACTGGAAAAACTTTTTTAGCTGTCGCTGTTGCTTTAACAATGTTACTGGATAAAAGAATAGAGCGAATAATTTTATCTAGACCAGCAGTAGAAGCTGGAGAAAGACTAGGTTTTTTACCAGGTGATATGAGAGAAAAAGTTGATCCTTATTTAAGACCTCTTTACGATTCATTATATGACCTATTAGATTTTGAAAAAATTCAAAAAAAAATAGAAGTTGGTGACATTGAAATTGCACCTCTAGCTTTTATGAGAGGGAGAACTCTAAAAAATTCTTTTGCAATACTTGATGAAGCACAAAATGCTACTGATACTCAAATAAAAATGTTCTTAACAAGAATTGGTGAAAATTCCAAAATAGTTATTAACGGTGATCCATCCCAAATAGACTTACCTAATAAAAAAATGTCAGGTTTAAATAGATCAAAAAAATTGCTTGGGCATTTAAAGGAGATATCTGTAGTAGATTTTGACCATATTGATGTAGTAAGACACCCGCTAGTTTCTAAGATAGTTAAGGCTTATTCTGAAAAAAATTCAGATTAATGATTAAAGCCAACATAGTTCTAGACAAAAAAATTTGGGAAAAAAAATTAAAAAAACCAGAATTTTACTTCAAAAAGAAATTAAATAAATTATCTAAATTTAGTACCTTTAAAAATAAAAACCAAGAATTTACTGTAATGCTTACTAACAATAAAAAAATGAAAGATTTAAATTCAAAATTTAGAAATAAAAATGTTTCAACAGATGTGCTTTCTTTTCCTTTAAAGATAAAATTAAAAAATAAATTATATTTAGGAGATATAGCAATTTCTTTTGAAATGATTAATAGAAGAGCAAAATCATCTAGCTTTGATCATGAATTAGATAAAATGTGGATACACGGTTATTTACATCTACTAGGATATGATCACAAAAAAAATAAAGATTATTATTTAATGAAGAAAAAAGAAAATTTAATATTTAAAAAATTGAATATAATAAATTGAATTCTATTCTAGAAAATAAAGTGTTCCTATTTTTAATATGCTTACTTTTAGGTATACTAACTTCATTTAGTTTACCACCTTATAATTTAATATTTATTAATTTTTTAACACTTCCAGTATTACTTTATATATTAGTTAATTATGTAGATAAAAAGACTATTTCATTTCTTGTTGGCTGGGTCTTTGGATTTGGTTATTTTATTTCTAACCTTTATTGGATTACAAATTCTTTGACATTTGATGTAAATTTTAAATTTATTATTCCATTTGCATTAATATTAATTCCTCTATTTTTGGGAATATTTTATGGGGTAGTTACTTTTGTATGCAATTTTTTTAATTTAAAAAATAAAATTTCATCAATTTTAATATTTTCAATTATTTTTGGTGGAATTGAGTTTCTAAGAAGTTTTATTTTTGGTGGGTTTCCTTGGAATTTAGTAGTTTTCAGTCTTTCAAATAATTTAGCTTCTTTACAAATTTTGTCTTATATAGGCACATATTCATTAAATTTATTATCAATAACTATATTTCTATTACCAGTAATATTTTTTTATAAATATAAAAGCCTAACTAAGTTTTTAATTTTAAGTCTTAGTTTAATTTTAGTAGTAATCAATTTTTTATATGGAAACTTGAATATTAAAAATTTTGAAAAAAAAGAATATAATTACTTAAATTCTATTATTCGAGTTGTCTCTCCAAATATACCAATTGAAAGATTTTTAACAAATCAAGATACAGAAAAAAATATTGATGAATTAATTACTTTAAGTGATCCAAATAAAGATGAAAAAAAAATACTTATTTTTCCTGAAGGAATAATTACTAGTATTTATTTTAAAGATCTAAAATTTTTTAAAAATATCTTTAAAAAAAAACTAAATATTAATCATAAAGTTATATTGGGTATTAATACTATTAAACAAAATAAAATTTATAATTCCTTAGTAGTATTAAATAACGAGTCTGAATTACTGTATAAATATAACAAAAATAAACTAGTGCCATTTGGGGAATTTTTACCTTTTGAAAATTTCTTCAAAAGTGTAGGTTTAAAAAAAATAACCCAAGGTTATCAATCATTTTCAGCTGATAACAAAAGGGAAATTTTCGACATTGATAAACTAAAATTTATCCCACTTATTTGTTATGAAATTATTTATTCAGGAAAAATTAATACAAATAAAAAATATTACGATTTTATATTAAATATTTCTGAGGATGGGTGGTTTGGCAAATCTATTGGACCCGCCCAACATTTATCTCATTCGATATTCAGATCAATTGAGGAAGGAAAAAATGTTATTAGGTCAACAAACAATGGAGTATCTGCTTTTGTTAATCCCAAAGGACAAATTATTAAAAAAATTAGTGAGAAAGGATACTTTGATGTAAATAAGATCAGACGTGTTAATAAAACTTACTTTGCTAAACACGGCAATAAGATCTTCTTTTATTTTGTTCTAATTTATATTACTTTAACTATGATTTTAATAATTAGGGAGAATAAATGAAAAAAGATTACTTATTTACTAGCGAGTCGGTATCTGAAGGTCATCCAGATAAAGTCTGCGATAGAATTTCAGATATGGTTGTAGATACTTACTTAGCAGCCGAACCCCAATCGAGAGTAGCTTGTGAAACTTTAACAACAACTAACAAAGTTGTATTAGCTGGTGAAGTAAGGGGTCCTGAAATTAAAAAAGAGGATTTAATAGAAAAAGTAAGACATTGCATCAAAGATATAGGTTATGATCAAGAGGGATTTACTTGGAAAGAAGCAACCTCAATCGAAAGTCATTTACATGCTCAATCTGCTGATATAGCTATGGGAGTAGACTCCTCTGGAAATAAAGATGAAGGTGCAGGTGACCAAGGTATTATGTTTGGTTACGCATGTAATGAAACTGATGTTTTGATGCCAGCGCCGATACATTATTCCCATAAAATATTAAGACTAATGGCGGAAGATAGAAAATCTGGAAAATTAAAAAATATTGAGCCAGACTCAAAAAGCCAAATTACAATTGAATATAAAGATGGAAAACCATCATCAGTAAAATCAGTGGTAATATCAACTCAACATTCACCTGATGTAAATCAAAAACAAGTTAGAGAGCTAGTTAAACCTTATATTGAGAGATCAATACCAAGGGAATTGTTAAACTCATTAGATGAAAAAGAAATTTATGTTAACCCCACCGGAAATTTTGTCATTGGTGGTCCTGATGGAGATAGTGGTCTCACTGGTAGAAAAATTATTGTTGATACTTATGGTGGAGCTGCACCACATGGAGGAGGAGCATTTTCAGGAAAAGACCCAACTAAAGTTGATAGATCGGCTGCCTATGCATCTAGATATTTAGCAAAAAATATTGTTGCATCTAAAATTGCTGACAAATGCTTAATTCAACTAGCATATGCAATAGGAGTATCGAAACCTTTATCTATATATGTCGATTTATTTGCTAACGATGATGAAAAAAATAAACATGTTGAAAAGCTTATACATGAAAATTTTGATTTAAGCCCTAGAGGCATAAGAGAAATGCTTAGCCTCAACAAACCTATCTATGAAAAAACAGCTGCTTATGGACACTTTGGAAGAATTCCAGATAATAACGGCTCATTTTCGTGGGAAAAGACTGATAAATCAGATATATTTAGCAAGTAAATAAGTTGAATATTAAAAAAAAATAAATATATTTCAAAAAATATTATTGAAATTTCAAAATGGGCCTCGGCCCATTTTTTTTTAGGATTTTTATATGTTAAATAGAAGAGCAGATAAATTAGAATTGATTAGAATAGCAGAGGCTGTAGCATTAGAAAAATCCATTGATAAAGAGTTAATAATTGGATCAATGGAAAATGGAATTGCGAAAGCTGCTAAATCCAAGTTTGGATCTGAAAATGAAATCAAAGTTGAAATAGATAGGGAAAACGGTGAAATTGGGATATTTAGAAAATTAATAATTGTTGAAAAACCTGAAAATTCAAATTTAGAAATAAGTCTCAATGATGCAATAAAACTTAACGAAAGTAATCAAGGAAAACAAATTGGGGACGAGGTACTCCAACCTTTACCATCTTTTGATTTTGGCAGAATAGCTGCACAAACTGCGAAACAAGTAATTAGTTTCAATGTTAGGGAAGCAGAAAGAGAAAGGCAATATAACGACTTTAAAGATAAAATTGATACTATCTTGAGTGGCATAGTTAAGAGACTTGAATTTGGAAATGTGATTGTCGATCTAGGAAGAACCGAAGCAATTATTCAAAAAAATGAGATGATACCAAGGGAAAATATAAAAGCAGGAGACAGAGTAAAAGCATATTGTTTAGATGTAAGAAGGGAACCAAGAGGACAACAAATATTTCTTTCACGAGCACATTCTAAATTCATGGAAAAACTTTTCATTCAGGAAGTTCCAGAGATATATGATGGACTTATTGAGATTAAATCATCATCAAGAGATCCAGGTAGTAGAGCTAAAATATGTGTTAAAGCAATTGATACGTCCTTAGATCCAGTTGGAGCCTGTGTAGGTATGAGGGGAAGTAGAGTACAGGCAGTTGTAAATGAACTTCAAGGTGAAAAAATTGATATAGTTAATTGGTCAGAGGATCCGGCAGTTGTAGTTGCAAATGCGCTTTCACCAGCGGAGGTGCAAAGAGTTAATGTTGATGAACAGGAAAGAAAACTTGATGTTATTTTAACTGAAGAAAATTTAAGTAAAGCAATTGGTAGAAGAGGCCAAAATGTCAGATTGGCAACTAAATTAATGAACTATGAAATAAATATCATGACTGACCAAGAAGATTCTGAGAGAAGACAAATTGAATTCAAAGAGAAAACGGATAATTTTGTAAAAAATTTAGAGTTAGATGAAACATTAGGTCAGTTACTAGTAGCAGAGGGATTTTCATCAATAGATGATATTAAAGATAGTGATCCTGAGGCTCTAATGAAAATAGAGGGTATAGAAGAAGAGACTGCAAAAGAATTAATTGAAAGAGCTAAAGAATTTTATCAAAAAGACCAAGAGGAAATCGCTAAAAGAATAAAAGATTTAGGATTAGAGAATGACTTAATTAATCACAAAGGTTTAACACCAGGGATGCTCCTAACACTTGGTGAACAAAAAATATTAACACTAAATGATTTTGCAGATTTAGCATCTGATGAATTGACAGGTGGATATGATGTTGTCAAAGGAGAAAGAGTAAGAATTAAAGGTTATTTGGAAGATTTTGCTCTTTCAAAAAAAGAAGCTGACGATTTGATTATGTCTGCAAGAGACATTGCATATCAAGATTGAGAGATGAAAAATGGAAAAGAAAAAATTAAAGTTATCAATTTCTGGAGCATCCAAAAAAACAATAAATAGTATTGAACAAGCAAAAACTCAATCTAAGAATACAGTTGTGATTGAAAAAAGATCTCCAAGGTTTGGAAGTAAGCCAAATTTCTCTAGATTTACCAAGTCATCAGAAAGTAAATTACAAAATACATATTCCCCAAAAAAAACAACTTTTTCAAAACCTCCATCTCCCATTACATCCGATTTTGAAAAAAGGAAATTAGCGGAACAAAGAGCGACAAGAAGATTAAAAGGTGAAAATTCTCAAAAAGAAAATAAGTCCACTAAATCGGTAGGAAAAAGAAGAGAATTAAAGCTCACAGTATCTAGAGCCTTAAGTGGTGATGATATTGGTACAAGATCAAGAAGTCTTGCCTCTTTAAAAAGAGCTAAGCAAAAAGAAAATAGATTACTTAACAAAGATGAGCCAAAAGAAACTTTTAAACCAGTTAAAAGGGATATTAACATACCTGAAGTAATTACAATAAGAGAATTGGCGAATAGAATGGCTCAGCAATCAGGCAGTATAATCAAGCATTTAATGGGCATGGGAGTCACGGTTACAATTAATCATACAATTGATGCAGATACAGCAGAATATTTGGTTAAGGAATTCGGACATAATCCCGTTAAAGAGAAAAAAACTGAGGAAATTTTAGAAAAAATTAAAGAAATTAAAACTCAAAACTTAAAGAGTAGAGCCCCAATAGTTACAGTTATGGGTCATGTTGACCATGGGAAGACATCTGTTTTGGATGTGTTAAGAAAAGCAAATGTTGTTTCTGGTGAATTTGGAGGTATCACCCAACACATTGGTGCATATCAGATCATTCATGCAAAAAATAAAATAACCTTTATTGATACACCGGGTCATGCTGCCTTCACTGAAATGCGAGCGAGAGGTTCAAAATTAACAGATATAGTTATTCTTGTGGTTGCAGCTGATGACGGAGTAAAACCTCAAACAATAGAGTCAATAAAACACGCAAAAGCTGCTAAAGTGCCAATTGTTGTAGCAATCAATAAATGTGATCTTCCTGAAGCTGACCCACAAAAAATAAAAAATCAACTTTTAGAATATGAACTTATTGCTGAAGATTTATCAGGAGACACTTTAATGGTAGAAATTTCTACCAAAACAAAACAAAACTTAGATAAATTAGTTGAGAGCGTTATTTTACAAGCTGAAATATTAGATTTAAAAACTGATTTCGACACTGATGCAAAAGGAGTTGTTTTAGAATCTAAAATTGATATTGGAAGAGGGCCAATCGCAAACGTGATAATTACAGCTGGAACACTCAATAAGGGTGATTATTTTGTAAGTGGTTTAAAATGGGGAAAGGTCAGAGCTATTATTAATGATCAAGGAAAACAAATTGAAAAAGCTGAACCAGCAACACCAATTGAAATATTGGGTATTAATGGGGCCGCAAAGTCAGGTGATGATTTCATAGTTCTAAAGACTGAAAAAGAGGCAAAATCACTTTGTGATGGAAGAATACAGGAAACAAAGGATAGCAAAAATGCATTATCTTTTGTAACACAAGATTCTGCATTTAAAGATACATCATCAGAAGAGCTAAATATCATTATTAAATCGGACGTACATGGTTCATCTGAAGCTATTAAAAATGCAATAAATCAGATTAAACACGATGAAGTAAAACCAAAAATACTTCTATCAGATATTGGAATGGTCACTGAGACTGATGTTACTTTAGCTAAAGCATCAGATGCAGTAATTATTGCCTTTAATGTTAAACCTAGCAAAGAAGCAAAAAAAAGGGCTGAACATGAAAAAATTTCGATATCCAATTTTAATATTATTTATGAGGCTTTAGATTTCATAAAAAATAAAATGTCTGGTCTATTGACCCCAGAAGTAGACGAAAAAATTATTGGGACAGCGGAGATATTGGAAATATTTAAAGTTTCAAAAGTTGGAAAGGTCGCAGGTTCAAAAGTAACAGATGGAGAAATTACTCAAGACTCTAATGCAAGAGTTATTAGAGATGGAGCTATAATTTTCAGTGGAAAAATTGGCTCAATATTCAGGGAAAAAAATCAAACTAAACAGGTATCTGCTGGTCTAGAGTGCGGAATAACTCTTAAGGATTTTTTCGATTTCCAGAAAAATGACGTAATTGAAGTATATAATTCAACAATCACAGAGAGAACAATATAATGACTTACTTAGGAAAACCAGTTACTCAAAGACAGTTAAGAGTTGGTGAAATGATAAAACAAGCTTTGGGTATGTTATTTATAAGAGATGAAGCAAAATTGCCAAAACTATCTACTAAAGAAATAACTGTAACTGAAGTTCGAATGTCCCCAGATTTAAAAACAGCAAAAATTTTTGTAATGCCTTTAGGTGGAAAAGATGCTGAAGAGGTTGTTGCTAAACTTAAAGAATTTTCATTTGTAATAAGAAAAGTATTATCAAAAAAGATAGTAATGAAATTTTTACCAAAACTATTTTTTGTAAAAGATGATTCTTTTGATTATGCAGAAAAAATTGAAAATTTAATAAAACAAACAAATAAATAAGGAATAGAAAATGGTAAATAAAGCAAAAGAACTCGCAATTCATGATAAAGATACAGGTTCTTCAGAAGTTCAAGTTGCTCAATTAACAAATAAAATTGAGAACTTGTCTAAACACATTAAACAGTTCAAAAAAGATAAACACTCATCTGTTGGACTTTTAAGAGCAGTAAATAGAAGAAAAAAATTATTAGACTATTTAAAGAGAAATAAAATGGAGTCTTATAAAGAAGTAATATCAAAATTAAATTTAAGGAAATAAATGTTTAAAGTTGTAAAGAAAGAATTAGAAGTCGCAGGGAAAAAGATTAGTTTAGAAACAGGTAAAATAGCAAGACAAGCAGATGGTGCAATTGTAGCTCAATGTGGAGAAACAGTAGTTTTAGCAACAGCGGTTGGAGCTAAAAAAGTTAATCCAGATATAGATTACTTTCCTTTATCGGTAAATTATCAAGAAAAGTATTATGCAGCAGGTAAAATTCCAGGTGGATATTTTAAAAGAGAAGCAAGACCAACAGATAGTGAAACATTAATTTCAAGATTAATTGATAGACCCATTAGACCACTTTTCCCAGATGAATTTAAAAACGAAGTTCAAGTACTACCAACAGTGATATCTTATGACAAAGAAAATGAATCAGATATTTTATCAATAATTGCTTCATCAGCAGCCTTAGCAATTTCAGGAATGCCGTTTTTGGGACCTGTTGGTGCCTCTAGAGTTGGCTTTATTAAAGGAGAATACATTCTTAATCCTTCTAAAGCAGAACTTAAAGACTCAAAACTTGATCTTGTAGTAGCAGGAACAAAAGATGCAGTTTTAATGGTTGAGTCGGAGGCAAATGGCTTAACAGAGGAAGAAATGTTAAATGCTGTTAAGTTCGGTCATGAAGGATTTGTTCCTGTAATCGAAATGATAGAGGAACTAGCTAAAGAATGCAAAAAACCTGACTGGGTAATTGAGAAAAAAGATCTTTCGGAAGTAAAAAATAAATTAGAAAGCGAATTTACTGAAGAACTAAAAAAAGCATTTTCAATAAAAGATAAACAAGAAAGATCAAATTTAATATCTGAAATAACTGATAAAGCAAAGAAGTTATATGAAGAAGATGAAAATTATACAGATTTAGATGTCAATTCCGAACTTAAAAATTTAGAAAAAAGAATTGTAAGAACAGATATTCTAAAAAATAAAAATAGAATTGATGGTAGAGGTCTTGGAGATGTTAGGCCAATAATGTGCGAAGTTGGTATACTCCCTAGAGTACACGGATCAGCCTTATTCACAAGGGGAGAAACACAAGCGATAGTTACAACTACACTTGGAACATCAGACGATGAACAAAAAATAGAAAGTCTTGAAGGATTACAAAAAGAAAGATTTATGCTTCATTATAATTTTCCGCCTTTCTCTGTTGGAGAAACTGGTAGAATAGGTACAGGTAGAAGAGAAATAGGTCATGGAAAATTAGCTTGGAGAGCAATAAATTCTTCTTTGCCTTCAAAGGAGAGTTTTCCTTATACATTTAGAATTGTATCAGAGATAACCGAGTCAAATGGTTCTTCATCTATGGCAACTGTTTGTGGTTCATCTTTAGCTTTGATGGATGCAGGCGTACCAATTAAAGAACCAGTTGCTGGTATTGCAATGGGATTAATTAAAGAAGGAGATGACTTTAGCGTTCTTTCAGACATTCTTGGAGATGAAGACCATTTAGGAGATATGGATTTTAAAGTTGCTGGAACTAAAGATGGAATAACATCTCTCCAAATGGATATTAAAATCACAGGAATAACATTTGAAATTATGGAGCAAGCTTTAAAACAGGCAAAAGACGGAAGAATTCACATATTAGGTGAAATGAACAAAGCTTTGTCCAAATCGAGAGAAGATGTCGGAAAACACACACCTAAAATGGAAAAAATAACTGTAGATAAGAAGGATATTGCTACAGTCATTGGAAAAGGCGGAGCAACTATAAGAGAAATAGTTGAGGTATCTGGTGCCAAAGTTGACATCAATGACGAAGGTGAAGTAACAGTAGCCGCTCCAGATGAAGAATCAAGGAATAAAGCTATGCAGATGATAAAAGATCTAACGGCTAAGGCTGAACTCAATAAAATTTACAATGGTAAAGTAATGAAAATTATGGAGTTTGGTGCATTTGTTAACTTCCTAGGAAAACAAGATGGCCTTGTTCACATATCAGAGCTTGCTGATAAGAGAGTTGGAAAAGTAACTGATGTTGTAAAAGAAGGTGATGAAGTTAAAGTTAAAGTAATCGGCTTTGATAGAGGAAAAGTTAAATTATCAATTAAACAAGCTGCAATATAACTTTATAGGAGAAATATGAAGAAATTTGATGATTTGATGAGTGTGAGTAATGAGATAGAAAATATAAGTGCTAATGATGCAAAAGAAAAACTAAATGACCCAAATGTTCAATTTATCGATGTTAGAGATAAAGAAAGCTTTTCAAAAGGAACAATCGGTAATGCAATTCACTTAGATAGAGGTTTACTAGAATTTTATCTAGCAGAAGGCAGTCCTCTAGAAAATGATATGTTTAAAAATAATCCAGATAAAGAATATGTAGTCTTTTGTGGTGTTGGAGGACAAGGAACATTAGCAACCAAAACTATGAAGGACATGGGGGTTAAAAATGTCAAAAATATTACTGGTGGAATGAAAGAGTGGGAAAAAATCTAGTAGGAAATAATTATTTTAAGTTTTAATAAAATGAAAATTCCAAAAAAACTCAAATTTGAACAACTCAAAAATAAATATGGAAGATATTTACTACTTGGTAGTTTTGCATTTTTTTTTATTAAAGGTTTAATTTGGTTAGGCATTTTTATTGCTGTTGGCCTAGGTATTACTAATTCTTTTTAAATTAAGACAATTACTAACAAAATCATTTGTACAAAATTTATTACAACAGAAATAAAGTGTGATCGTTTAAATTTTTTATCCTGCTTTTCATCTCTGAACTTATTTATCAGTGGCATTATTATAAAATTTGATACAGCAAATAATACCGCAACACTTAATATTAAATAAAAATCTAAGGAAAAAATTTTTAGAATTATAAAGCAAATTAAAACTAAAATACTAATAGCTAAATTAACATTGTAGTAATAAGGAAATATTTTTCTTATAAATTTTCTAGCATTTTCCTCATCTAATGCAGTGAAAGTTACAGGCGCTACAACAAAAGAAAAGAAGAGCATAATTCCCAATATAATGCTTGTTAGATAAATACTAATTTGTTGCATCATAATTTAAATAAATTTAATTAATTTTCAGGTAATGTTCTTAGGATCTGGCATTCCAACTTTATTGTAACCAGCATCCACATAATGAATTTCTCCAGTAACACCACCTGCCATATCGCTTAAAAGATATAATGCCGAATTTCCAACATCAAGATTATCAACATTTCTTTTTAAGAACGAATGATCAGCATTCCACTTGTAAAGGAATTTAGCATCGCCAATGGCAGATGCAGCTAGTGTTTTGATTGGACCCGCACTTATTGCATTAACTCTAATATTCTTTGCTCCCAGATCCCTTGCAAGATATTTAACACTAGACTCTAGCGCAGCTTTACATACTCCCATTACATTATAATTAGGTATGGCTTTATTTGCTTCATAACTCAAAGTAATCATACTGCCACCTTGCTTCATTATTTTAGACGCCTCTCTAGCAACTTCAGTAAATGAAAAACAAGATATTAACATACTTCTTAAAAAGTTTTCTCTAGTTGTATTTAAATATTCTCCTGATAACTCTGACTTATCTGAAAATGCAATTGCATGCACAATAAAATCAATTTCTCCCCATTGACTTTTTACGTCTTCAAAAAGTTTTACAACTTCTTCTTTTTTTTCTACATCACAGCTAAAAGTTACGTTTGAATTTAGTTTTTCCGCAAGTGGGACAACTCTTTTTTTTAAAGCATCACCCAAATATGTAAAAGCTAATTCTGCTCCAGCTTCTGCTAGTTTTTGTGATATACCCCATGCAATTGACCTCTCATTAGCAACGCCCATGATAAGACCTTTTTTTCCCTTCATTAAACTCATAGATTTAAACTTTCTCAAAAACTAATGTTGCATTAGTTCCACCAAAACCAAAGCTGTTAGACATAATTGCATTTAGATTTACGTCTTTTTCAACTTGTGTAACAATTGGATAGTTCTTAGCTTCATCATCCATTTCTGAAATATTTGCTGATGCTGAAATAAAATTGTTTTTCATCATTATCAAACTATAAATTGCTTCGTGAACTGAAGTTGCGCCTAATGAATGGCCCGACAAAGATTTTGTTGAACTTATCTTAGGTTTATATTCTGGAAAAGCCTCACCAACTGCTTTTAATTCTGTAATATCTCCCACAGGTGTTGATGTCCCGTGAGTATTAATATAGTCAATTTTATTTTTTGAGGTTGCTAGAGCCATTTTCATACATCTCACCGCTCCCTCACCAGATGGTGCAACCATATCATAGCCATCTGAGGTTGCTCCATATCCAGTTAATTCTGCGTATATTTTAGCACCTCTTGCTTTAGCATGTTCGTATTCTTCTAAAACAAGAACTCCACCTCCACCAGCAATCACAAAACCATCTCTTGTTTTATCATACGGTCTTGAGGCTTTTTCTGGGGTATCGTTATATTTCGAGGATAGTGCAGTCATTGCATCAAACATTGCAGTCATCGCAAAGTGAACCTCATCACTGCCACCTGCAAAAATAATATTTTGTTTTCCTAATTGAATAAGTTCCATGGCGTTACCAATACAATGACCACTCGTTGCGCATGCAGAGCTTATTGTGTAATTAGTGCCTTTGATTTTAAATGGAACTGCTAGAGTGGCAGAAGCAGTACTTGCCATAGTTCTTGGAACTATAAATGGACCCATTTTTTTTGGATTTTTTTCTCTAGTTTTATCTGATGCTAAAATCACATTTTCAATTGATGGTCCTCCAGATCCCATGACCATACCTGTTGAAATATTACTAACCTCATTTTCTTCTAATCCAGAGTCTTTAACTGCTTCACTCATTGCAACATAATTATATGCTGATCCAGCGCCCATAAACCTAATAACTTTTCTATCTATATAATCTTCCAATTTGATATTTGGTTTACCATGAACATGGCTTTTTAAATTATGCTCTTTGTATTCCTCAGAAAATGTTATTCCTGATTTTGTATTAACTAAAGATTGATAAACTTCATCTTGGTTATTTCCCAAACATGAAACTACACCAAGTCCTGTTACAACTACTCTTTTCATTATTTAAATAATCCTACCTTAAGATTTTCTGCACTATAAATCTTTTTTCCATCAGCGAGCAATATTCCATTTGCAAGTCCCACAGTTGTTTCTCCTTTAACAAGAATTCTTTTCATATCTATTTCGTATGTTGCCATTTTGACATTTTTTAGAACTTCACCAGTAAATTTTACAGTGCTTACACCCAATGCTCTACCTCTTCCTGGTTTTCCAAGCCAACCAAGAAAAAAGCCAACCAGCTGCCACATCGCATCTAAACCAAGACAACCTGGCATAACTGGATCTTCTCTAAAATGACAATCAAAGAACCACAAATTATCCTTAATATCAAGTTCGGCTTTCATGGATCCTTTTTTATAAAAACCCTCACTCTCAGTTATTTCTGTAATTCTATCAAACATTAGCATTGGTGGAGAAGGTAATTTTGCATTACCTGGACCAAATAACTTACCATTAGCGCAATCAATTAGTTCGTTGTAATTAAAGGAACTTTTTTTCATAATTTTGTAATCTTATTACTTGATTTAGGTACATTATAATATACAAATAGTTTAGAATAGTTTTAAATTGCTAATGACTAGTAAACAAGAATTTATTGAAAAACTAAGAAACTCTAGCTTAAGACCAACTAAACAAAGAATAAATATATGCGAGGTTTTATTTAATAGAGATAAAACTTTCCATTTCACAATAAACGACTTATTCAATTTGATAAAAGATAAAACTGGAGAGAAAGTTTCTTTAGCAACTGTTTACAATACAGTTCACGCATTTCATAAAAAAGGATATTTAAAAGAAATACCTATTAATTCTAATCAAACTTATTTTGATACAAATGTCACAGATCATCACCACTTCTTCGATGTTAAAGAAGAAAAGCTTATTGATCTTAAAAATGAGGATGTAGGACCAATAGAAATTCAAAAATCTATACCTGGAAAAAAAATTAAATCAGTTGAAGTTTTAGTTAAATTAGAAGACTAGGTTTTCAAAATTACATCATAAATATTCTGACTTATTGACAATCTTCTTTAGAATAATTATAAACAAGAAATTAGAATAATTATAATATTAAAGGAGATAAATAATAATGAGTGCGGAATTTCATAAAAGTAAAACATTTAAATCAGCAGAATTAAGTAAGTGCCCTTTTACGGGCGCAGGTACACCAGCAAAATTTAGCGCTGGTAGAGGACAAACAAATAGAGATTTTTGGCCAAATAGTTTGAATTTGAAAATTTTAAGTCAGCACTCGAATTTATCAAATCCAATGGAGAAAAAATTTAATTATTCTAAAGAATTTAAAAAACTGAATTACAAAGCACTCAAAAAAGATTTAAACAAATTAATGACAGACTCACAAGATTGGTGGCCAGCAGATTACGGTCATTATGGTCCTTTATTTATTAGATTAGCATGGCACGCAGCAGGTACATACAGAACAGGTGATGGTAGAGGTGGAGCTGGAACAGGTAATCAAAGGTTTGCACCGTTAAATGCTTGGCCTGATAATGTTAATCTAGATAAAGCTAGATTACTTTTGTGGCCAATAAAACAGAAATATGGAAAAAGAATTTCTTGGGCAGATTTATTTATACTAGTTGGAAATGTAGCATTAGAATCTATGGGCTTTAAAACGTTCGGTTTTGGAGCGGGAAGAACTGATATCTGGGAACCAGAAGATGATATTTACTGGGGTTCAGAAAAAGAAATGTTAGGTGTTAAGAGATACAGCGGAAAAAGAGATCTTGAACAACCTTTAGGGGCTTCTCACATGGGATTAATTTATGTAAATCCACAAGGTCCAGATTTTAATCCAGACCCATTGAAAGCAGCTCATGATATTAGAGAAACATTTGGACGAATGGCAATGAATGATTATGAAACAGTTGCACTAGTTGCTGGTGGTCATACTTTTGGAAAATCTCATGGTGCTGCACCTGAATCACATAAAGGACCTGATCCAGAAGCATCAAGAATTCAAGATCAAGCAACTGGTTGGAATAGTAATTACAAATCAGGAAAAGGTGTACACGCAATAAGTAGTGGTATTGAAGGGGCATGGACACAAACACCAACACAAT
>CACLSX010000011.1 GCA_902609705.1 uncultured Pelagibacteraceae bacterium
CTGTGAATTTATTAGTTTCAACTATGAACAAGCTAAAAAACGTAGATTTAAGGAACGAAATTCTAATAGAAGTCTTGCCTTTAAAAGTCTAAACAATAAATAAATTATGTCAGTAAAAGAACTAATCACAGTACCTGATGATATTCTTAGAAAAAAATCTGAGCCATTAAATAAAGTTGATGTTAATGAAAAAAAGCTCATAAAAGATTTATTTGAAACTATGTACCATCACAATGGCATAGGTTTAGCAGCTGTTCAAGTTGGAATCCTTAAAAGAGTAGTTGTTTTAGATGTCTCAAAAAATGAAAATGAAAAAAAACCTTTATGTTTTATTAATCCACAAATAAAAACTCTAAGTGAAAAAATGTCTACATATGAGGAAGGTTGTTTATCAATACCTAATACCTTTATTGAGATAGAGAGACCAGAAATTTGTACCGTATCTTATATAGATGAAAATGGTGATAAGAAAGAAATGGAATGTGATGGACTACTCTCAACATGTTTACAACATGAAATAAATCACTTAGATGGAAAACTAATCATTGATTATTTATCTAAAATAAAAAAAGATTTAATAATAAAAAAATTGTCTAAACAAAAAACTTCTAATAGAGTTGTTGTTTAAATGTCGAATATTGTATTCATGGGTACCCCGCGGTTTGCTGTGCCTATTCTAAAAAAAATTAATCAAAAATATAAAATTAACTGTGTATTTACTCAGCCTCCAAGTAAATCAAATAGAGGTCAAAAGTTTACGAAATCATCAATTCATATATGTGCAGAGGAACTTAATCTAGAAGTTAAAACCCCAAAAAAAATTGATGAAGAATATGAATATCTTAAAGAATTAAATTTAGATCTTGTAATTGTTGTTGCATACGGACAATTAATTTCAAAAAAAATTCTTGATTTGAGTAAAAAAGGTTTTTTGAATATTCATGCTTCATTATTACCAAAATGGAGAGGGGCGGCACCAATCCAAAGATCGATTTTAAACAATGAAAAAAAAACTGGTATATCGTTTATGAAAATTGACGAAAGATTAGATTCTGGACCAGTATGCAATAAATATTCAGTAGATATTCTTGATCAAGATAACGCAGAAATTTTATCAGAAAAATTATCTTATTTGAGTACAGAAAAAATTTTAGAAAATGTGCAAAAAGTTCTAGACGGAGAAGCAATATTTAAAGAGCAAGATCATACAAAAGCTACATACGCAAAGAAAATTCAAAAGATAGAGGGAAAGATAAATTGGAATAACAGTGCTCGTAAAATAATCGCTCAAATAAATGGATTATATCCAAAACCTGGTGCATGGTTTGAGCTTAACAACAAAAGATATAAAATATTAAAAGCTAAAATAAATAAGCAGTCAGCAACAATCGGTGAAGTAATCGATGAACAAATGACAATAGCATGTGGTGAAAATTCAATAAATATTATTGAGATACAAAAAGAAGGCAAGAATTCTCAATTAATTAAAGAATTTTTATTAGGGAATAAGGTTAGAAAAGGAACAATAATTACAAGTGAATAGATATCAGATTCTAATAGAGTACGAAGGCACTTTATACAATGGTTGGCAAATCCAAAAAAAAGGTAAGTCAATCCAGGAAAATATTGAGATTGTCTTATCTAAACTATTAAAAGAAAAAATAAAAATTTACGGGTCTGGACGAACAGACACAGGAGTTCATGCTAAAGAGCAATCAGCTCACTTTGATATTACAAACAAAATTATTCAAAAAGATAAATTATTAAATTCACTAAACTTCTTTTTAAATAAAAAAAAAATATCTATTTTAAAAATAACAAAAAAAAATAAACTTTTTCATTCAAGATATTCTGCAAAAGAAAGACGTTATACGTACTTAATTAGAAACGATGCTTCTCCTTCAGTTATCAATTTTAACAGAGAGTGGCATATTAAAAAAAAAATTGATGTTGAATTGATGAAAAAGGGAGCAAAAAAATTAATTGGAACTCATGATTTTTCAACTTTTAGAGCATCTAATTGTGCTGCAAAAAGTCCAGTAAGAACCATGAAAAAAGTAAAAATAACCAAAGTTAAAAATGTTATAAAAATTCAATTTGTGTCAAAATCATTTCTTAAGAGTCAAGTTAGATCCATGGTTGGTTCACTCAAATACCTTGGTGAAAATAAATGGAACTTAAAAAAATTTGACAGTATATTTAAATCAAAATCTAGAAAAAATTGTGCTCCTATTGCCCCTGCACATGGTTTATATCTTGAGAAAATTATTTATTAGATTTCTTTTTTTTCTTTTTTATTCTCCATCTTGATCCCTCTCTAACTATGTAACCACAACAATTTTTGGAGCCACACTTACAAGGGAAATCCTTATAATTTTCATCAAAACTAAATCCATAATCATAAGTTAGTTCCTCATTTTTTTTTATATCTTTAATAGAACTAATCCATAATTTTAATCCTTTACCTTCAACTTCACAGTTTGGATTACATGAGTGATTAATAAGTCTTGCAGTATTATAAGCAAAATCACCGTCTAAATCATATCTATTATTTAAGTTAAAAAGATAAATTGCTTTATCGTTATCAAATTTCGGATTATTTTCGGTCTGTTTTTTTGTAATTATTTTACCTATGTAGTAAATAATCTTAGTTCCTTTTTTTATATTTTTAGATGCAAACAGTCCCCTGTTATCAATATTTGATGACTTTTGTTTATATAGTTTCATGATTATGAATTTTCTGACTCAATTAATGCATTTACATGATAATTAGCGCTTTCAGCAAGTGCTTTCAGGTCGTATCCACCTTCTAATAAAGATACCGCTTTTCCATTAGTAAACTTATTAGTGGCTTTTAGTGTTCTTCTTGTTATTTCATAAAAATCTTTGGATGAAAGTTCAAATTGAGCTAATGGATCGTTCTTGTGAGCATCAAAGCCAGCAGAAAAGACTAGGAAATCAGGCTTATATTCAATTAACCTATCTAAAACTCTATCATAAGCATTAAAATACTCTTCAGAATTTGTGCCTGCAGGAAGAGGTATATTGAGAGAATTATTATACTTTCCCTTATCTTTTTCTGAGCCACCACCTGGATAAAATGGATATTGATGTGTTGATATATAAAGTGAATTTTTGTTGTCATACATAACATCATAATTTCCATTTCCCCAATGAACATCAAAATCTACACATGCAATTCTTTTATAATTATATTTTTTAATTAAATAATTAACTGCAACACCTGCATTAGAAATACAGCAAAAGCCCATTGATTTATTTTTTTCAGCATGGTGTCCTGGTGGTCGTACTACACAAAATGCATTTTTATATTTTTTATTCTCAATTCCATCTATTGCACTTATAGCTGATCCTGCGGCTTGAAATACTGCATCCTTACTTCCAGGCGATACAACAGTATCACCATCTAAAAAGTTTAAGCCACTTTTAGGAAATGAATTATTTAAATTATTAATATAATCTTCAGAATGAGTCATATTAAGAATATCATTAGGAACAACATCTGGCTTATCCCAAATCAGTTCTTTATTTTTTTTTAAAGTATCAATTATTGAAACTACTCTCTTTGGTTGCTCTGGATGACCATCACCTGTTATATGTTTTTCCAAAGATTCAGATGTTATAATTGCAGTTTTCAAGAGAAATAATTATGTAAGATGTTCTTATAAATCTTTGTTAACTTTTTTAAATCTGAGATTGATGTTCTCTCATTAACCATATGAATAGTATTATTTCTTAAACCTAACTCAAGTCGAGGTATTGAACCTAGAAACCTGCTGTCACTTGTACCACCTCTACAATTTAATTTTGCATTTTTACCTGTAATTTTTTTTACAACTTTTTTTACCATATAAATTTCTTTATTTGGCTCAGTGTAAAATGCTTCTCCACTTACTTTATAATCTATTTTAGTTTTGCAATTTTCTTTTTTTGCAACTGCATTAATAATTTTACTAAGTTTTTTTTTCAAAGATGGCGATTTATAAGTTGAATTAAATCTAACATTAAATTTAGCACTTGCAGATTGTGGGACTACATTTTCAGATATATTATCCACATTCATTTTTGTAAATTCCAAATTTGATGGCGGCATATACTTTGTTCCTTTGTCTAGTGGAACACTTTTAAGTTTAGATACTATTTTAGCGAGAGCAGTACATGGATTTATATAAGTGCCATAAAATGCAGAATGTCCGCTTTTTCCATACACTGTTATTGTTGCATTCATAGAACCTCTTCTTCCAATCCTGATTTCATCTCCAACTGATTTATTTGATGACGGTTCGCCTACTACTGAAAAATCAATTTTTTCTTTTTTTTTCTTTAAATATTTCATAACGGCTGGACAACCATGACCTGTAGTTTCTTCATCAGCCGTAATTATTATTGATATAGAACCTCTAAATTTTTTATTTTTAATAAAATTACTTACAGCACTTATCCAACATGCCACACTACCTTTCATGTCCTGGGATCCTCTTCCGTATAAATATCCTTTTTTTACTACTGCTTTAAATGGCGGGAACTCCCAATTATTGAGGTTAGCAACAACATCTGTATGACCCAAATAATTAATGTTAGGTTTTGATTTACCAAATTTTGCATATAAATTTAATGCAGGTTTAGCACCTGTACCTTTTGATTTTATTATATGACATCTAAAACCTATTGATGAGAGTTTCCTTGAAAGGAAATTCATAATACCTTTATCTTCTGTTTTAATTGTTTGAAATTTTATTAGCTCTTGAGCTAACGTCAGTTCATTATAAGTTTTCATTAATCTATTCTCTTAAAAGATCATTTATTGAAGTCTTTGATCTTGTTTTTTCGTCTACTTGTTTGATTATTACCGCACAATATAATGATGGAGCGCTTGAATTATTTTTATCTGGTAGAGAACCTGGAACAACAACAGAATATGGTGGAATTTTACCATAGCTTATTTCGCCTGTTTTCCTGTTAACAATTTTTGTTGATTGCCCAATATACATTCCCATACTTAAAACAGATCCTTCGCCAACTATCACTCCCTCTACAACCTCAGACATTGCTCCTAAAAAAACATTGTCCTCAATGATTGTTGGTAATGCCTGTGCAGGCTCTAAAACTCCTCCAACTCCGCTACCTGCAGAGATATGACAATTTTTTCCGATTTGAGAACAGCTACCAGCTCTTGCAAAAGTATCTATCATTGTTCCCTCATCAATGTATGCTCCTATATTCACATAGCATGGCATTAAAACAGCATTTTTGCCTACAAAAGACCCTTTTCTCACTGGAGAATTAGGAACCATTCTGAAACCAGCTTTTTCATGGTCCTCTTTAGACCAACCTGCCGTTTTACCTTTTAAAAGATGCGCCTTGTCATACCAACTACTATAGGGGCCATTTAAATTTTCCATTGGATACATTCTAAAACTTAACATAATTGCTTTTTTTATGTGTTGATGTGTTACCCACACACCATTGATTTTTTCAGCTACTCTGACTTTACCACTATCTAAGTCATCAATAATTTGATTAACAGTATTTTTTAAACTCTGATCTGAGTTTGGACTTACTTGGTCTCTATTTTCCCAAGCATCATTGATTATATTTTCTGTGCTCATAAATTTAAGAACTTTTTAATAACCTTATTTCTTTTAAAAATAAAGAGAGATTTTCAATTTTATAGTCAATGTATTCTTTATCAGAGTCTTTTTTACCCCAGTATTCATTATTGATAAGCCAAGCTGTTATTGTCCCTCGCTCTTTACCTATTGATAAATTTTTAGCTATATCCTCAATATAAAGAGTTTCTTTTGGATTAATCTTAAATTTATCAACCATAAGATCAAAGGCTTTGGCTTCAGGCTTAGGATGATATTTTGCATCTACAATATCAAATATATCTTTAAATTGGTCTTCAATACCAAGAGTTTTAACTATATTTTTTACATGCGCTCTACTTCCGTTTGTAAATACAAATTTATTTAAATTTATATTTTTAAGCTCATTTCTTAAAACAAGATCTTTTTCCATAAATGAAAGATCAATATCATGAACATACTCCAAGAATTCTTCCGGTGGTATATCATGATGTATCATCAATCCATTTAAACTTGTGTTGTATTTGTGAAAATAATCTCTTTGTAATTCTTTGGCTTTTGTAAGGTCTAATTTAAGTTTTTTCGAAATATATTTTGTCATTCTCTTACTAACTTGGCCAAAAACTGCTTTTAAATCATTATATAAAACACCATCACAGTCGAACAAAATATTCTTTATATTTTTTAGATTATTCATTTTCTTATTAATGTTCCTGCGCCTTTGTCAGAAAATAATTCAAATAATATTGAATGTGGTTTTCTCCCATCGACAATGACAACGCCTCTAACACCATTAGATATTGCATCTAAACAAGTGTTTATTTTTGGTATCATGCCTCCAGATATAATATTATTTTTTAACATCTCGTTGGCTCTATTGAGATTAATTTCAGATATTAGTTTTTGATTTTCATCAAGAACCCCCTCAACATCTGTCATTAAAAGAAGTCGTCTAGCATCGATCTCTTTTGCAATTGAACCTGCCGCAACATCTGCATTAATATTATAAATTCTACCATCATCACTCAATCCTAAAGGGACAACAATTGGAATTTGTTTATTATTAATAAAATTTAATATTTTCTCTTTATTAATTTTTTTTGGTGTGCCTACATATCCCAATTCTTTACTTTCAGGAATAATATTAATTACATTATTTTCTTTAGGTGATATTGAGCAAACATTTGTGTTTTTAGATTTTAATTCATGTAAAATCTCTAAATTAAGCTCTAGTAAAGCTTCTTCTATATATCTTATTGTTTTTTCGTCTGAAACCCTAAGTCCATTGATAAATCTTGTTTCAATATTTTTTTCGTCTAATTTTTTTTTAATATTCTTACCTCCACCGTGGACGACTATTGCTGATAAACCAATTTTGTTTATTACTGAAATATCTTCTATGAACTGTTTAAATAGTTTTTTATCTAATAAAACAGATCCACCACATTTAATTACTATAATCTCAGACTGATATTTGTTTATATATTTTTCAACTTCATTAATATTAGGACCATCTGTTGGAATAATCTTATCTAATTCCATCAATTAAACTGTTTTAACTGAAGTTCTTTTCATAATTACATACTGTTGTGCCATTGTAAGCACGTTGTTAATTGTCCAATATATAACTAATCCTGATGGAAAAGGTGCTAGTATAACTGTTAAGAATACAGGAAAGAACATGAAAATTTTCTGCTGAATCGGATCAGGTGGTGTTGGATTAAGTTTTTGTTGCATCCACATTGTTACACCCATTGCTACCGGCCAAGCACCGATAATTAAAAATGACGGAACATCGTATGGCAACAAACCAAATAGATTAAATAAACTTGTTGGATCTCTTTCGCTTAGATCATGTATCCAACCAAAAAAAGGCTGATGTCTCATTTCTATTGTAACAAACAACATTTTATAAATTGCAAAAAAGAATGGTATTTGAATTAATATAGGCAAACATCCACTTACCGGATTCACCTTCTCTCTTTTGTAAAGAGCCATCATTTCTTGCTGTAATTTCATTTTATCTTCCTTATGAAGTTCTTTAAGTCTTACCATTTCGGGTTGAAGAACTTTCATTTTTGCCATTGACCTAAAAGAGTAGTTAGCGAGAGGAAAAAATAATATTCTTATACAAGCAGTAATTAGTATAATTGCAATTCCATAGTTGCCGGTTAATTTAAAGAAATAATCTGAAATCAAAAATATTGGTTTTGTTAAAAAATATAGGAAACCCCAATCAATTGCTAAATCAAATTTATTAATATTTAGTTTTTCCGCATAACCATCAACAACATCCACTTCTTTTGCTGCAATAATCACTTTTACCTGATTAGTTTTACTTTCATTAGCTCTGACTTCTGTTGCAGCTGTCTCTATGAAGTTAGCTTTAAATTTATTTTTATAATCGAAATCTGATCTAAAACTTTTATTACTTTCTGGGATTAAACTTGTTATCCAATATTTATCTGTAATACCCATCCATCCTTTGTTAGCATTTACAGAGTATTTCTTGTCTCTAATGTCATCATAATCTTCTTCAACAAGATTATCATCAAAAACACCTAATAAACCTTCATGTAATATATAAAAATCAGTTACATCAGGAGCTAGGTTTCTAATAATTTGTCCGTAGGGATAAAAGTTATAAGTATTTTGAGTATTATTCGTAATTTTTTGGTTAACAGTAAATAAAAATTTATTATCTATACTAATTTCTTTCTCAAAAGTTATATTCTGTTCATTATTCCATACTAATTTAATTGGATTTTCTGGTGTTAGTAATTTATTGCCTACAACTTCCCATTTTGTATTTGAATTGGGAACTTCGATATCTTTATTATTTATAGCCCAACCTGTTTCTATATAATATCCATTTTCAGAATCTTTAGGATTAAGCAAAACTACATTTTCATCAGAGTCTAAAGTTTCAGTGTATTTCTTAAAAATCAGATCATCGATTAATGATCCCTCTAGAGCAATAGAACCTTTAATATTTTCATTTTCAAAAAGTATCCTTTCAACTTTGTTAATTGCCTCTGATCTAGAAATTTTATTATTCTCAATATTTTGCTCTATTTTTGGTGCTTCGTTTAGTTGAAGATTATTCTTATTTTGATCATTATTAGTTACCTGCTTTGTATCAGGACTTGGGGGAGCAAAAAATAATCCATAGAGAATTATTACTGCTGCACTTAATGAAATTGCTGCTATTACGTTTCTTGTGTCCATTATTTAATATTCTTTTTCTTTACTGGATCATACCCATGTCCTCCTCCCAAAAATTTTATAGGATGACAAGATAAAATTCTTTTAATGCCTTTGTAACAACCTTTCAAAAAACCATATTCATTTAAACTATCAATAAAATACTCTGAACAGGTTGGAAGATACCTACAATTATTACCCAGAACCGGTGAAATAAAAAATTTATAAAATTTAATTAAATATATAAATCCTTTTTTAATCATAACTATCTAATTTTTTTTAACTCACTAAAAATTTTTATTTTAATAAAATTGTACTCATGTTCTAAAACAGACTTTCTAGCAATTAATAAATAACTATAGTTAAGATTAATTTTAATTTTTTTTAAAGCCTCATTCATCATATTTCTTAATCTTCTTTTAATTTTATTTCTTATAACAGCTGTGCCAATCTTTTTTTTTGTAATAAAACTTATATTAAAATATTTATTACTTTTATTTTCTAATCTCCTATAAAAAATTGTTGAATATCTATTCGAAATTTTTTTACCATTTAAAATAAATTTAAAATCCTCATTTTTAGATAAACTTTTTAATTTAACCTGCATTAAACAGTGAGTTTTTTTCTACCCTTGCTTCTTCTTCGTCTAATTAATTTTCTTCCACCTTTAGTCTTCATTTTAGACCTAAAACCATGCCTTCTTTTTCTCACTTTTTTACTAGGTTGATATGTACGTTTCATATTAAGGCTTTTTTTTTGTTAAATTTCGGTAGTTATACAATTTAATGTATATAAGTACAGCGATTTTTAATAAATTAGAACAAAATGGAAAATGAAAATAAATTAAAAATTATTCTCGGTATAATATATCTTTCCATAGTTACTGGCTTTTTGTTGCTTTTTTTTAGCTATTTCTCGTTCGATGACTTTTCAAGTTTTGAACTTATAAAAAATAATAGAGATAAACTTAATAATATCAAAAATTCCAACCTTTTAATTGCTAGCATAATATTTTTTATTGGAGTGATTATTTGGGTATTGCTCTTAGGATTTGGTTCTCCAGTTTTTTTAGTTGGAGGATTTGTATTTGGAAAATGGATAGGGACAATCCTTATAGTATTTGGTTTATCTATTGGTGCAACACTTTTATATATTTGTGCAAATTATTTTTTCAAAGATTTAATTAAAAAAAAATTTTCATCAAAATTTTCTAATCTTACTGAAAAATTTAAAAAAAATGAATTTACTTTTTTTCTGATATATAGATTTGTCGGTGGAATACCTTTTTTTATTTCAAACATTTTGCCAACATTATTTAATGTTAAGATTAGCAATTTCTTTTTCGGATCTGTCATTGGAATGACACCCCAGTTATTTGTTGGAGCCTCACTTGGCGCAGGCCTAAATAAAGTAATTGAAAACAATCAAGAATTTCCAAGCTTTTTTGATATAATTTTAACTCCAGATATTTTTGTTCCTGTAATTTGTATGATAATCCTGGTTTTAGTTGGATTTATAATTAGAAAAAAATTCTACGAATAACTGGTGCCCTCACCCAGAATTGAACTGGAAACTCATCCTTACCATGGATGTGTTATACCATTTAACTATGAGGGCATTTTTTAATTATAATTAGTGTATAAAATTGTTTTTTTCAAATAAATGCCTTAATTTTTTACGAAAATCGGGTATATCTAAAATAGGTAAATGACATGGGAATTCACTACGATTATAAATCTACAAGAGGAGCTAAGGCTATGGAGAAGCAAGCTAAAAGAGAAAAAAAGCTTGCTGAAAAAAGAGCAAAAAAAATAGCTAAACAAGGTGACCCCAAAACTCCAGAGGATAAAACGATACCAATCGATCAAATAATAACTTTGGATCATCTTACCAATCCAGACAAAAAATAATCAAGATGGATAGGAAGAAGGATAAAAAATCTAAACTCGAAGAAGCTTTGCGTAAAAACTTAAGAAAAAGAAAAATTTTTCAAAAAAAAAATAAAAAAAATAAATAAATGTCAGTGCAATCAGATAAATGGATTATCAAAATGGCTAAAGAAAAAGCAATGATTTCACCATTTGAAGATAAACAAATAAGGGAAGGAAAAATTTCATTTGGTGTCTCTTCATACGGGTACGATGCGAGAGTATCTAATGAGTTTAAAATATTTACAAATGTTAACTCTGAAATTGTAGACCCAAAAAATTTTAAACCAACAAATTTTGTGACAAAAGAGTCCGATGAATGTATTATTCCACCAAATTCTTTTGTTTTAGCAAGAACTGTCGAATATTTTAAAATTCCTAGTGATGTCTTAGTTATTTGTTTAGGTAAGTCTACTTATGCTAGATGTGGAATAATTGTTAATGTAACACCTTTGGAGCCAGGATGGGAAGGCCATGTAACTCTTGAATTTTCTAACACAACTCCATTACCAGCTAAAATATATGCAAATGAGGGTGTGGCTCAATTTATATTTTTAAAAGGGAATGAGAAACCCGATGTTTCATATGCTGACAGAAATGGAAAATATATGGGTCAAAAAGGGGTAACGCTTCCCAAAATTTAAAATGGACAAATTTAAAATTAATGGTCCCTCCAAGATCAGAGGAGAGGTCTCAATTTCTGGAAGTAAAAATGCTGCTCTCCCAATACTTGCTGCAACTTTACTCTTCGATAAAAGTGTAACAATTAAAAATCTTCCACGAGTTAAAGACATAGATACAATGCTTAATTTGCTAAAATCACTAGGAAAAAAAATTAGCTTTAAGAATAATAAAAAAATCGCGACAATCTCAAAAGGAAAAAAAAATAATTTTTTTGCACCTTATTCTCTAGTTAAAACAATGAGAGCAGGAATTTTAGTTCTTGGTCCTTTATTGGCGAAAAATAAAAAAGCAAAAGTAAGTAGCCCAGGTGGTTGCAGTATAGGAGTAAGACCAATAGATATACATTTAAAAGCTATATCAAAGTTAGGAGTTAAAATACAAATTGAAAAGGGATACGTTAATGCAAAAGCTCAGGAAGGGTTAGTTGGTTCAGAAATAAGATTTTCAAAAATATCAGTTGGAGCTACCGAAAATTCAATTCTTGCTGCTTGTCTTGCAAAAGGAACAACTACAATAAAGAATTGTGCCATAGAGCCTGAGATCAAGGATCTGACAAATTTTCTTAAAACATCTGGTGCCAAGATCAAATGGGTTGGTAAAAGAACTTTAAAAATAGAAGGTGTTAAAACATTAAAAAGTATAACTTATTCAATCATGAATGATAGAATTGAAGCGGGCACTTTTTGTGTTGCCGCATGTTTGAATGGTGGAAACTTAAAAATTAAAAACTTCGAGCCAAAAATTATTAATACAGAGATAAATTTACTTAAGAAAATTGGTGCAAAGATAAAAACCAAAAAAAATACAATTCAAATTAAGGGACCAAAAAAAATTAGAAGTTTGGATTTTTTAAAAACTGGAGAATACCCAAACTTCCCCACTGATTTACAAGCTCAAATTATGGTATTATTAACCCAAGCAAATGGGAAAAGTACAATTGAAGAAAATATATTTGAAAATAGATTTATGCATGTCCCAGAATTAAAAAGATTAGGTGCAAAAATAAATATTAAAGGTAACAAGGCAATTATAGAAGGAACTAATAATTTAGAGGGAGCTGAGTTAATGTCTAGCGACCTAAGGGCATCAGTAGCTTTGGTTTTAGCAGCTTTTGTTTCAAGAGGAACATCTATTATAAATAGAGTATATCATTTAGATAGAGGTTATGAAAAAATTGAAAATAAATTAAAAAAAATTGGGGTGAAAATTAAAAGAATATCTTAGTGAATAATTTTTTAAAGAAAGTAATCGCTCAATCTCCAGATGACTTACAAATTATATCAGCAATATGCGCGGAATCTAAAGTAAAAATTTCAGATATAAAATATTTGCCATCAACAAAAATTTTTTTACTTTCTGTTATAAGAATAGATAAGGAGGGAGATAGCAACAAACCTATTAATAGTGTTATAAAATTTGAATTTATTGAAAGTTCCAAGTCTAAAAACATTAACCAGTCCAATGCAGATTTAACTTTAGAATTATTTGCAATTGATATTTTTAAAAAAAAAGAAAATTTTGAAATAGTTCTGTTATTTTCAAAAAATGGAATTATAACATTGTCCACAGAAGTTATTGATGTAACGTTAGAAGACCAAAAAATTGAAAATGATAAAAGTAATTAATTGTAAGAAAAAAAATTATAAAAGAGAATTAGTATCCTTTTTGGATAAAAGGAGATCTGGAAAAGCAGTAGACACTTCGATAGTTCCAAAAATTTTAAAAGAAATCAAAATTAATGGAAGAAAAGCACTTTCAAAGTATGAGAAAAAATTTAGTAAAAATACAGAGATAATTCCTTCAAAAGATAAAGTAAACAAAGCGATTAATACATTAGAACCTAAGATTAAAAAAAGTATTGATTTAGCCTATAATAGAATTTTTAAGTTTCATTCACTACAAAAACCAAAAAATATTAAGTATGTAGACAATTTTAAAAATAAACTTGAATATAAGCATGTGCCACTACAGTCTGTAGGTATTTATGTACCAGCTAATTTACCATCCACATTATTAATGAATGCAGTGCCTGCAAAAATTTCTGGTGTAAAAAGAATTGTTTTGGCTAATCCAAAACTCAATGGAAAACTAAATCCTGCTGTTCTTTATGCAGCTAAAAAAGTTGGAATTAAGGAAATTTACTCAATGGGTGGTGCCCAAGCAATAGGAAGTTTAGCGTATATTCAAAAAGTGAATAAAATTGTTGGGCCTGGAAATATTTATGTTGCAAGAAGCAAGCGTGAAGTCTTTGGTGATGTTGGGACAGAAGGAATGGTCGCTGGACCTAGTGAAATTTGTGTTTTAGCAGATGGTAAAACTGATCTGAATCAAGTTATAACATCTATGATTGGACAAGCAGAACATGATGTAAATTCTCAGTGTATTTTAATTACGAAAGATAAAAAATTAGCAAATAAATTTAATATAGAAATAAAAGAATGTATCAAAAAAGTTCAAAGAAAAAGGGTTGTTTTAAAAAGTTTAAAAAATAATGGATTAATTGTGTTAGCCCAAAGTGATAAGCAAATAATAGAAGCAATTAATGAAGTTGCTCCAGAGCACTTAGAAATTAATGTGTCTAATTATAAAAAGTACTTAAATCAAATTCATAATGCGGGAAGTATTATGATTGGAAAGTATTCTCCAATGGCTGTCTCAGATTATAATGTTGGTTCAAACCATGTATTACCAACTTTAGGATCTGCAAAATTTTCATCTGGACTAAATCTTAGTGAATTTTATAAAAAAATTAGCCATATAACTCTTACAAAAAAAGGTATTGAGAAATTAGGAGAATCCGCTACACATCTCGCTGAGTATGAAGAACTAGATAATCATGCTCAAAGTATTAAATCTAGAATGAGGAGATAATAATTTGAGTAAACAGGATACGTTGGAGTTTGAAGGTGTAGTAACAGATCTTCTTCCTAATGCTATGTTTAGAGTTAAACTAGACAATGGTCATAACGTTACAGCTCACACGGCAGGAAAACTTAGAAAAAATCGTATTCGTGTTTTACAAGGTGATAGAGTGAAATTGGAAGTATCTCCATACGATTTATCAAAGGGTCGTATAATTTTTAGATCTTAATATGGCTTCGTAGCTCAGTTGGTAGAGCAGAGCCCTGAAAAGGCTTGTGTCGCTGGTTCGAGTCCCGCCGAAGCCACCACTCCCATGTGGTATTAATATCCATCATTATGCTTGCATTCAAAATTAAAATCTAATACCTATCCATCAGCTATTTATAGCTAATTATATAATAACAAAGAAAGAGTAACTAAAGTATGAGTACATTAAAAGGCAAAGTAAAGTGGTTCAACGGTAAGAAGGGCTACGGTTTTATTGAAAGAGAAGACGGAGAAAAAGATTGTTTCGTTCATGCAAGCGCAGTTAGAGAAGCTGGGCTAAGATTTTTGAATGAAAACGATTCTATAGAATTCGAAATTCAAGATGGCGAAAAAGGTCCAAGCGCTGTAAATTTGAAAAAATTAGGTTAATTAAATTTAATTCATCAAAAAAATTTGTATAGGAATAGGATATGTTAAAAAATACAGCTATTCCTATGCAAAGCCTTTTCTTGCTTGCATTTAAAAAAAAAAATGCTACTTACACAGCAATGAATAAATTCGTTATTATTAACAGAGAAACTCACAGACATCATTTTCATGCTGGCTGCAAGCTAGCTATTTAATTATTTATAAATTTAATTTTATCCACATTTAGTATAAAACAGTAGAAGGAGCACGGGTAGCTCAGTTGGTTAGAGCAGCGGTTTGTGGAACCGAAGGTCGACAGTTCGAATCTGTCCCCGTGTACCAAAAAATGAATAAAGAAAAAAAATTATCAGCCAATAACCCTTCAGGTTTTGTTGATAGATACGGTAACGAATTAGCATTAAAAGAAAACTTAATTGCTAAAATTGAAGAAAATTTTTTAAAATTTGGTTTTTCTAAGCTAGAAACTCCAAGTTTTGAAATATCAGAAAATATAGGAAAATTTTTACCAGATGAAGATAGACCAAGCTCAGGTGTATTTGGTTTTCAAGAGGAAAATGATAGTTGGATATCATTGCGTTATGATTTAACTGCACCATTAGCAAGATACGTGTCTCAAAATTATTTAAATATCTCAAATCCTTTTAAAAGATACCAAATCGGTAATGTATGGCGAAATGAGAAACCTGGACCTGGAAGATTTAGAGAGTTTACTCAAGCTGATTGTGATATTGTTGGATCTAATAACCCTTTAGCAGATGCTGAAATGTGCAATCTTTTAGCTGACACTTTATATTTCTGTGGCTTAGAAAAAAATCAATATCAAATTAAGTTGAGTAATAGGAAATTAATACAGGGTCTTATTGAAAATTTAAAAATTTCAGAAAGCAAACAACAACTTACAGTTTTAAGAGCTATTGATAAACTTGATAGAGTTGGAACTGATGGTGTTAAACAATTGCTTACAACTGGACGTGAAGACAAATCTGGTGATAAAACTATTGGAGCAAACCTCTCTGATAATCAAGCTGAGGAAATAGTTAGTTTTATAAATATGAAATCTCTAGATGAAATTAAGTCAGCCATACCAAATAAATTAGTTGAAGATGGTGTTGATGAATTAAATAAAGTATTAGATGGATTAAATTATTCATCTAATTTTGATCAAATAATTTTTTCTCCTGAAGTTATTAGAGGACTTGAATATTATGATGGCCCAATATTTGAGGCAAATTTAACATTTAAAGTCAAAAATCAAAAAAACCAAGAGGTGGAGTTTGGCTCAGTTGGCGGAGGTGGAAGATACAATTCTTTAGTTTCAAGATTTAAAAAAGTAGACTTATCTGCAACAGGAGTTTCCATAGGCCTTGATCGTTTGTTATACGCATTAGTTCAGTTAAATAAAATCGAGGTAAAAAATAATTCACCAATAATTATATGTGTTTTAGATCAAAAATATCTCTCTAATTACTATGAATTGTTATCACAACTTAGAAATCAAAACATAAGATCCGAAGTTTATCTGGGAGACTCTGGTTTGAAATCTCAATTAAAATATGCAGATAAAAGAAGCTCACCAGCTGTAATTCTTTGTGGAGATGATGAATTTAAAAATAATAAAATTACTATAAAAAAATTAGCCCCAAATTTAGAAGAAACATCAAGAAATTTATCTAGAGAAGAATGGAAAAAATCTGAAAATACTCAAATTACATTTGATAAGGAGAACCTGATTGATGAAATCAAAAAACTTATCTGAAAATATTTTAAAAGTAATTAAGTCAAACGGATATAAATATATTGATCTTGATACAGTTATTGACACCAATTTAATATTGGAAAGGTCAGGAGAAAATTTCAAAAGATTTATATTTTCTTTTAATGATCAATTAGGAAATGAAATTTGTTTAAGACCTGATTTAACTATTGCATCTTGTGTGAGATATTTGAATCAAAATAAGAAAACTAGTGAAAAAATTTTCTATAGTGGTCAAGCATTTAGGAAAGGATTAAATAAAAAAGACTCTGTTATCAGAAATCAAATTGGATTTGAAATATTTGGATCTTTTGCTGAAAAAAAAGATGATAAAAAAATAATTGAAACTTCACTTAAAGCATTATCAAAAATTAAATATAAAAGCGGAAATTTAGTAATAGGTAACATAGAAATTTTTAGGCTTTTGTTAGATAAATTGGATTGCCCAGCAAGATGGAAATTAAGATTACAACGTCATTTTTGGAGAGAAAGATATTTTAATGATTTATTAAAAAGATTGGAGACCAACTCTGATATCGACCCAACAATTGTCGAAATAGATAAAAAAAAATATTCTAAAATGATTAATGGAAGTCAAAAAAAAGAAGTTGCCGGAAGATCAATAGAAGAAATATTATCAAGATTTGATAGTAAAATTAAAGATCCAAGAAGAACAAAAAAAGGTAGTAATGTTGTAAAAATTTTAAAAGAGTACTTAAAAATTGAATGTCCTATTAATCAAGCATCAAAAAAGTTAAATTTATTTTTTAAAAAAAATAAAATTAATCTTAGAGTTCAGGATGATTATTTCCCAATAACTAAAAATAAAATTAATAAATTAAATGTTAGATTTAATTCTTCTTTTGGAAGACATCTCGAATATTATACTGGTTTGGTATTTAAAATCGATATTAAATCAAAGTCTGAGAAGTTAAATATTAGAGGTGGTAGATACGATTCTTTAATTAAAGATCTTGGCTTTAAAAAAAATATACCAGCTGTTGGAGCAGCTATTAACCTAGAGAAATTATGAGTAATAGTATCTTAAAAATTGGAATTCCAAGTAAGGGACGTTTACGATCAGGAGTTTTAAATATTTTTAAAAGAAAAAAATTAAAAATTCTTTCTGAAAGAGGTGAGAGAGACTTATTTGGATTTATTAGAGGAGAAAAAAATATTATTATTAATTATCTGCATGCTAGAGAAATAATAGAACGTCTTGCGGATGGATCTCTAGATATTGGCTTTTCTGGATATGATTTATTAATGGAAAGCGAAATTAACATTCAAAAAAAAGTGATTGTAAAAAAAAAGTACGATTTTGGAGAAGCTACATTAGTAGTTGCAATCCCAGATGATTGGATAGATGTACAGACAATGCCTGATCTTGAAGAAATAGCTTTTGAATTTAAAGAAAAAAAAAGAAATAGATTACGTATAGCTACAAAATACCCAAATTTAACAAGAGATTTTATGTTCTCCAGAGGAGTTACTCAATTTAAATTGGTGAAGAGCCTTGGTGCAACAGAAATATATCCATTTACTGGATCATCTGAGATAATAACCGATATAACTTCAACAGGAGCAACTTTAAAAGCTAATAAATTAAGGATATTAAAAGATGGAATGATTCTTAATTCTCAGGCTTGTTTAATGACATCAAAAAAAAGTAGAGAGATAAAAAGTCTTAAAAGAGTTTTAAATAAACTTTAAATATCATTAAGTAAGTGTAACATACGAATCATGGATACAATTTTAATTATTATTTTAGCTTTAATATTAATTGCTACTTCGGCTATCCTTTATTTAAATATTAACTCGAATGTAATAAAAGAAGATACAAATAAAGAAGCTGACGAAATTGCAAAATTAAATGCAGAAATAGTTAAATTAAAAGATAGTTTAAATACTACTATTAATTCTTCTTTAAATTCCATGTCTACGTCATTTAATAATCTTTCAACTGGCGTTACAAAAGACATGACAGCAGCTCTGACAAAAGTTGATGAAAAAGTTGCAGCTTTTAATTCCCAAGTTGAAAATTTAAACGAAAGTCAAAAAGGTATTAATAAAATCTTAGCTGGAGTTAAAAAGTATGGAACTTTAGCAGAGTTCAGTCTGGGCTCGCTCATTAAGGATTTACTGCCTTCTTCGCAATACCTTTCAAATGTTAAAATGAAGGAGGAAACTAGTGAAAACGTTGAATTTGCAATTAAACTACAAGAAGGTGTATTGGTTCCGGTTGATAGCCATTTTCCTGTAGAGAGATTTAAAGCTATTCAAGATGCTCATCAAGAGGACAATAAAAAAGCTATTGCGGATGCAAGAACTAAACTTGCAAAAGCTTTCAAAGAAAAAGCCAAAAGTGTAAATGAAAAATATATTGTTCCACCTAAAACTACTGATTTTGCAATTGTATATGCGCCAACTGAGAGTTTGTTTTTAGAGATAGCTAATTACCAAGACCCAAATACTAAGGAATTATTGATCCAAGAATTAATGAAAAAATATAAAGTAACTGTTATGGGGCCAAATAATTTATCTGGGTATTTACAATCATTACACATGGGTTTTCAAACATTAAAAGTTCAAAAACATGCAACAGAAATTTACGATCATTTAAAAACAATAAGCACAAGATTTACAAAACATTTTGATGGAATTGTTAATCTCAGAAAAAAATTAGAAGAGGCAATGACAGCTGTTGATAAATTTGGAACGGATGCAAGATCTATTAAAAGAACATTAGAAAATATAAAAGATCCAGAGCAAATTGAAAAGGCTATTGAAACAGAAAATGTCGAAAAATTTGAAGATATTCCAAGACAAGCAAAAAATTAATTTAATTCTAAAACAAAAAATATAATGAAGTGGAATAATAAATTTAATTATCCCAAGTCTTCAAGATCAATTGAAGATGGATACAGAAAATATTTATTAGGAGAGAGTAAACTACCAAGTGTCACCACAATTTTAGGCGCCACAAAATCAGAAGAAGAGAAGGCCGCTCTTGCAAATTGGAAAGAGAGAGTAGGAATTAAGGAAGCAAATAGAATTAAAACTGAAGCTTCATCAAGGGGTACTTCTATGCACTCTTATATTGAGGACTACTTAAGAGGGAGAATTAATGAGAGTTTTTTTGAGAGTAATGAGCAATACAAAAATATGGCTAAAGAAATTATTCAAAAAGGAATTACTGGAAGACTTAATGAAGTATATGGCATGGAAGAAACATTATACTATCCAGATCAATATGCTGGTACAGCTGATATGATAGCAGTTTATGAGGGTAGAGATGTTATTGTGGATTTTAAACAAGCTAATAAACCAAAAAAAACAGATTATATACAAGACTACTTCTTACAATTAGGAGCTTATACCTTAGCTCATGATGTTGTTCACAGAACAAAGATGAAAGCAGGGATAATATTATTATGCACTAAAGACATTTTATTCCAAGAATTTAAAATTGAGGGAGCTGAATTAGAAATGTATCAAAATTTATTTTTAGGAAGGGTTAAAAAGTTTTACGAGTTGAATAATATATCTTGACTTTGTTTAGCATATCCATAAAAGAGTTATTAACGCCGGAGCTAATCGTTTATATGCTAATGGTTAAGTCTTTAAAAAACTTTCCAAAATCCATTAAATATTAGCTAGTTTAAGAATAAATTATGAATTTAGCGATTTGGGATATAGAATCATCTAGTGCAAGCACAGATTTCGGAAGTATTATTGAAATAGGCGGTATTTTAGTTGACGAGAATTTTAGAGAAAAAGACAGATTTAATTTAAGGTGTAGTTTACCTGAAGGAGAGGTCTTTCAGGCAATGGCACTTATTGTAAATAAGACATCAATAAAACAATTAACTCAAACTAATCTTTCTCATTATCAAATGTTAGGAGAAGTTGAGAAAATATTTAAAAAGTGGAGTCCAGCAGTGTTTCTTGGTTGGTCTAATATTGGATTTGATGATGAAATGATAAGAAAAGAGTTTTTTAAAGGGATTAGATATCCATATTTAACGAACTCAGCTCCAAATAAAAGACATGATGGTATTAATATTGCTCGTGCAGCTTATGCAATTGATCCTTCAATTTTAGAAGTAGAATTTAATGAAAAAAATAATGCAGTGTTTAAATTAGAGTCATTAGCAAGAATGCAAGGTATTGACTCAACAGATGCCCATAGTGCTTTAAGCGATAGTATTATGACTGCTAAAGTTTTAAATATTGTCAAAAAAAAACAGCCAGAGACTTGGGAGTCTTTTTTTAAAACTGCAAATAAATCAGACACTGAAACTATAATTAAAAAAGGGGAAATTATTACCTTAAATGAATATTATTATGGTAAATCTAGACTTCATCTAGTTGCTCCTCTTCATCAAAAATATTGTATGCATCCAATATATGCGGGTTGGTATTATGCATTCGACTTAAGGATTGATATAGAACCTTTATTAAATTTATCGATAAATGAGCTGAAAGTTGAAATGAAAAAGTCTCCTAAATTTTTAAGAACTATCAGATCTAACAAGGCTCCAATTATTGTAGATGCAAAATTTGGTATGCAAGCAGAACCTTATAGCGCCATGGATAAATCTTTAATTAATAAACGGGCAGATATTGTTAAAAATAATGAGAAATTTTCTCAAAATATACTTCATGCATTAAGAGAAGTAGCTGAAGAAAAAGAACAGTCTAAAACACAAGAAGATATATATGCTGAAGAAAGTATTTATAATAAATTTACATCAAATAAAGATACTGCCTTATTTCCTGCTTGGCATGAAGCATCGTGGAAAGATAAACTTAAATTATTAGATAAATTTGATGATGATCGTTTAGTAGGTTTTGGAAAAAAAATCATATATCAAGAGGCACCCGAAGTTCTACCCGAGAGCATGCTTAAAACAATAAAACGAGAAATTGCAAAGCGAATTTTGAGTGAAAAGAAAGAAAAATGGTGGACAATTCCAACGCTCTACACAGAAATTGATACTCTGAGAGAAAAATATACTAATGAGAATGATAACGAAAAACTATCACTATTAGACGAGTTTAATGAATATGCAATGTCAATAGAGAAAAAGTATGAAAATGTTTAATGTGGATAATTTTAACATTTCTCTTTTAACTATTGATAAAAAAATTTTTATTTATATATAAAGCTAATGGCAACATTAAAAGTTACAGACGAAATATTTGAAGAACAAGTTTTAAAAAACGATAAACCTGTTTTAGTAGATTTTTGGGCCGAATGGTGTGGGCCATGTAAAATGGTTGGACCAATTTTAGAGGAAATTTCAGAGGAGATGGCAAATGACATTGTCATTGCAAAACATGACATAGACTCAGAGCCTAACATGCCTACTAAGTATGGTGTTCGTGGAATTCCTACAATGCTTTTATTTAAAGGTGGTGAATTAAAAGCAACCAAAGTTGGAGCCACTCCAAAAAGTGACATTGTGGCTTTTATAAAAGAAAATATTTAATTCTTATTAAGTAATTCTCCAGCAAGATATAAAGACCCAGTTATGATTATCAAATCATCTTTTTCTCGATTTAGGGACAAAAGAGCTTCTTCAATAGATTTTCTGTAAGTAATATTAGGATATTTATTTAATTTTTCCTTCAACTCTATCCCTTTCATAGCATTCGGTTGGTTAGGAATATCAATTGTGGTTATGGATGATATATTATTAAATTTGCTCAAATATTCTATGTGATCTTTATTAGACATCATTCCAAGAATTAAATGCTTTTTATAATCAAGAGTGTTTAAATATTCATTAAGAGCTTTTGCACCTAAAGGATTATGTGAGCCGTCTAAATATAATCTATTATCCTTACAAATATTTTTAAGCTTTCCAGATTTAATTTCTTGAAGTCTTGCAATACTCTTAATCTTAGTAATACCTTCTTTAATATTTTCATCTTTTACTTCTAGTTGTAAATTTCTTACTGTAGCAATTGCTGTCGCACAATTGTCAATTTGAAAATTACCTAGTAGGTTTGGTTTTGGTAATTTTAAACCACCATATTCATCCTCATAATAAATAAAACCATTCTCACTTAATGAGTAATTAAAATCATCTTTATAAATGATTTTTTTTGATTGATTATTATTAATTGTTTTTTTTATTAAATTTAAGGTTTCACCCGAGCTTTGTTTGCTAACTACAATACTAGAATTTAATAGGGATGAGGTTTTTTCATAAACAATTTTTTCAATATTTTGCTCATTTTTTGGTAACCAGTCTAAATGATCTAAACCTATTGAAGTAACAATACTAGATAAATTATTATCAATAATATTTGTTGCATCAAATCTATGAAACAGACCACTTTCTATAATATTTATTTTGTCTTTGAATTTACTTGCATGATAAAAAAATGCTGCAGTTAATATTTCGAAGTAAGTTATTTGTTCTCCATTATTAACATTTTCAACTTCTATTAATAACTTAGACAAGTTATCGTCAGATATTTCTTCGTCATTAAAAATAAATCTCTCATTAATTTTTTGAATATGTGGACTAGTATAAATATTACAATCTATATTAGCTGTTTTTAAAATTGATCTTAATGCCTGTATAGTTGAATACTTTCCATTTGTTCCAACTACAGATATGTAATTTAATTTTTTTTGAGGATCGCCTAATTTTTTACAAAGATTTTTAACTCTATCTAGACTTAGGTCAATTTCTTTAGGATGCAGCTTTTGCAAGCGGTTCAATATTGTCTGAAGTTTCATTTATTTGCTTTTCATTTACCGCGTTATCTTTTTTTAACAATATTGATAATAGTAAGCTTATTTCAGTTTTTAAATCTTTTCGTTCAACTATTCTGTCCACAAATCCATGCTTTTCGACGAACTCAGATGTTTGAAAGTCTGAGCTAAGTTCCTCTTTAACTGTTGCTTGTATAACTCTTTTCCCCGCAAAGGCTATTAAACATCCAGGTTCAGCAAAATGAATGTCGCCTAACATTGCAAAAGATGCAGTAATTCCACCAGCTGTTGGATCTGTAAAACAAACTAAATAAGGAAGATTATTTTTTTTAAGTTCATTAATAGCAAGGGTAGTTCTTGTCATATTTGCAAGGGCAATAGGAGACTCAAACATTCTTTGTCCTCCACCACAAGGAAAGAAAACAAACGGTGTTTGATTATCAATAGCGTGTTGAACACCATAAATAATTGCTTCACCTTCTGCAGCTCCAACAGAACCACCAATAAACTCAAAATTTATTGCTCCAGCTGTTACATCGACACCATTTATTCTTCCTTTAGCAATCATCACTGCAGAATTTTGATTAGTTTTCCTTCGAGCAGATTTCAATCTATCTTTATAAGATTTTGTATCTACCCATCCAAGGGGATCTTCTGCAGGAATTGGGGTATCAAGTATTTCGTAAGCATTTCTTCCAAAAATAATATCAAATCTTTGTCGACAATTAATTCTATGATGTTTTCCACATGAATTGCAAACCCATAAATTTTCTTCAAGATCTTTTTTTAATATCGGGCCTTTACAACAACTTGTCCAGTCTGAGTTTGCTATATCCTCTTTTGATGGTCTTTTTTTTAAAACTCTTTTAATTTTTTCACCAAAACTTAAAGCTTTTGTAATCCAGTTCATAGAATTTTACTTTTTAATTTTTTTACTAGCTTACTTACATTTGTGACAGGATTTTGTCTATGCTCTAAACTCTTGCTAATTTCCTTACAAATAGCACTTCCAACAACTACTCCATCTGCAGATTTGAGTTTGCCAATTGTTTTTTCAGTGATTCCAAAACCAATAACAATTTCTTTCTTTGGATCAATTTTTTTTATTTTGGTATAATTTTTTAATATATCATTAGGTGAAACTTTTAGTTTACCACCTGTTGTACTCAACATTGAAATAAAATAATTCATAGGATGAGAGTCTTTTATAATTTTTTTAAGCCTTTTTGTTGTTGTTGTTGGTGATAAAAGCTGAATAAAATAAATAGATTTTTTTTTACATTTCTTAGCAAAATCCTTATTTTCTGGCCAAGGCAAGTCTACAACTATTAATCCATTTACACCTGAAGAATTACATTTATTTAAAAATTTATTTTCTCCATATTGAAAAATCATATTAAAATATCCCATTAATATAATTGGTTTATTTTTATTTGATTTTTTAAAGTCTTTTACGATTTTAAAAATATCATTCATTTTAAATCCGTTTTTAATCGCTCTATACGAACTTGTTTGAATCTGACTACCATCTGCTACTGGAGTGTTGTGCGGCACACCCAATTCTAAAATATCAGCGCTTTTTGAAATTGAATTTAATATATCTAATGATTGTTTTTTTGAACTATCTCCTGCAACAGTATAGGTCAATAGAGCAGCTCTATTTTCTTGTTTCGCTTTTTTAAAAGCTAGACTAATCGGGTTAGACATATTTTTTTCCCAATCTTTTTTTTAAAATTTCTCTATCTTTATACGCATCACCACAACTATTAACTACCACTATTGTATCTTTACTCAATTTTTTTGCCTCTTTTATAGCAACTGAAAAAGCATGACTTGGTTCTAGAGAAGGTCTTAATTTTTCAAACTTAGTTACAGTTTTGTAAGCACTTAAAGCATCTTCATCACTTGCTGCAGTATATCTTGCTCGTTTTGTATCCTTTAAAAAACAGTGAAGTGGAGAAATTCCTGGATAATCAAGTCCAGCAGAAATTGATTCAGTTTCTTCTATTTGGCCGTCTGAATTTTGGTTTACATATTGAGCTGCACCATGAAGAATTCCAATTTTTGAACCATAAGTTAAAGGTGCTGCATGTTTTTTACTTTTTGATGGTCCTCCTGCTTCTACACCAATAAATTCACATTGTTTTTTGTCATAATCCATAAATTCATTCCAAAAACCAAAACTTGAACTTCCACCACCAACGCAATTATAAAGTTTTAATTTTTTTGGCATTGAACTAAACTCATCAATTAATTGAACTTTAAGCTCTCTTGAAATTTGACTAGTGCTCCATCCACAAATACGAACAAAAACAGCAGGTCCTACTGTGCTTCCAACACACATTGCTGTCGTATCACAATTAGCAACCCAGAACCTCATACATTCAGAAACGGCATCAACAAGTGTTTGACTTCCTGAGTATACAGGTACTACTTCAGCTCCATTTTTTTTCATTGCTTTTACATTAGGCTGTTGTCTTGAAATATCTTTTGCACCCATGAAAATTTTGCATTTTAAGCCAAATTTTTTAGCTGCCATACTTAACATTTTACCTGCGTAACCAGCTCCAGTGTCCCCAATAATAAATTTTTTACCAGATCGTTTGGCAAGAAGACAATGCACAGTAGCATTGTATATTTTGTGTGCTCCTCCATTTGCGTCTGATACAACTTTAGACCAAATTTGAGCTCCACCTACATGATTTGTCAAATTTTCTAGCTTTATAAAACGAGTAGGTGTTCCAACCCAATTTTTAAAATATTTATCTCTTTCAGCTAAGAAACTTTTGTCATTTTTCAATTTATTGAATAGAATTTCCAGATCCTCTATTGGTTTTTTCAATGTTTCGGGGACGTAGTTGCCTCCAAACTTTCCACCCCAAAATCCAAGTTTATTTGCCTGATCAATTAGTGGAATTTTTTTTTTAATTTTCATACTTTTGCAAACAAATTTAACAATTTATCAATTTTATTTATATCTTTTTTTCCATATTCGTCTTCTAGTGATCCACTAAGGTCTATAATGAAATCTTTATTTTTAAAATTAGAAATATCGTCTATTTGTATATTACCTGCAATCATTTTATTTATTTCATTTGGCACAATATCTAGCAATTTATGATCAAAACTTTCAGATTTATGATATCCTTTTGAGTCAAATAAAATTATATCCGATATATTCAAATAATTTTTATATTTAATTACATCATCTTTTCCAGAAACTGTGAGTGCAGTTATTATTTTTATTCCATATTTTATTTTGATTTGTTTTGTTCTATCAGGCCCTACGTCATAGAGTTGATAGTAATCGAAATTTAAATTCTTTATTTTTTCTAAAATTTCATCGTTAGGACTTACAAGAACAGAGACAAAGTTTACATTCTTTTTATCAATATTAATTAAGCGTTTTAATTTGTCATATTCAATAAATCTTCGACTTTTTTCATAATTTGTAATGAAACCTATCATATATGGTTTGTGTTTATGATTTAAAATATAGGTTAAAGTTTTAGGATCTGAGATCCCACAAATTTTTAAACCTTTAATCATTGATTTAAGTGATCAACTAACGTTTGAATATTTTTTTTTATATTGCCTTTAGTTATTGGTCTCCCTATTACAAGCCAATCGCTACCATTACTGTAAGCCTGCCTAGGAGTTAAAACTCTTTTTTGGTCATGAGTTAATGAATTGAGTCTTATACCAGGGGTAATAATTTCTTTTTTAAATACTTTCTTCACAGTTTGAACCTCTTGTCCACTACATACTATTGCATCTAGATTAGCTTTCTTTGCCAAGTTAGCTTGATGATATACCAATTTTTTTATTTTTTTATTATAGCCTATTTCCCTCAAAGATTTTTCATTTAAGGATGTTAGCACTGTTACTCCAGCTACTTTTGTTTTTCCAGCAGCTTTTTTTGTTGCAATTAAAGACTCAAGACCTGAGTTTATATGCACAGTTATATAGTTAAAATTTAAATCTTTAATAGCTTTTACTGCTGAAAAACATGTATTAGGTATATCAGAGAATTTATAGTCACCAAAAATTATCTTGTTTTTTAATGTGGATATAAATTTTCTTCCATCTTTAGAGTTTAAAAATTCTAACCCAAACTTATAACCAATCTTTAATTTACTATTACTGGTTTTATTTATAATTGTTTTTATTTTTTTAATATTTGTTGTATCACAAGCAACAAAAACTTTATTTTTGTTCATTTATCTTTTTTGACCACATTTTTGATGTTTTAAAAAATATTGAATATTTCTCTTTCACAAAAATCTTTTCATTAGTTTTGGGGTTTCTTGCTATTCTTGATTTTTTTAATCTCGGCTCGAGTGAAAACAAATCTCTTAGTTCTACTCTTTCATGTCTTTTTAAAGAATTCTTTATTTCAAATATAATTATATCTATAAACTTCTTTAAATCCTTTTTTATAAAGTTTGGGTAGTTATTTGCTAATTTATTTAATATTTCTGATTTTTTAGCTGACAATTAATTACTCATTATCTTTCTTTTTTTTGTCCCCTAATTTTTCAGACAACGAAGAAAATGGAAGATTTTTACCACTTAATGGACTTGAAAATTTTGTTACGGCCTCTTTATTTTGCAACTCCTCAAGTAGTTTGATGCTTAAATTTACTTTCCTTTTTTCAATGTTTAACTCAGATATTGCAGCATCTATTCTTTCACCCCCAACAAATCTTGAAGGTCTTGCATCCGATGCATTTAAAGCAATGTTCGATTTTTTAATTAAAAAGTCTAATTCACAATTTTCAGGCCTTACAGTAAGTCCTTTATTGTCTGACATAATAACCTGAACTGTAATAACATCATTAACTTTTTTTCCATTAAACCATTCAAATGGGTCTTTGCTAAGTTGCTTAAGTCCCACTCTTATTTTTTGCTCTTCTTTTTTAATTTCTAAAACTTTTATTTTTAAACTATCACCTTTTTTATACTTCTTAAGTTCTTCCTCTGGTTTACCCAAATAACTTAAATCATTTGCGTGCAAAAAACCATCAATATCAAATTCGCCAAGTTTTACATACAATGCATAATCATTTAAGCTTGATACAACCCCATCAATATCACTACCCTCTGGATGTTTGTCCATAAATAATTGATAAGGGTTATCCAAAGTTAGTTTGTGGGATATTGCAATTCGTCTTTTCTCTTTATCAATTTCAGTAATAACACAATCTATTGTATCCCCAATCTTAAATAATTTTTTTGGAGCCACATTTCTTTTTGTCCAGCTCATTTCACTACTGTGCAGTAATGTGCTAAGTCCTGGTTCCAAAGAACAGAAGCAACCATAATCTGTTATCTTATCTACTTTTACCTTATATTTGCCTCCAATTTCATAATTTGATATGTGTTCAAACGGATCTGGAGACAATTGCTTTATTGAACACCCTATTTGTAATTTTTCTTTATCTACTGAAATAACTTTTAAGTCATGTTTTTCACCTATATTAAATATCTCATCAGGATGATTAACTCTTGAATATGAAATTTCTTGTAGATGAACCAAAACGTCTATTTCATTGTTAACTTCGAAGAAGCATCCAAAAGATGAGTATCCTTTTACTACAGCATCTTTAATAATATCACCTACTTTAAATTTTTCTATTATCTTTGCTTTATCCTCTCTTTTATTCGTTGAAACAATTTGCCTTCTCGAAACACATGCATTTCCTCTTAATTTATCTAATTTAATAATTGCAAATTTTTGCTCAACCCCAATTAGGTGATCAATATTTTTTAATGGTTTATCACTTATCTGAGATCCAGGACAAAACATTAATGAGCCAGTTTCTATATGCTCCACAATCACTCCACCTTTACATTTTGTTGTTATCTTACCTATAATAGTCTCATTATCTTCATAGGCTTTTTCGAGTTTGTACCACCCTTTTATTTTCTGTGCTTTTAAAGCAGAAACAACAACTTCTCCATTCTTATCCTCAATTTTTTCAAGCAATACAGGAATATTTTGTCCGATTTTAATACTTTCTTTTAGACCAATAATCTTAAGTTCATTAATATCAACAATTGGTTCGCTTTTAAGGCCTGGAATAAATATAAAAACAAATTTTTCTGTTATTTTGGTTACTTTACCTTCAATAATCTTACCCTCTTCAATCTTATTTTTTGAAAGCTGGTTGTTTAGTAATTTTTCGAATTGTTGATTTGCTGGTGAATTTAGGTCTTTATAAATTTCCATATTTATTTTTTATACATTTGTTTACTAAATTAATAAGTTTTGCTTCAATTTGTTTGATACTTAATTTAGTGGTGTCGACTAATACAGCATTTTTTGCCATAATCAAGGGGCTTATTTTTCTCCTTTCATCTTCTTTATCCCTCTGAATCAAGGCTTTTTCTACTTGTTTTAAAGTTATTTTTTTATTTATTTGTTTGAATTCTTTAAATCTTCTTCTTGCCTTTTCTTTAATTGAACATTTAAAAAAAAGTTTAAGATCAGCATCAGGCATAATTTTTGATCCTATATCTCTACCTTCTACTATAACCAAAGGTGAAGAATTAATAAAATTTATCTGAAATTTTTTTAAAGCTTCTCTTACAATCTTTTTTTTCGCAATTATAAATGACAATTTTGTTACTTCTGCATCATAAAGTTTTTTGTTTTTTAATTGTCTTAAAGTTATTGACCTAGTTATTTTATTAATAAAATTCAAATTATATATGTTTTTGTTTTGTATTATTTTTAAGGCACAATATCTATATAGCTTACCACTAGATAAAAAATTCATTTTTAATTTTTTGGCTATTAATTTACAGGCAGTTGTTTTTCCAGATGCACTGCCTCCATCAGCTGCGATTTTGAATTCTACTTTTTTCTTTATATTTTTCAAATTATCTTGGCTCCCAATTCCCTCAATAGTTTAAGAAATTTTGGAAAGGAAGTTTTTATCGAATCTTTGTCTTCAATTTTCCATTCCCCACCAAAAGATAAAGCTGCAATACATGACATCATAAATACCCTATGATCTTTCCTAAAATTATTAATCTTATATTTACCTTTTAAGTTTAAATTTGGGTTACCATAAATTTTAATATTATCTGATTGTCTTTCAAACTTTATTCCAATTTTTTTTAAAATATTAGTCGCAATATCTAGCCTTGGGCTTTCCTTTTTATTCAGTTCTGATAAATTGCTAAATTTTGAAATTCCTCTTGCTTTAGCAGCAACAAGGAATATAACCAAAAATTCATCTATAGCTGAAGAATTTAAACTCTTTGGGCAATTAATAGCTTTTAGACTTCTTTTATTTTTAACTATAATGTCTGCTATCTTTTCTCCATTATATATCTTCTTATTTTTTAAAGATATTTTCGCATTCATTTTATTTAGAATCTTAATTATTCCAATTCTAGATCTGTTAACGTTTACATTTTTCACTACAATTTTTGAATTATTGCATAATAAAGCAAGAACTAAAAAAAAAGAGCTTGAGCTAATATCCCCTGGAACCCTATATTTAAATCCTTGAAAGTTGCTAGGGCCATTAATCTCTATAATATCTAATTTTTTTTTTATGACACTTTTCACAGGTATTTTTAAATATTTAAAAATAAGTTCTGTATGATTTCGTGATTTTTTTGCTTTTATAATTGTTTTGCCAGGTGTTTTTATTGCTGCCAGCATAACCGAACTTTTACATTGAGCACTCCCTAATTTTTCATGATATTTTATAGGTCTTAAAAATTTTGTTCCTTTAATTTTAATTGGCAAACTATTTTTTTTTGCAATAATATTTGCACCAAATAATTTTAAAGGTTCTGTTATTCTTGAGAAATCCCGTCGAGATAAACTTTCATCGCCAATTATTTTAATTTGTTTTTCAGAATTTACCAATAATCCCATAATTAGTCTTGCTAAAGTGCCAGAATTTCCTGCATCCAAAGTAACATTTTTTTTTGAATTAAATCCATTAAGACCATATCCATAAATTTCATAAAATTTTTTATTCTTTTTATAATTAATGCCTAATTTTTTTATAGATTTTAGAGCATTAATTACATCTTCCGACTCAAGTAGGTTATACAGTCTTGATTTCCCAATCGCTTGAGAAGCAAGCAAAACACATCTGATTGATATGCTTTTATCTCCACTTACCTCGATTATTTTATTAAATGGTGACAGGGTATTTTTTATTACAATATGATTTTTCATAGATGAATTAATTTATATTAAATTCATCGCCAAAATATTGTGTCTTAGCATCTTTGTCAGTAATTACTTCGTTTGGACTTCCTGATGCAATTATTTTTCCATTAGATAAAATTATTGCTCTGTCTACACAATTAAGAAGATCTCTAGCTTGGTGATCACAAATTACAACTGAAATTTCATCTGTTGATTGTAGATTAAGAATTATTTGTTGTAACATTTTTATAGTTAATATATCAAGTGCAGCAAACGGTTCGTCTAGTAAAAGTATTTTGGGATCATTTATTAAAGCCATAGCAATAACTAATTTTTTCTTTTGACCCCCAGATAAATGTTTCGCTTTTATATTAAGTAGTGCTTCAAACTCAAATTGAGAAACTAGTTTATTTATTTTTTGTTCTCTTAACCCTTTTTCTTTAATATGAATTTCTGAAACTAATTTTAGATTATCCATCATGCTTAAGTCATGAATTAGCCCACCATACTGGGGCACAAGGCCAAGTTTAAACTTTGTAAATCTCTCATTTATGGGTAGTTTAGTTACATTTATCCCGTTAATGATTATTTCACCATAGTTTGGATCTTTTAAACCAGTTATTAAATTAAAAATTGTTGATTTACCAACTCCATTTGGTCCCAACATTCCAAGTATCTCTTGTCTCTTTATTTTTAAATTTAAATTATTTAATATTTGTCTTTTGTTATAAAAAACGGAAGCATTTTTTATTTCAACTATTGACTCGTCAGTTTTAAAGCTTTCTATCTTAAACTTTTTAATAATAGCCATTATTTTTTTAATATTTTAATTGTATCTTCAGCATTAATTTTCATATCTTTTGTTAAAAGATCTAAGGTAACAGTTTGCGCTTTCATTATAGATTTTTCATCTTTTATCTGAACTTTATTGTAAGCAATAGCATAATTTTCATTTATGTTTAAATCGAAATTATCACAGGTAATTACTTTATCATCATATTTTATTATTACATCTGAGTAAAACTGCGAATTTTGATTATCATAATTATATTTTGCATAATTTGATGAAATATTAATCTGAGACCTTTTTTCAGAAGATATAATTCCATCAACAATTTCTAAATTTAATATATTTGAATCCTCAATATTTGTTTTTCCATACTTTGCAATTATTTTAAAAATATCCCCATCTTTATTTGAAGAAATATACTCAATTTCTTTTGTTAAATTAATTATTGTTTCTGAGCTATTTTTTTTTGAATTTTCTAATTTGTCTTCAAAAACATTTGATACATCTTGACTTTTATCCTCTTTTTCTTCAACTTTTTTCTTTGATATTACCACCTCCTCTAAAATTTCTTCATCTAAAAAATCTTTTTGTTTTTTTTCAAGATTGGTGGTCTTCTTTATTTCTTTTTCATTGATTATTTCATTTTTTAGTGGCCCCGAATAAAAATATAAAAAATATATTCCACCAATAATAAAAAAAATTAATAACAATAATATTAATTGCAACAAGGATTTTATAGACATTAGTTAATATTTGATTTTAAAATGTCATGCATGTGAAGTAATCCAATAGTCTTTTTTTGATTTTTCCCTTTATGCACACAAAGTGACGTAATTTTTTTTGTATTCATTATTCCTAATGCAGATGCAGCTAAAGAATCTTTGTTTATAGAAATTGGATTTCTTTTCATTATTTTTTTTAATTCTAATCTTTCAAACTCTGGATGTTTTTGTGCAATTCTTTTAATATCGCCATCTGTAATTATTCCTGATGTATTACCATTTTTTTGTCGAATAATAAGGACTCCTAACTTTTTACTATTTATAATATCTAATGCTTTTTTCATTTTAATATTTTCATATACCAAAGGTAGTTTTTTTCCTATAATCATCAAATCACCAACAGTTTTAAGTTTCACAGATAAAGAACCACTTGGATGAAATTTTTTAAAATCAAACTTGGTAAAATTTTTGTGTCTCATGCAAGCTATTGCAATTGCATCACCTAGAGCTAATTGAACTGATGTTGAGGCAGTTGGCACAATATTTTCAGGTCCTGCCTCTTTAATATTAGGCATTAGAAAACCAACATCTGAGTTTTTAAACAAAACGGAATCTTTTTTTGATGTAATACCTATCAATTTAATATTTTTATTTCTTGATGAATATTGAATTATATTTTTTAATTCATCGCTTTGGCCGCTATTACTTATTAATATCACAATATCATTTGATGTGATTTGTCCGAGATCGCCATGGCTTGCATTTGCAGCATCTAAAAAAAATGATGGTGTTCCAGTAGAAGAAAAAGTTGCTGCCCATTTCCTTGCAATAATTCCGCTTTTTCCAACTCCAGATATTATTATTTTGCCGTTTTTACAACCAAGAATAAGTTTAACTACTTTTGAAAAAGATGTATTTATACTTTTTTGTAGTTTTTTTAAAGCTTCAATCTCAAATTTAACAACTTCTTTCGCAATTTTCTGAATTTTGTCTTTTTGCATTTAGTGAGACCATATATCAGATGTAAACGAAGCTAAATCTAAATTCACTCTAGAGTGAATAAATTTTATTGCTTCCTTGTAAAGATAGTCTCTTTTTTCTCTAATTAAAATCTTATTGAGACCATCATAAATTTGATGAAGATAAATTACATCTTTTGCACAATAATTTAATTGTTTTTCTGTCAACTCTCCTCCAAAGTCAGAAGATTGGAGATTTTTGCTTATATCATTTCCAGTAAATTCCTTAATAAGATCTTTTAGTCCATGTTTATCACTGTAACTTCTAGCAATTTTACTCATTATCTTTGTGCAATTTACATTTTTAACTTCAATATCAAGATATTTTTTTATGAATAATAAATCTGCTCTAGCATAATGAAATATTTTATTTATACTTTTGTCCTGTAGTATCCTTTTTAAGTTTGGAGCGTTATATTTTTCTCTGTCCAACTTTATAATATGTGCATCACCTTTTCCTGATGAAATTTGAACAAGACAAAGCTTATCTCTTTCAACATTCAAACCCATAAATTCACAATCAACTGATATATTGTCACCCAGCATTAATTGCTCTGGCAAATCTTCATTGTGTAATTTAATATCTAAATTCATTTGATAGAATATATATATGAAACAAAAAGAAATTCTACTTTTCGGTGCTTCTGGCCAGATAGGAAGAAATTTGATAAGAAAGTTATCACAAAATAACTACAAAATCACTGCTGTTACAAGAAATACTCACAGAGCAGGTTACATATTGAAGACACAAGCTAACCCGGGATACTTAGATTTAATTGAAGTAAAAAATTTTAGTTCAAATAAAATTGAGGAACTGATG
>CACLSX010000012.1 GCA_902609705.1 uncultured Pelagibacteraceae bacterium
GAGATCAAGTAAGAATAATTGGTATCACAGCTCCTGAAAGAGTAGGTGATGCACCAGAAGCTCCAACATTAAAAGAGCAAGGATATGATGTTCAGTTTGTTAACTGGAGAGGTTTCTTTGCACCAAAAAGTATGAGCATGAGTGACTATAACAAAATCTCTAAAATGCTTGGCGACGTTCAAAAAACACCAGAGTGGGAAGCTGTTAGAAAAAGAAATGCATGGGTAAATATTTATAACCCAGGTTCTAAATTTGATGCATTCTTGGAAAAACAAACGGTTGAGATGACAGCTCTGATGAAAAAACTTGGAGTAATATAATCTTTATAGATTATTAAAGAATGTAAAGCAGTGAGAATAAGTCCTACAAAATTTATCTCACTGATTTTTCTAGTTTTATCAGTATTTTATTTATACACAGCTTACAACATCCAAGTATTTGCATTTGATGAGAACGCTCCATTCAATGCTAGGACTTTTCCAATATATTTAGGTTGGGCTGGAATAATTTTATCAAGTTTAAAAATAATATTACCTGAAAAAGTTACTACAGAGGTAAATCATAAACACTTAGATTATAAAAGTATAATCTATCTAATAATTATCTCACTAATATATGCAGCTGTAATTTTGAAAATTGGATATTTTATATCAACTTCTTTATTTCTGTTTGCATCTTACTATTTCTTAGGTGAAAGAAGATGGGGGTTAATGTTTATTTTATCTTTCCCATTTGTTGCTGCATTTATGTATTTGTTACATGGATTATTAAACATTTATCTTCGTGATCCGTTTTTAAAATATATCGGAGTTATGGGATGATAGAAGGCATACTTATCGGATTATCAACTGCTTTATCTTTAACAAATATTTTAATGGTGATGGTTGGATGTTTTGCAGGAACAATAATTGGAATGTTACCTGGACTTGGACCAATGACTGCAATTGCATTAATGATACCAATTACTTATGGCTTTGATCCATCAACGGGTTTGATATTGATGGCCGGTGTTTACTACGGTGCAGTATTTGGAGGATCAACATCTTCAATTTTATTAAATGCTCCTGGAATACCAGGAACTGTTGCTACTGCTTTTGATGGTTATCCAATGGCACAACAAGGTAAAGCTGGTAAAGCTTTAGCGATAGCAGCATATAGTTCATTTGCAGGTGGAACAATTTCTGCAATATTTTTATTAGTTGCAGCCCCTAGTTTGTCAAAAGTAAGTTTAGCTTTTAGATCACCTGATTATTTTGCATTAATGATCTTAGGTTTAACTGCCATTTCTGCATTTTCGTCAAAAGGACAGTTTTTAAAGGCAATGATGATGGTAGTTTTAGGATTAATGTTAGCAACTGTAGGACAAGACTCGTTGTCAGATATCACAAGGTTCACATTTAATAATATGAATCTAACTGATGGAATAAGCTTTGTATTAATCGTCATGGCTACATTTGCAATGAGTGAAGCTCTTACAATTATTTTTAGAGGAAAAGATCCAAATAGAGCTGCAAAACAAATTTCATTAACAGAACTAGGTTCAATTAAAGTAAATAAAGAGGAAACAATCAAAATGGCTAAAACGATACCTAGGTCATCTATATTGGGTTTTTTGATAGGTGTTCTACCTGGAGCAGGCGCAACTATAGCATCTTTCTTAGCTTATGGAATGGAAAGAAATTATGTAAATGAAGAAGAAAAACAAAAATTTGGAAAAGGTAGTGTTCATGGTTTATCCGCACCAGAAACTGCTAACAATGCAGCTTGCTCTGGATCATTTGTTCCATTACTAACATTAGGAATTCCAGGGAGTGGTACAACAGCTGTAATGCTTGGAGCTCTTTTAGGATTTGGTATTCAGCCAGGACCAAGACTTTATCAGACAAACCCTGAAATTTTTTGGTCGGTTATCATGTCAATGTATATTGGTATGGTTGTACTTTTAATTTTAAATTTGCCATTAATTCCCTATATCGCTAGAATTTTAGCGGTACCTAGAAATTACTTAATACCTTTAATTTTATTTTTCTCCGTGACTGGAATTTATTTAATGTCATTTAATAATTTTGATATTTTTTTAATGATAGGTATTGCAGTGGTTGCAACTTTTTTAAGGCTCTATGATTTTCCCATGCCACCTTTAATATTAGCTTTTGTACTAGGGGGATTAATGGAGGAAACATTGAGAAGGTCACTTTTGATAAGTGATGGTTCACCTAATTTTTTATGGGATAGACCAATAACTCTAATAATATTATTGATCACAATCACAATTGTTGGGTGGCAAATTTTTTCAACTTTTAGAAAAAAAAGTTAAATATAAATTTTATCAGCTAGACCGTAGCAAAGAATTCCACTTAGAACTGTTAAAATTCCTGATGCAATTACTCCTTCGCTATTTGTTTTGTCGTTATGTCCAAGCTTATTGATATAAATTGTATATATCCCAATTAAAAAATATAAAACGTTTTGAGCAAAAATTAATGTAAAGAAACCCCATGTTCCTGCCAAACCATCTGCTTTAATTAACATTATGTATAGTGCTACTAAAACTGATGCAATAAACGGTGCTCCAAAAAATCTAACCATCACAGCTGCAGAGTGATCTATATTGTATTGATCTAAAAATGACTTTGTTGCAACAACTGTTCTAAAAGCATAAACGGCGTAAACGATAAAATGAACAACAAAAATACTTAAATAAATTATTCCATTAAATTTATCTAACATGTTTTAACTTTATAAGATTCTTTTGTAGTTTTCAATTATCTTGTCCCAAAGAAAATTTTCAGAGTGTGTTTTGCACTCTTTTCCAAACTCAATATATTTATTACCTACAAATAAATTATCTATGCTTGAATAAATATCATCTAGGCTATTGCCATCGCAAATTAATCCTGTTTTATTATGAACAATTGCATCAGAAGCACCACCATCTTTACCACCTATAGATGGAATCCCATATTGTGCAGCTTCAATAAAAGAAATTCCAAAGCCTTCAACTGAGGTTTTGTGAATTATTGATGGCATTACAAAAATATTAGATTTTGCAATTAATGCATTTTTTAATTCATTAGATATATCACTTAAAAAATTTACATATTTATCAAGTTTTAATTCTATCACTAATTTTTTTAAATTTTCTTCTTCATCTCCGTATCCTATACAGGTGTAAGTAATATCTGGATATTTCTCTTTTAAATTCCTAATAGCCATAATAACTTTTTCATGATTTTTTCTTTTGTCAAATCTAGAAACAGTAATTAGTCTTTGTTTTTTTCCTTTAAGCATTTCTTCTGCTTGTTTAAGGTCATCTTTTGGAATTTCTTCAACGGGATCTATACCTGGATTTATGACTATTAATCTTTTTTCTTCAACTCCAAGACTAACTGCTAAATTTTTTGTAAAGTTTGAGTTTGCCACCACATGGTCAACTTTATTTAAAACTTCTAAAACTTTTTTGTTTAATCTAGATCCTTTAGGGTGATTAATTTCTTTAGAATGAATTAGACATATTTTCTTTTTTTGGGATTTTATAAGTTCTAAACTTTTCCAGTGATCTGCAATGATACAATTCACATTTTTATTTTCATTTAAATATTCATTTATAAGCAAAGATTTTCTATATTTTCTTAATAATTTAACTCCACTAACTCTTTCAATTGTAAATGAAACTTTGTCATCAAATTTTTTATGATCTTCGTGATAATCGGCAAAAACTTTAACCATATCAATTTTTGATAAAGATCTTGCTAATCCCCACATCAGATTTTGCATACCACCAACTTCAGGAGGGAAAGTTCTAGTTATTATTAAATACATTAATTAGATGACCACTTAATACCACAACCCATACTTGGGAATTGTTCTTCGGGACCTTTACCTGTTTCTGAAACTTGTTTCATAGCAATAAATAAATCACTATCTCCTGATCTAACAGGTTTTAGTTCCCTTAATTCTCTTATTCTTCCTCTATATTGAAGACCAAAATCTTTATCATAACCAAAAAAATCTGGAGTACATACAGCATCATATTTTTTTGCAATGTCTTGTGTTTCATCAATCAGGTAAGGAAAATTAAACTTATGTTTAATTGCAAACTCTATCATTTTTTCAAAAGAATCTTCTGGATAATTAATTGGATCATTAGAGCATATTGCAACTGAATTTATTCCTAAATCGTTAAGTTTAGTACAATCCTCCACCACATCTTTTATAATTGCTTTTACATATGGACAATGATTACAAATAAACATTATCAACGTTCCATTTTCACCTTTGATATCATTTAAAGATATTAATTTGTTTTCCGTAGATTTTAATTCAAAGTTTTCTGCTTTTTTTCCAAAATCACATACTGGTGTTTTAATAGGCATAATGTAATAATATATAAATTATGTTTTACGATTTGGAAGATAAAAAACCAAAAAACTCTGGCGAAAATTGGGTAGCACCAAATGCAACTATCATTGGAGATGTCACATTAGAAAAAAACTCCAGTGTTTGGTTTAATGCTGTAATTAGAGGGGATAATGAAAACATTCATGTTGGAGAAGGTTCAAATGTTCAAGACGGAAGCGTTTTACATACCGATCCAGGTTGCCCTTTAAGAATTGGTAAAGACGTAACTATCGGTCATATCGTTATGCTTCATGGATGTACAATTGGAGACAATAGTTTAATAGGTATTGGAGCTGTCATTTTAAATAATGCAAAAATAGGTAAAAACTGCATCATTGGTGCAAAAGCATTAATAACTGAAAACAAAGAAATTCCAGATAACTCATTAGTAGTTGGAGCACCAGGAAGAGTGGTAAGAAAACTTACTGATGATGAGATAGGTAAAATTACTGAGAACGCAAAACATTACCAAGATAACTGGAAAAGATACGTAAAAACAGTTTTTTAATATGCCAGCAGGGTATGTAATTGCGCAATTAAGAGTAACTAATTCAGAAAATTATAAAGAGTACATTGAAAAAGTTAATCCAATTGTAAAAAAATTTGATGGAGAATTTTTAGTTAGAAATGGTGAATATCAAATATTTGATGGTGAAACTAAATTTCCAAGAATAATAGTTTTAAAATTTCCAAGTTATGAGAGGGCGCTAGAGTGGTATAATTCGGAAGAATATAAACCTATAAAACAGATTAGACTCGATAATTCTGAAGGGACAAATATAATAATTAGAGGATTATGAAAAAAATATTATTAGCATTATTAATTACATTATTTAGTTCATCAATATTCGCATCAGATGAAAAACCAGGTAGATTTTTTGAAGACCAACCAGATGTAACTGATGATTATCAAATTCATTTTATTTATTTTCTTGCAAAAAAAACAAAAGATAATGAAAGAGACATAAATGGCTGGATAGAAAAAGAAGTCAAAAAAATAGATGATTTATTTTTTAAAATGACTGGCAATAAGCAAAGATTAAAATTTGATTATAGACAAGATGGCAAACTAGATATCTCATTTGTAAGAATGGATCGTAAAGCTAAAAAAGGTGGATGGAATGTTAATTATCCAGATTATTACTTGCAAAAACAGGGATTTAATAATCCAAAAAAATTATATTTTTCATTCACAGATGCGTCAAGTGGAGATGGAGGTCAAATGGGACCTCATCATGGATACTTGTTTATAAAAAGAGCATCAGGTCAAATTACTAAAATTTCAATTCATGAGTTACTTCATGGCAATGGTTTTGCTATGCCTTGTACCAAAGGAGTTAAAAATGGATCACATTTAACCACTGGTATTCTTAGTCAAAATCTTTCAAAAAAATTTGGAAAAGGAGTTTACGATCACAATGATCCAACTTGTCCAGACTTAAAAGATTCAGTTTATTTAACTCCAACCTCAGATAATCCATTTGATCCACTACAAATTGCTTGCGCTTTAGGTCAAAAGAAAAGAGGTAATCCTCCTGGAAATTATCAAATTCCAGCAAGATATACTCATAAAAAATTACTTAAAGGACGAAAAAATGAATGGTGTACTTATAAGTTAACTGAGTATGCCAAAGAAGATTGGTTTAAAAAATGGAAAGAATAATCTTGTAAAATTTATTATTTATCACTTAGTTTTAATATTTTACAAGATAGTTTTAATTTAGGAAATCTTTTGTTTAAAATGGCTTTAATTTTTTCAAACGAGTCTTTATGAATTTTCTTTTCTATAAGCGAACTAAATTCTTTTTTTCCATTTACTATTTTTGCTGCACCACAATCTTCGTGATTAATAACTATTAATTTATTAATATTATGCAACTTTATCGAAGTTGATAAATTATCCAAAAAGGTTGAGTGCCATTTTTTAAATTTTTTAGAAGTTACACCAATGGCTGCTCCAGCAATAGTAAATGAGCTATACTTTCCAGTTAATTTCTTTTTTTTTAAATAATTAAAAACTTTTGGCTGAAACCTTGGATCCATACATGACAAAACCATAGCTTCATATTTTTTCATTATGGTACCAACCAAGTATCTTTACTATTATTAATGTCAAATCTAGCTCTTCGATGACCTTTTGCAGCTAAATATAACCACTCAATTGATTTAATTTTACACTGTATAACAGTAAAGTTTTTATATCCTTCTTCGCTTTGTTCTTTTGTATAATCAAAATTATCTAATTCAGTTTTTAAACCAGATGTTGGAAAATCAGACTCTGTACCTGGTCCATTATCTACTAAGTAACATTTACGACTTATATGTTGGGTTTTTTCCCAAGATTGTTTTGTTATATCATTATTGTGATTGATAATTGCTTCAACTTTTAATCTAACCTGTATTTTTTCATCTTTATCATAAAATAACATCGATGAATTCGGGTTTTTTTCTAATATTTTAATTTTATCAGATCTAATATCACTGTGGAATTGAACTAAATTTTTTTGTTCATCTGATTTTCTAAGAACGACAATTCTACTTTCAATATTGTCTTCACTCCCACATGAAAATACAGGTATTCTAAAAGGAGACGATCTATTAGTAACCGCATCAGTTAGCATTAACCAAATTTTCTTCTTTATTTCGGAAAAATCCTCGTAGTAGGGAACAGTGGTAGACACAATTATTTTTTCTTTTTTAATCTAGCTATTAAACTTGAGCTATCCCAACGATTTCCACCCATTTTTTGAACTTCAGCATAATAACCATCAACAATTTCAGTTACTGGTACAGGCGAACCGTTTCTTTTTGCTTCATCAATACAAATTTTTAAATCTTTTCTCATCCAATCTACAGCAAATCCGTAATCAAATTTATCAGCTACCATAGTTTTATATCTATTTTCCATTTGCCATGACTGAGCTGCGCCTTTGGAAATAGTTTCCATAACTTTATCCATATCTAAACCTGCATTAATTCCAAAATTTACTGCTTCTGATAATCCTTGAACTAATCCTCCTATACACATTTGATTAACCATTTTAGTTAGTTGTCCACTGCCTGATGGTCCAATCAAAGTTACTTTTTTACTATAACAATCAATTATTGGCTCCGCTTTTTTAAAATCACTGTCATCTCCACCGACCATGACAGTTAATATTCCACCTTCAGCACCTGACTGTCCTCCTGATATAGGAGCATCTAAAAAACCAAATCCTTTATCTTTTGCAGCTTTATAAAGTTCTCTAGAAATTTCAGCAGACACTGTTGAATTATCTATATATACACATCCTTCTTTAGCATTATGAAATAACCCATTATCACCTAAAGAGACTTGTCTTAGGTCATCATCATTTCCAACACATGTAAAAATAAAATCAGCATCTTTAGCAGCTTCAGATGGTGTATCAGCCATATTACCTTTGTATTCACCAATCCACTTTTCTGCTTTTGATTTTGTTCTGTTAAAAACAGTTACATTATGTCCTGCTTTTGATATATATCCTGCCATTGGATAACCCATTACACCAAGACCTATGAAAGCAACTTTAGAAGTCATATTTTTTTATGTTTAAAAATTTAAGTTTAAAAGTAATTGTATTTGGATTTATATTTACATTTTTTTCAAGCTTTGGACAGAGTTTTTTTCTTGGAATATTCAATACAAGTATTAGAGAGACACTCTCGATAACTCATGGACAATTTGGCTCAATATATGCATCAGCAACATTATGCAGTAGTTTACTACTTATTTGGGTTGGAAAGAAAATTGATGATATAAATATTTTCCGATTTGCAATCTATGTAACATTACTTTTATCATTTTCTTGTTTTTTCTTTTCAAAAATTTCATCTATAGTTTTTTTATTCATCGCAATTTTCTTAATGAGGTTTTCAGGACAAGGAATGATGTCTCATACTGCAACAACAACAGTTTCAAGATATTTTACAAAATCTAGGGGTAGGGCATTAAGTATTTGCTGGTTTGGTTTATCTAGTGCTGAATTTATTTTACCTGTTTTAATGGTATTTTTGTTGTCATTAACAACTTGGCAAAATATTTGGACAGTAATTGCTTTATTAATTTTAATATTTTTACCGATTGCATCATTCTTTTTAGTTCGAACTGTTAAACTTGATACTAGAGAAAGCACTGAAGGTGAAGAATTTAAAGAGGAAAATATTAAGCAATGGAAAAGAATTGAAGTAATAAAAGATTATAAATTTTATATAGTAAGCATGAATATGCTTGCAATGCCCTGGATTGCTACCGGTGTATTTGTTTACCAATCATTTATTACTGAGTCAAAAAACTGGGGACCATTTGTAATTGCTCAGTCTTTTATGTCCTATTCGGTATTTTCAGTAATTACACTTTTAATATCCGGTTTTTTAATTGATAAATTCACAAGTCGAAAACTTTTAATTTTTATGAATATTCCTTTATTTCTATCGACTTTTGTAATTATTTATTTTGATGCACAATTTACTGCATTTATATTTTTAGGTTTAATTGGAATATCAAATGGCTTGGCAAACGTTTTGGGTTCTTCTACTTGGGCTGAAGTTTATGGTGTAAAGCATATTGGATCTATTAAGGCTTTGACCACTGCTCTTATGGTTTTTTCAACAGCTTTTGGAACAGCTCTTTATGGAATTTTAATTGATATTGGATTTTCAATTGAGAAAATTGCTATAATATCTGCGCTTTATATACTTATTTCTTTTATTCTTCTTTTTTTAGTTAGAAAAAAATTAAATCCAATTTTAGTATAAAACACTTGATTTTGTTGATCTTGGAGTATATTTAATCGCCCATGGCAAGAGTAACCGTTGAAGACTGCATAGATAAAGTAGATAGCCCTTATGAATTAGTTTTGGTTGCTAAAGAAAGAGCTACTCAACTTAATTCAGGAATTGAACCTACATTAGATAGAGATAACGACAAGCATACAGTTATTGCATTAAGAGAAATAGCTGAAGAAACAATTAAAGTTCCAGATTTAACTGAGGCTGCAGTTTACAAACTAAGAAAACATGTAGAACAAATTGATGATACTGCTGAAGAAGATGAGGATATTGGTGATGATTTTGAGAATTTGTACAAAGGTGAGATCTCAAAAAGTGGTGTACCAATTCTTCCGTCTAAAAGAGCTAGAAAAATTCCTGAAAAAATTCAGGTTTCAAAAGAAGATCTTGCTGAATTATCACCATCAGCTCAACCTGATGTTAATGTAGAAGCCCCAAGTGAGGCTGAAGAAAATGATGACGTTTCACTAGATCAAGTCTCAGAAGCAGAAGAGCAAGTTTCAGATAACGTAAGCGACGAAGAAAATAATTCTTAATTAAGAAAATTCTTTTAATATTTGTTCCCTGTGTTCATCAAGATCAGGAATGTCCCCTCTGGTACTTTTATCTTCGTATGAAGACATTTTTATAGGATTGCCTGCTAATCTAAAATCACCGACTACTTTATGATAGGCTTTAACAATCATGTTTCTTGCTTCGACTTGAGGATTTTCTACAGCTTCTTTAATATTGAATATTGGTCCGCAAGGTATCTTTAATTTTTCCATCTCACTTACCCATTCAGAAGTATTTTTTGAAGAAAGTTTACTTTCAAATATTGATTTTAGTTCATTCATATTTTCACATCTAAGAGAATTAGTATTAAATCTTTTATCACTCACCATCTCAGGTATTCCTAATACTTCACAAAGTTTTTCGTATAATTTATCATTACCTGCAGCAATAATTATATAACTATCTTTAGTTTTAAATGCCTCAAACGGAGCAATTGACGGATGTCTAGACCCCATCGGTTTGGGAATTTCATTCTTAGATAAATATCTTGCAATTGCATTTTCTAAAATTGCAATTTGGCAGTCTAGCATAGAAACATCAATAAACATTCCTTTGCCTGTTTTTTGTCTATCATACAAAGCTGCATTAATTCCAATCGCAGTAAAAAGACCTGCTGTGATGTCACCAATTGAAGTTCCAACTCTTGTTGGTTCACTATTTGGATGACCTGTAACACTCATCAGTCCACCCATTCCTTGAACCACCATGTCATAAGCGGGTAATTCTTTTAAAGGTCCGGTTTGACCAAAACCAGATGCAGATGCATATATTAATTTTGGATATTTTTTGCTTACATCTTTCCAACCATATCCCCATTTTTCTAAAGTACCTGGTTTAAAATTTTCTACTAAAATATCTGCTTTTGCTAAAATTTTATCAAAGATTTTTTTGTCATCTTCATTTTTTAAATTAAGTGCAATACTTTCTTTTCCTCTATTAAGTGACATAAAATATGCCGAATAGTCTTTTACAAAAGGTCCAAATTTTCTTGAATCATCACCAATTTCTGGTGCTTCTACTTTAATTACACGTGCACCGAGATCAGATAAAATCATTGTACAATATGGACCCACCAAAACCCTAGTAAGATCAACAACTAATAAATTTTTTAAAGGACCATCCATAATAATAAGTATGACATTTCCTTATATTGACTCTTTCACTCAAGTTCAATTTAATAACTTCAATATAAATAAAAGGGGAAAACTATGTTAAGAAAAATAACATTATATTTGTCTTCAATAATTATAGCTTTTTCAATAGTAGGATCTGCATATGCAGTTACATTAAAAGCAAGTCACCAATGGCCAGGAACACCAAGAGCTGATGGCTCTTTTGACCCACGTCATGAAATGGTACAAATTATTGCTGATGAAGTAAAAAAAGCAAACGTTGATTTAGAAATTAGAATTTATCCAGCTAAGTCACTTTATAAGCCAAAAGAACAGTGGAAGCCTATGACTACAGGTCAATTAGATATTTCTGCTTTCCCATTAGCTTATGCATCAAAATTCCATCCAGAGTTTGATGCTACATTGATGCCAGGAACTGTAAAAAATCATGAGCATGCATTGAGATTTAATAAAGGTCCAATGATGACTGAGATTAAAAAAATAATCAGTGATGCTGGTGTTGTAGTACTATCTGATGCATGGTTAGGTGGTGGTTTCGCATCAAAAACTAAATGTATCAAGAATCCAAGTGATGCTAAAGGACAAGTGATGAGAGCTGCAGGAAAAGCTTTCAACCAAATGTTAGAAGCTGCTGGTGCAGGTATTCAAAGTATGCCGTCATCTGAAATTTATACTGGATTACAAACTGGTGTATTAACAGGTGCAAATACTAGTTCAGGAAGCTTTGTAAGTTACAAAATTTACGAACAAGTAAAATGTGCAACTCCTCCAGGAAAATTTGGTTTATGGTTTATGTATGAGCCAATTTTAATGTCTAAGAAAAGCTACAATGCATTAAATTCAAGCCAGCAAGTGGCTTTAATGAAAGCAGGAAAAGTTGCTGAGAAATATATGACAGCTCAAGTAGAAAACTTAGATAAAAAGTTTGAGGAAGCATACAAAGCTGCAGGTGTTAAATTAGTGTATATGGATGCTGATGATCATGCTGCATGGGTTGATATTGCAATAAAATCATCTCACAAAGCTTTTGCTGAAAAAGTTCCAGGTGGCGATAAGCTAATGGAAATGGCTTTAGCAGTTAAATAAAATAATATATAAAGAACCCCTATTTATTCTCTATAAGTAGGGGTTTTTTTATGAAAGAAAAATACTTAAAATTCTGTGATTATGTTGCAAGAGCTTGTGGAGCTTTTGCTGTATTAGCTTTACTCTTATCAATTCTTGTAATTGTTGAATTAGTTTTTGAAAGATACTTTTTTCAAAGAGCGATAACTTGGCAAACTGAATTAGTTACAATGCTTCTTGTTGCTTCAACATTTATAGGAAGTGCATATGTTTTAAGTGAAAAAGCTCACGTCAGCATGGAGTGGATTTATGATTTTCTATCAAAAAAAAATATTTTAAGACTTAAAATTTTTACTTCCTTAGTCAGTTTATTATTCTTTTTAATTTTATTTTATTTTGGTTTTTTAATGGTTGAGGAAGCGTTTACTAAAAATTACTCAACAGGAACAGTTTGGGACCCTCCTTTATGGGTACCATATTCTTCAATGATGATAGGTGCTGCATTAATGATTTTACAATATATAGCAGAGATTATTAAGCTTACAGACGAAAAGGATTCTAACTAATGGATCCATTAATTATTGCAATAATCGTTGCTGTTTTTACTTTGATAGTATTATTTTCCGGAATACCAATTGCTTTTGGTTTAAGCTTTGTATCAATAGCTCTTTTAGTTGCATTCGAAGGTTTTCAAATGTTAGATGTTTTTGCCGAAACTTTCTATGCAGGTTTAAATTCATTTGTTCTGCTTTCAATACCAATGTTTATATTAATGGGGATGGCAGTTGCTAATTCCCCAGCAGGAAAAGATTTATATACAGGATTGGACAGATGGTTATGGAGGGTACCTGGAGGTTTGGTTATTTCTAATATAGGAGCTTGTTCAATCTTTGCTGCGCTAAGTGGATCAAGTCCAGCAACATGTGCTGCAATTGGCACTATGGGAATTCCTGAAATGAGAAAAAGAGGATACTCAGATCAAATTGCAACAGGAACCATAGCAGCTGGCGGAACTTTAGGAGTATTAATTCCTCCAAGCATTGTTTTAATTGTTTATGGAATTGCAACCGGAACATCAATTGGAAGATTATTTTTAAGCGGATTGATACCTGGATTTATGCTTGCAGGTATGTTCGCTATCTGGGCACTTATACACAGTTACTTTATAGATAAAGACTCAGCTAAAGCTCTAAAGAATAGAACACCTCCAACTTTTAAAGAAAAAATTGAGGTTTTACCAAGGATACTTCCTTTCCTAGCAATCATTGCTGGCGTTTTATATGTTTTATATGGCGGTGTTGCTACTCCATCAGAGGCTTCAGGGGTTGGAGCCTTTTTAGTTTTTGTTTTGATTGCTGTTGTTTACAAAATTTATCAACCAAAAAAAATATGGAATATTGTTAAAGTTTCAATGAAAGAAAGTGTGATGATAATGTTTATCATCGCAGCTTCTTATCTTTTTGCATTTACATTATCACAACTTTACGTAACTCAATCATTAGCTCAAAGCATGGTTGAGATGAGCTCTAATAAATGGGTAGTATTTATTTTAATAAATATATTTCTGTTGATTGCAGGTTTCTTTTTACCTCCAGTTGCCGTGATTGTTATGACCTCAGCAATATTATTGCCAGTTATAACTCAACTGGGATTTGATCCGTATTGGTTTGCAATTGTATTTACAATTAACATGGAAATTGGTCTCATTACTCCACCCGTTGGATTAAACCTTTATATAATTAAGGGTATTACACCAGATGTAAGTTTGTCAGAAATTTTAAAGGGATCTATACCATTTATGATAATTATGGCTTTAGCTATACTTATTTTGTGTATTTTTCCTGAGATTGTGACTTGGTTACCTGACAAAATAATGGGTAAAAGTTTAGGTTTTTAATATATAAAAAACACCATGTTAAATATAAAAAGAATATTCGAGACAATTGCTGATGCTGGTCAAAAAATTTTAGAGAAAAAATCATTAAAAAAATTCTCTAAAAAAAGAGATTTGATTGAGCTATGTGATGATCTGTTGTCATCTAAAGGAGCAGCATTTGGAATTACATTAGCAAGAGATATTCTTTTTAGATATCATAACTTATCTCATGAAGATAAATTAAAATTCTTACTACAAGTAAATGAAAAATATAAACCTGATACAGCAAATATTGACAATGCTATAAAAGACTATACCGAAAATAAAAATAGCAGATCAATTTTAAATTTATCAAGAATTACATCAGGAATTAGAAAAGAATTATTTGTAAGATTAAACATGGCACCAAATGGAACTGCAGAAATTGTTTCTTTGAGAGAAGATTTACAATTGTTTTTAATAAAAAATCCTGAATTAAAAGAATTAGATTATGATTTGATTGATATATTTAAAAATTGGTTCAACCCTGGATTTTTAAAATTAAAAAAAATAACTTGGGACACAAAAGCTGCAATATTAGAAAAATTATTAAAATATGAAAAAGTTCATTCAATGAAAGATATGAATGAATTGAAAATTAGATTAGGAGAAAACAGAAGATTTTTTGCTTATTTTCATCCAGCATTAGAAGATGAGCCAATAATTTTTGTTGAGATTGCATTAACTAAAGGGCTAGCTAAATCGATACAAGAATTGACAAGACCTAATGATGGAAAAAAAGAAGATTATGATACAGCTACTTTTTATTCAATTAGTAACTGTCAAGAGGGACTATCAAGAGTTACACTTGGGAACTTCTTGATAAAAAGAGTAGTATACGAGTTACAAGAAGAGTTACCAAAGGTTAAAAATTTTGGAACTTTGTCACCAATGCAAGGTTTTGCTGATTGGATTAAATCATCGGAAAATGAGAAAATTAGTGAGATAGTTCATAAAGATAATTTTGTAAAAGTTGAGTTTTTAAAATCATTAGATCTTAAACTTGGAGATAGAAAATTTATTGATAATAAAGATTTACTTACAAAACTTGCTTTAAATTACCTGGCTGTACAAAAAAATGATCTAGGTTATCCCATTAATGATGTTTGTAGGTTTCACTTAAAAAATGGAGCTGAAATTGATGATATCGTAATTAATGCCAATGTTTCTGATGTGGGTTTTAAAAGATCATTTGGAATAATGGTTAATTACAAGTATGAACTTGGAAAAATTGAGCAAAATCATCAAGAGTATGTAAACGAAAAGAAAATCAATATATCAAGTAAACTCAAAAAATATGTCTAGATTAAATAGAACTGTTTCTGTAGCTCCTATGATGGATTGCACAGACAAACATGAAAGATTTTTCTTAAGACTAATTAGTAAAAACGTTCTTCTATATACTGAAATGATTGTCTCAGAAGCTATTGATAGAGGAGATAAAAAGAAACTATTAGAATTTGATATGAGGGAAAAACCTGTTGCTCTGCAGCTAGGAGGTTCTTCTCCAAAATTATTAGGAAATGCAGCATATTTAGGTGAAGAATTTGGTTATGATGAAATAAATTTGAATTTAGGCTGTCCAAGTAAAAAAGTTCAGAAAAATAGATTTGGAGCTTGTTTAATTCAAGAACCTGATCTTGTAGCTAATTGCTTAAGTTCCATGATATCAAAAACGTCACTTCCTGTGACAGTCAAAACTAGAATTGGATATGACAATGTTGATCAATATGAAAATTTATATAATTTTATAAATATTTTGAAAGATACAGGCGTTAAAACTTTTATAATCCACGCCAGAAAGGCAATGCTAGGAAAATTTACACCTAAACAAAATTTAAATATCCCACCATTGAAATATGAATATGTAAATAAATTAAAGAAAGATTTTCAAAATTTAGAAATAATAATAAATGGTGGTATAACTTCTACTGATCAAATTAAAGAACATTTAGATAATGTAGATGGTGTTATGATTGGAAGATCTATTTATCATTCTCCTTACATGTTAGCAGATATTGAAAATAAAATTTTTAACAATAGTGAAGTTTTGACAAGACAAGAAGTTGTTGAGAAACTAATTGAGTATGTAAAAGAAGAAATTAAAAAAGGTACAAGATTAAATCAAATTATGAGACATACCCTTGGTTTATTTCATGGTCAAACTGGTTCAAGTTTTTGGAAAAGATATTTAAGTGAAAATATGTGTGTAAGAGATGCCGATGTTAAGAAAATTGATCACATAATGGATAAAGTAAAGTTTAATCCACAAAGTATATCGGCAGGGCAAATTGAATAATACTCTTCTTGAGATTAATAATATTTATTTTATTTTTTTAATGATGGCAGCCGCTGTTCCAGTTGGTTTTTTTGCAGGTTTTTTTGGTATCGGTGGAGGATTAATTTCAGTTCCATTTTTATATTTTGTATTTGAAGCATTTAATGTGGATAGAGATTATTTAATGCATTTATCTGTAGGGACGGCTTTTTCAATAACAATTTTAACTGCTACAGCTTCAGTATTAACTCATAGAAAATATAATGCTGTTGATTTTAATATTATTAAAAATTACGGAACATTTGTAATAATTGGAGTTTTCTCTGGAACATTAATGGCAGCATTGATGAATACTAAAACATTATTATTATTTTTTTCTGCAGTTGTTTTCTTTTTTGGGGCTTACTTGTTGTTACAAAGCGAAAAGAAAAAAAAAATTAAGAAAAAATTTAATATTTTCCCAAGAATAATATTTGGATTTTTGTCAGGATTAATATCTGCTCCTATGGGCATAACAGGAGCTATGATGAATGTTCCAATTCTAAGATATTTTGGCTATCCTATTAACTTAGCAATAGGAAGCTCTGCAGCTATTGGATTTATAATAGCTTTATTTGGATCAATTGGATTTTTTACATCTGGTTTGATGTTAAAAGCTGATATTCCATTAAGCATTGGGTTTATTAATATACCTGCATTTATAATATTTGTTCCAATAACAACATTCATGGCAAGGATCGGAGCAAAAACAGTTCAAGATCTAGATAGAGTTAAAACACAGAGATTGTTTGGTGTTTTTCTATATGTTATCGGTACACTGTTTCTATATAGATTTTTAGTGACTTAGGAGACGAGGTGGTTTCAGTCTCCCTCCGCCACCTCAATTACATATTAATCGATTCTCTAATTTTTTCTTAACTCTTTATAGTTGAATTTTAAATTTTTTGATCATAATCCCCAACTTTACCAGTTTGTTGAAGGAGATTATCAATAAAGTCAAAAATCTTCTTTTTTCTATCTTCGGAGGTTGGACTTTCGGTAACTACAACTAAAGAGGGTTTATTAGAAGATGCTCTTATTAATCCCCAAGACCCATCATCAAAAGAAAATCTTACTCCATTAACTGTTAATATTTCTCTAATTTCTTGATCATCTACTTTAGTTTTATTTTCTTTAATGTTTGTTATTTCTTTAACTAAATTCTTAACTACTTCATATTTTTCACTGTCTTTACAATAAGGAGCCATAGTCGGACTTTGATAAGTTGTTGGTAATTCAGCAAGTATTTCACTCATTTTTTTGTTATTTTTATCGAGTAGCTTACAGACCTGTATTGCCGAATTAATTCCATCATCATAGCCATATCCCAAAGGTTTATTAAAAAAGAAATGACCACTTTTTTCAAATCCTGCTAATGCGTTATCAATATTTACCTTTCTTTTGATATGGGAATGACCAGTTTTCCAATAAATTGTTTCACATTTATTTTCTATTAATATTTTGTCATTGGAATAAAGTCCTGTCGATTTTACATCAACAATAAATTTACTGTTTTTATGATCTTTCGAAAGATTTCTAGCAATTAAAAGTCCTATTTTATCTGAAAAGATTTCATTACCTTTGTTATCGATAACCCCAACTCTATCTCCATCTCCATCAAAACCAAATCCAATATCAGCATTATTTTCTTTAACAGCTTTTGAAATTGCATTTAGCATTTCCAAATCTTCAGGATTAGGATTATATTTTGGAAAAGTCCAATCTAGGTTACAATCAAGTTCAATGACTTCGCACCCAATACTTCTTAAAATTTCTGGTGCAAATATTCCTGCTGTTCCATTGCCACAAGCAACTACAGCTTTAATTTTTTTATTTAATGGGTTTTTTGTTATCAAATCATTTTTATAAACATTCTGAAAATTATCAATTTTTTTTACATTTCCCTCTCCATTAATAAATTTTTGATTGAGAGTAATATCTTTTAGTTCTTTCATTTCTTCAGGTGCATGAGTAAGTCCTTTTTTGATGCCCATTTTTACACCTGTCCAACCATTTTCATTATGGCTAGCTGTAACCATTGCAATTGCATCTGAGTCTAAATTAAATTGTGCGAAGTAAACCATAGGAGATAAGGATAATCCTATATCTTCGATTTTGCATCCAGTTGAAACTAAACCCTCTTTTAATTTTTCTTTGATATGTTCGCTGTAAGATCTGTAATCTTGGCCAACTATAATTCTTGGATTATTTTTCTTTGTATGATTAATTATTTGAGTTCCAAGACCTTTACCAAGTTGAACGATTCCATCGTCATCTATGTCTTTTTCGTATACCCATCGTGCGTCATATTCCCGAAAGCCATAGGGATCAATTTTTCCCGAATTATTCATGTGGATATATGTACATTTTTTTAAAATTTTTATTGATAAATATTTAATAAGTTCTATAAATGTTCTATTGATTTACTATTTATATAGTATATCAGGTAAATCTACACACTATATCTAGTTATTTACTAGATTTTTTAGTATAAAGATAAAAAGGGAGTTTAATGAACAAAATATTGTCTCAGGCAATCAGGAAGGCTGTCTCTGATTATAAACCAGCGGAAAAAATCAGCAATAATGACAAAAGACCAGACTTATTTTCACTAAATAACAACACAGAGTTGTTTCAAAATTCTAAAGGGATAACTATTAAAATAGATAGATCTAGAGATAATAATTTAACAGATTTTGGAAGAGCAACACTAAGCGACAGATACCTCGGAGAAAACGAGTCTTTCCAAGATTTATTTGCAAGAGTTGCGAGTCATTATGCAGATGACAACTTACACGCGCAAAGACTTTACAACTACATAAGTAACTTATGGTTCATGCCAGCAACACCAGTTTTATCAAATGGTGGGACAAAAAGAGGTTTACCAATTTCTTGTTTCTTAAATGAAGCAGGAGATAGCTTAACAGGAATATTAGATCTATGGAGTGAAAATGTTTGGTTGGCTGCTAAAGGTGGAGGTATTGGAAGTTACTGGGGTAATCTAAGATCTATCGGAGAAAAAATTGGAAGAGTTGGAAAAACTTCAGGAATTATTCCTTTCATAAAAGTTATGGATTCTTTGACAATGGCGATCAGTCAAGGTTCTTTAAGAAGAGGATCAGCAGCTTGTTATCTTCCAATTGATCATCCAGAGATAGAAGAATTTATTGAAATGAGAAGACCAACAGGCGGTGATCCAAACAGAAGATCATTAAATTTGCACCACGGTGTTTTAGTTTCAGATGCATTTATGAGAGCTGTTGAGTTAGACGAACAATGGGCACTAAAAAGTCCAAAAGATCAATCAGTACAAGCTACTGTTTCTGCAAGAAATTTATGGATTAGATTATTAACTGCAAGAATTGAAACGGGAGAACCTTATATTGTTTTCATTGATACAGTTAATAGAATGATACCTCAACATCATAAACTGGCTGGTTTAACTGTTAAGACATCTAACTTGTGCAGTGAAATAACTTTACCAACAGGAATTGATAAAGAGGGTAGAGATAGAACAGCAGTATGTTGTTTATCATCTTTAAATTTAGAAACTTATGATGAATGGAAAGATGATAAAAACTTTGTTCCAGACGTAATGAGATTTTTAGATAATGTATTAACGGACTTTACTGAAAAAGCTCCCGAGTCATTTAGTGATGCAGTTTATTCAGCATTAAAAGAAAGAAGTGTTGGTCTAGGTGTTATGGGACTTCATTCATTCTTCCAACAAAAAATGATTCCTTTTGAGTCTGTGATGAGTAAAGTTTGGAATAAAAAAATATTTGAAAGCATCCAAAAACAAGTTGATCAAGCTTCAAAAGATTTGGCTGATGAAAGAGGTGCATGTCCAGATGCTGCTGATTATGGTATTAATGAAAGATTTTCAAATAAAACTGCAATAGCTCCTACTGCTTCAATTTCAATTATTTGTGGTGGAACATCTCCAGGTGTAGAGCCAATTGCAGCAAATAGTTATACACATAAAACTTTGTCTGGATCATTTAACGTTAGAAATAAATATCTAAGTAAATTATTAGAGAAACACGGTAAAAATGATGATGAAACATGGTCAAGTATAACAACAAATCAAGGCTCAGTTTCTCATCTTGATTTTTTAACCCAACAAGAAAAAGACGTGTTTAAAACGGCTTTTGAATTAGACCAGAAATGGATTGTGGAATTAGGTGCAGATAGAACACCTCATATTTCACAAGCACAATCAATAAATATATTTATACCTGCAGATATTCATAAAAGAGACTTACACCAAATCCATTTCCAAGCTTGGAAAAAAGGATTGAAGAGCCTTTATTACTGCAGATCTAAATCAATACAAAGAGCGGAAAACGTAAACGATGCAAATTCTACAGATGTAACTGCAAACGTTTACAAATCTAAAAAACAAGAAAATCAACAACCAGAATATGAGGAGTGTTTATCATGTCAGTAGAAAGCCTAAAAGATACAAAACAAAAAATTATAGAACCAAAGAAAATGGGTCTATTAGTTGAGAACCCAGTTTATAAACCATTCAGATACCCATGGTGTTATGATGCTTGGTTAACTCAACAAAGAATTCATTGGTTACCAGAGGAAGTTCCACTTGGTGATGACGTCAGAGATTGGCAAAAAAATCTTTCAGAGTCAGAAAAAAATTTATTAACTCAGATCTTTAGATTTTTTACTCAAGCTGATGTTGAAGTTAATAACTGTTATTTAAGACATTACACAACTGTATTTAAACCTACAGAAGTTTTAATGATGATGACAGCATTTGCTTCTATGGAGACAGTCCATGTAGCAGCTTATTCACATCTATTAGATACTATTGGAATGCCAGAGTCCGAATATTCTGCTTTCATGAAATACAAAGAGATGAAAGATAAATATGATTACATGCAAAACTTCAATGTAAATTCAAAAGAAGATATTGCAAAAACTGTTGCAGTATTTAGTGCTTTTACAGAGGGCCTTCAGTTGTTTGCAAGTTTTGCAATTTTATTAAACTTCCCAAGACATAATAAACTTAAAGGAATGGGTCAGATAGTTACTTGGTCGGTAAGAGATGAAACTCTTCATTGTAATTCTATGATTAGAATTTTTAAAGAGTTCATTAAAGAAAATCCTGAGATTTGGACGCCAAAACTTAAAAAAGAACTTTATGAAGCTTGCAGAACTATAATTGAACATGAGGATGCATTTATTGATCTAGCTTTTGAAATGGGTCCAATGCAAGGTTTAACTGCTCAAGAAGTCAAAGATTACATTAGGTTCATTGGTAATAGAAGATTAACTCAGTTAGGTCTTGAGCCAATATATGATGTTCAAAAAAATCCATTAACATGGTTAGATACAATGTTAAATGCAGTAGAGCATATGAACTTCTTTGAAGGTAGAGCTACTGAATATTCAAAAGCATCTACGCAAGGTAATTGGATAGACGCTTTCTCCTAAGATTAAGTGATAGTAAGTCCCTGTATAAGTATTTGTAAGACTGATCCAGTATCAGGTCTATGTTATGGTTGTGGGAGATCCGACGAAGAAAAAAAAATATGGAAGGACCCTGAAACAACTGATGATTGGAAAAATAACAACCTAAAAGAAATCGAAAAAAGACTTTCGGGTTGGCAGTTAGAGAGTTTTAAAATGTCATACAAAAATAAAATTAAAAAAGGTGTTTCTTTATTTAAGGCAAATCAAAAGTCTAATACTTAACTAAGGTCTTAACATCTTTGTGGATCATTGCAATTTTCAAATTGCTGTTCCATATTTTCTTGAGGTGGATTGTTAAAATTTTCTTCTGCAGGTTCGTTATTGTTATTAGGAGGATTATCTGATGGTGCTTGATTATTATCACCATTCGACTCTAAATTTCTCTCATTCGAAGAAGGACTTTTATTTGAAGCTATATTGACAGTAGAATTTTCATTTTCTTGTTTCTTTATAAATGATTTTGAAAATTGTGTTAGTTTACAATCTTGAATTTTTTTAAATTTTTTTTTTGTAAAATCACAAGTTACATTTAGCCAATCATAAACTTTATTATTGAAAGCTTGATAATATGTTTTAACAATTTCTTTGTTTTTATTTAATACATCTACTTTACGTAAATCATTTGATATATTTGTAATAGATTTGTTGGAACATCCTGATAATAGAAATATTATCACACAAATAATTAATGCGTTTTGTTTACGAATCATAATAATTCTTATACAACTTCCAGGAGAATTTAAAAAACTACAAGTAGTAGCTAAAAATATTTAAATATCTAAATGTAGCTATCTTTGATTTAAAAGCATAACTTTTCTGTATTTGCTTCCTTTGTATTTAGCTAATGGTCTAATTAATTTATTAGATGAATGTTGTTCCATTATATGAGCTGACCAACCCGTAATTCTTGAAATTACAAATATTGGTGTAAAGAAATCTGTATCAAAACCCATTAAATGATATGTTGGTCCCGTTGGATAATCTACGTTTGGATGAATATTTTTTTTACTAATCATTACTCTTTCAACAATATCGTAAATTTTTAAAAACTTTTTGTCTTTTTTAATTTTAGCAACTTTTTTGAAGTATTCTTTCATGGTTGGAACTCTAGAGTCTCCACTTTTATAAACCCTGTGACCAAAACCCATCACAACCTCTTTTTTCTTTAACGCATTATTGATCCACTTTAAGGCATTCTCAGGTTTTTTGATTTTATTCATCATGTGCATAACTTCTTCATTAGCTCCACCATGTAATGGTCCTTTTAAACTAGCTATAGCACCTGTTATAGCGCCATGAATGTCAGATAAACTACTTGTTATTGTTCTAGCAGTAAAGGTTGAAACATTAAAACTATGTTCTGCGTATAAAATTAAAGAAACATCAAACGCTTTTACAATTTCTTTTTGAGGAACCTTTCCAAAACACATGTAGAAAAAGTTTTCTGCAAAAGTTAATTCTTTTTTAGGTTTAATAATCTTCTTACCTTTTCGAATTCTATAAAACGCTGCTAAAGCAGTTGGAGTTTTAGCTAAGATTCTTAAAGCTTTTCTTGTATTTGCTTCTTGAGAATTATCTGTAGTTTCTTTGTCTTCTAATCCCATAACACTTACTGCTGTTCTAGCAACATCCATAGGATGAGATTTTTTTGGCATGTGTTTAATTATTTCGTAAAGATTTTTTGATAAATCTCTATGTCCTCGTTCAATTTTTTCAAATTGTCTTAGTTCAATACTATTTGGTAAATCACCTTTTAAAATAAGATATGCAGCTTCTTCAAATCTACAAAATTCACACAGGTCTTGAACAGCATAACCTCTATAAGTTAATGAGTTGATCTCAGGCATAACTTTAGAAACTTCTGTTTCATCAACAACAATTCCTAATAAACCTTTTTTTACTTCTTCACTCATTATTCATGTCCCTCTGTACTAAAATTATATATCTTTTTGTCTAAAGAGTTGTATTTTTCATACTCAACTAGATCATATAATCTTTTTCTGGTTTGCATCTTATCTATAATATTATTTTGATGTCCATCCGCAAAAATGGCACGTAGACCATCCTCAACACTTTTCATCGCTAATCTTTGTGTAGTTACTGGATAAATTACAATATTGTAGCCAAGCTCTTCCAATTGTTTAAAATCAAGCAACTTTGATTTACCAAACTCAGTCATATTAGCTAAAAGATAACAATCTAATGATTTTCTAACTTTTTCAAACTCAGCTTCATCCTTTAATGCTTCTGGAAAAACAATTTCTGCACCAGCATCAATATAAGATTTGCAACGATCAATCATTTTATCAATACCTTCTACACTTTTAGCATCAGAACGTGCAATGATTTTAAAATTTTTGTCTGATCTTGCGTTTACACATTCTTTAATTTTTTTTGTCATATCCTCTTTTGATATCAATTCTTTATTGTCTAGATGGCCACATCTTTTCTGTTCAATCTGATCTTCTAAATGAATTGCTGAAATACCAAAATTTTGAAATGTTTGAACAGTTTCTTTACAAGATTTAAAACCTGTATCGACATCTACAATTGTTGGAAGATTTGTAACACGTGCAATTTGTTTTGATCTGTTACTTACATCATTAAGAGTTGTTAATCCTATATCTGGATAACCCAAATCATTAGACATAACACCTCCTGATACATAAACTCCGTCGTAACCAATTTCTTCAATAACTTTTGCTGTTAATGGATTATATGCACCTGGTATTCTTAAAATTTTATTAGATTTAAGTTTTTTATCTAAATCTATTCTTTTCTCTTCAGGTTTTTTTTTAACAAAGTGCACTAGAATATTCCTTTTTTATTATTTGATTTTAAATATCTTTTACTTACTTCAATATTTAGTTTTGTTAGCTGATTATTTTTTAATTTTTTTAAATTTTGAACATCTTTTAAAAATCTATCACTTTCTTTTCTAGAAATAATATTTTTTGTTAAAATTTTAAATTTATTTATATAATCTTTTCTTTCAAAAGGTCTATTGCCGTAGGGATGAGCATCAGCTCTTTCTAATTCCTCAATAATTTTTTTTCCATTATTTAGTGTTACAACAACCCTTGCACCAAAAGATTTCTTTTTTGGATCAGGATCGTGATATTTTTTCGTCCATTTCTTATCTTCATGTGTTTTAATAGATTTCCATATTTTAATTGTACTTTTTTTATTAGCTCTCTTTTTAGTATAAGACTTTACATGATGCCAATCTGCATCTTCCAAAGCTACTGCAAAAATATACATTATGGAGTGATCTAGAGTTTCTCTACTTGCATTAGGATCCATTTTTTGTGGATCGTTAGCTCCAGTTCCTATTACATAATGAGTATGATGGCTCGTATATATATCTATTTTTTTAATTGTATTTAAATTATCAATTTTTTTATTAAGAGCTTTTGCAATATCAATTAAAGCTTGAGCTTGATATTCTGCAGAATATTCTTTTGTATATGTTTCGAGAATGGCTTTCTTTTCTTCATTCTTTTTAGGCAAAGGAACAAAATATTTAGCATTTTTTCCATCTAATATTCTTGCAATTACACTGTCTTCACCTTCATAAATAGGACTTGGAGCTCCTTCACCTCGCATCGTTCTATCAACAGCTTCAATTGCTAACTTTCCTGCATGAGCTGGAGCATACGCTTTCCAACTTGAGATCTCACCTTTTCTTGATTGTCGGGTTGAAACACTTACATGTAATGCTTGTTGAACAGATTGATAAATAGTCTCTGTATTTAATTTTAACATAGATCCAATACCAGCAGCAACACTTGGCCCCAAGTGAGCTATATGATCAACTTTGTGTTTATGAAGACAAATAGCTTTTACAAGATTAACTTGAACTTCATAAGCAGTTATAATTCCTCTTAATAAATCATTTCCATTTTTTTTTAATTGTTGTGCCACTGCTAAAAGAGCAGGAATATTATCACCAGGATGACTGTAATCAGCCGCTAGAAATGTATCATGAAAATCTAATTCTCTAACAGCAGTTCCATTTGCCCACGCAGCCCATTCACAATCAAATTTAAGTTTTGAATTTATGCCAAAAAGATTAGCTCCATTTTTTCTAACATGTTTTTTTGCCATTTCTCTTGCAGATATTACAGGTCTTCTATTTAAGGAAGCTATAGCAACAGAAGCGTTATCAATAATTCTATTAATAACCATTTCTATTGAATTTTTATTTAATTTAGCATTATCACTTGCTATCTCTGCTATTTTCCAAGCAAGCTGTTTCTTCTTTGGAAGATTTATTTTTGATGGATATACTTTAATTGTATGTGATAACAAAATAACTCCTAATTTGTGATTTTGTTTTAATAGTTAAAATAAATTAATCAATATTAAAGATATTGAGATACAATTTTTTCAATGCCCACAAAGTCTTTTATTAAGTGATTATGATAAATTTCATTAATATTTTTTTCAGTATATCCATCCTCTAATAAAATCATTGGAATATCTGCCGCTTTAGCTGCATTTGCATCCGACTCACTATCACCGATCATAATTGACTTATTTTTACTACCATCTAAAATTTCTATGATTGTTGTTATATGTCTCGGATCAGGTTTACAATAATCAAAAGTATTATAACCCGCAACATACTCGAAGTAATCATAGATCCCAATTTTTTTTAGAAGATCTACTGCAAGATGTTCCGTTTTATTCGTACATACAGCCATTGATATATTTTCTTTTTTACACCAATTTAAAAAATCTTTTACACCAGGCATCAGAGTACTTTCATTTAAAATATTTTTTCCATAATAAGAAATAAATTCATCTGTCATTTCATTTTTAATTTTCTCATTAATCGAAGTTAATTCTTTTTTGGCCTGGCTCCATATAGATCTACCAATCATTGCTCCAGCTCCCCGACCAACAGTATTTTTAAGTTCATCGAGAGATTTTGTTGGATATCCAAATTTCTTCATAACATGGTTATGAGCAAGCATTAGATCAGGCGCTGTGTCTACTAATGTACCATCTAAATCAAAAACAACTGTGAATTTTTGTGTCATTTAAAAAGTATTAATAAGAAATAAATTGTGAATTAATTAAATTAATACCCAGTTATATACAACTATCTAATGAATAGTCAAAATTTACAAAATAAACTTAGAGATAAATTTTTAAAAAAAGGTGTCAAAATGAAGGGGCCTGAGACAGTTTTTTTTTCTAAAGATACTAAAATTGGAAAAAATGTAGAGATAGAACCTTATGTTGTGTTTGCCGATAAAGTGAAAATAGGAAACAATGTAAAAATTTTATCTTTCTCTCATCTTGAGGGTGTTAAAATAGATAATGATGTAAGTGTAGGTCCATATGCACGTTTAAGACCTGGAACAAAAATAAAATCTGGATCAAAAATTGGAAATTTTGTTGAGGTAAAAAAATCTACAATAAATAAAAATTCTAAAATTAATCATTTATCATATATTGGAGATGCACTTGTGGGGAAGGAAGTTAATATTGGAGCTGGAACAATAACTTGTAATTATGATGGAAGAAAAAAAAGTAAAACAAATATTAAGGATAAAGTATTTGTTGGTTCAAATACATCTTTAGTAGCACCAGTTACTTTAAATGAAAAAAGTGTTATAGGTGCAGGTTCAGTAATTACTAAAAATGTAAGCAAAGGCTCATTGGCGTTAACTAGATCAAATCAAAAAGAAAAGAAAAATTACAAAAGGAAATAATAAGCAATGTGTGGAATAGTTGGAATTACAAGCTCTAAAGAGGTTACTCCAAGAATTATAAGTTCATTAAAAAAACTTGAGTATAGAGGCTACGACTCTGCAGGTTTAGCAACTCTTTCAAATGGAAATATAAATGAGGTCAAATGTGAGGGTAGAGTAGACGCTTTAGAGAAAAACATAATACAAACTAAAATATCTGGCTCTATTGGTATCGGACACGTAAGATGGGCAACGCATGGAAAACCTAGCTCGATTAATGCACATCCTCATTCATCAGAAGATGTATCTGTCGTTCACAATGGTATAATTGAAAATTCAACTATTTTAAAAAAGTTATTAGAAAATAAAGGTTATAAGTTTAAATCCCAAACAGATACAGAAGTAATTGTACATTTGGTAACTGATTATTTAAAAAAAAATAATCTTAAAAGTACAATTATGAAAGTTTTAAAAAAATTACACGGTAGTTTTGCACTAGGAATAATATTCAAAGACCAACCAGACTTAATAGTGGGGGCAAGAAGAGGCTCTCCTCTTGCAGTTGGTTATGGTCCAAATGAACACTACCTTGGTTCAGATTCTTATGCATTAAAGTCAATGACTAATAAAATTTCATATTTAAATGACGGAGAATTTTGCATATTAAAAAAAGACCAAGTTGAATTTTTTGATACTGATGGAACTAAAGTAAACAAAAAAATTTTAAATCTTTCTAAAGATGATCAAAATTATGAAAAAGGAGATTACAAATATTATATGGCTAAAGAAATAGACGAGCAGCCAATTACTTTAAAAAATTGTGTCAATGAGTACATCGATAAACATAACAAAGAAATAAATATTTATAATTTTCCTTGGAAAATAAATGAAATCTCATCAGTAGTTTTAATTGGATGTGGTACAGCATATCACTCATGTCTTGTTGCAAAATATTGGTTTGAGCAAAATACAAGCATAGATGTGAGTGTTGATATAGCTTCTGAGTTTAGATATCGAAAAATTAAATTTAAGAAAGATTGTCTTTATATATTTGTCTCTCAATCAGGAGAAACCGCAGATACATTTGCTGCATTAGATTTGTGCAAAAAGAATAATGTTAAAACTTGTGCAGTTGTAAATGTTGTTGAAAGTTCAATCGCAAGAGATGCAGATCTAGTTTTACCTATTCATTGTGGCCCAGAAGTCGGTGTTGCATCGACAAAGGCTTTTTTAGGACAAATGTTAGTCCTTTATTTATTATGTACAAAGCTTTCTTATGAACAAAAATCAATTAATAAAAAGGACTATCAAAAGAAGATAAAAGATTTACTGTCTTTGTCTAAATCTGCAAAAAATACATTGAATATTGAAGATAAAATCCAAACACTTGGAAAAGTTTTTGCTAACTCTAAAGGATCAATGTTTTTGGGTAGAGGTTATTCATATCCAATTGCGCTAGAAGGTGCTTTAAAACTAAAAGAGCTTGCTTATGTTCATGCCGAAGGTTATCCAGCAGGAGAAATGAAACATGGACCTCTTGCACTCATAGAAGAAGGTATGCCGGTAGTAGTAATTGCTCCGAGAGATGAGCATTACAAAAAAACTATTTCAAATATGCAAGAAGTTATATCTAGAGGTGCAAAAGTTTTACTAATAACAAATAAAAGCACTGATGAAATTTACTCAGAAAATATTTGGGAGCAAATAGAAGTTGATGCCATTTCAGATGAACTTATTCCTTTTTTGACCACTATACCTTTACAAAAGTTAGCTTATTACTCTGCACTAGACAAAGGTTACGATATAGATAAACCTAGAAACTTGGCTAAATCTGTCACTGTTGAATAAATAATAAAGTCTGTTAAAACAATTCTGAGTTGAAATGAAAAATTGGAAAATAAATAGCTGGAGAAAATACCCCGTTAAACATATTCCTCAATATGAAGATGAAAAGGAATTAGAGATGGTTTTAAATAAATTGAAAACCTTTCCTCCATTAGTTTTTGCTGGTGAAACAAGACATTTGAAAGATCAGTTGGCAATGGTCAATGATGGTAAAGCTTTTCTTTTGCAAGGTGGTGATTGTGCTGAAAGTTTTGCAGAATTTCACCCTGACAATATCAGAGATACTTTTAAGGTTATTCTTCAAATGGCTTTAGTGATGACTTACTCAGCTTCTTTACCTATTGTAAAACTTGGGAGAATTGCTGGACAATTTTCAAAACCAAGAAGTGCACCAACTGAAAAACAAGGTGATAAAGAATTACCAAGTTATTTGGGAGACAATATAAATGCAATAGATTTTAATGAAAAAGCTAGAAGACCTGATCCAAAAAGAATGTTTAAGGCTTATTCTCAATCTGCATCAACTTTAAACCTTTTAAGAGCATTTTCAAAAGGTGGTTTTGCTGACTTAAATAAGGTACACTTATGGAATTTAGATTATATTCAGAAAAGTCCCCAAGCTAAGAAATTTAAAGAATTAGAAGATAAAATAGCAGATGCATTAGCTTTTATGGATGCTTGTGGAATTACATCTGATTTTAATAATAGATTATACACAGTTAATTTTTGGACTTCTCATGAAGCTTTACACTTGCCATTTGAAGAAAGCATGACAAGAGTAGACTCAACCACGGGCGAATATCACGATACTTCAGCTCACTTTGTTTGGATAGGAGATAGAACAAGACAATTAGATGGAGGACATGTTGAATTTTGCAAAGGAATAGAAAATCCAATTGGCATCAAATGTGGTCCAACTTCAAAACCTGACGAGATTGCAAAAATATGTGAAGTTATAAATCCTAAAAATGAAAAAGGAAAAATAACTTTAATCTCAAGATTTGGTCATCAAAACGTTGAAAAATTCTTACCAAAATTAATTAGAGGGATTAAAAAAGAAGGATTAAATGTTGTTTGGTCATGTGATCCAATGCATGGTAATACAATTAAATCAACTACTGGTTTTAAAACCAGACCGTTTAATGATGTTGTAAGCGAAGTTAAAAATGTATTTGCAGTTCATCAAGCAGAAGGTTCTTATGCTGGAGGTCTACATGTTGAAATGACAGGCCAAGATGTGACAGAGTGTACTGGTGGAGCGAAAAAAATATCTGATGCAGATTTATCAAGTAGATACCATACACATTGCGATCCAAGATTGAACTCTGATCAAGCTATAGAATTAGCGTTTTTAATTTCAGATGAGATAAAAAAGAATAGTTTGTATTCTAAATCTGCAATTAAAGCGGCATCTTAACAGTTTAAAAATAAATTTTTTTTCTTATATTTAAATTATGACACCCAAAGATAAAGTGAATCACATTAAAAAATGGATTTTAGATTATGTGAATTCTATGCCAAAAAAAGCTCAATCTTTAGTGATTGGTATTTCTGGTGGAATAGACTCTTCTGTTTCAAGTACATTAAGCGCAATGACTGGTTTAAAAACAATTGTTTTATCAATGCCTATTAAACAAAAATCTGCACAACATGATCTAAGTTTGGCACATCAAGAATGGTTAAAGAAGAATTTTAGCAATGTAGAGGGACACACATTAGAATTAGATAGTTTATTCAAAACATTCGAAGGAACACTAAATAATTTTGGTAGTGAACACGGGATGGCAAACTCTAGAGCAAGATTAAGAATGACAACACTTTATCAAGTAGCTGCTGCAAACAACGGAATAGTTGTCGGAACAGGAAATAAAGTTGAAGATTTTGGAGTTGGTTTTTATACTAAATACGGAGATGGTGGAGTAGATATTTCTCCAATAGCAGATTGTAATAAAACTGAGGTATGGGAGCTTGGGAAAGAACTTGGAATTTTAAAAGAGATTATTGATGCTCCTCCTACTGATGGTTTGTGGGATGATGGTCGTACAGATGAAGGACAGCTTGGTTTGTCATATAAAGAATTAGAAGAAGCAATGGATAATGAAAATTCTGTAAATAGAGATAAATATAATTCAATTCGAAGTGCAAATTTGCATAAAATGGAACCAATTCCAGTATGCAAAATCCCTAATTAATCAAATAGATTCACAAATCTATAATTTAAGTATATTCCTAGTTGTATGGCTAAAGATATATTTTTAACTAATAGTCTTGGTGGTAAGAAAGAAAAATTTACACCCAAAAATGAAAAATCCATAGGCATGTATGTTTGTGGTCCTACTGTTTATGATGATCCACATATTGGTAATGCTAGACCATTAGTTGTTTTTGATATTCTTTATAAAATTCTAAAAAATAAATATGGATCATCACATGTAAATTATATCAGGAATATAACAGACATTGATGACAAAATAATTAAAGCATCCAATGACCAAAATATTTCTATAAACGACTTAACTTCAAAAATTACTGAAAACTTTCATGAAGATTGTAAGTACTTAAAATGTGAAACACCAAGCAGCGAACCAAAGGCAACAGAAAATATAAAACAAATGATTGAAATGATCACAGAACTAGAGAAAAAAGGATTTGCATATTCAAAGGATAAACATGTTTATTTTGAAGTTAAAAAATTTAGTGATTATGGAAAACTATCTAATAAAAAGTTAGATGAATTAATAGCTGGTTCACGTGTAGAGGTTTCAGAAATAAAAAAAAACCCTGAAGATTTTGTATTATGGAAACCATCAACAGATAAAGAGCCTTCATGGGAATCTCCTTGGGGCAAAGGCAGACCAGGTTGGCACTTAGAATGTTCGGTTATGTCTAAAAGATATTTGGGTGAAGAATTTGATATTCATGGGGGTGGTAGAGACTTGATTTTTCCTCATCATGAAAACGAGATTGCTCAATCAAGATGCGCAAATGAAACAAATTCATTTGCAAATTATTGGGTTCATAATGGATTTATAACTCTTTCTAATGAAAAAATGGCAAAATCTCAGGGAAATATTTTAAAAATAAAAGATTTTAAAAATAAATATAATGGCCAAGTTTTAAGATTAGCATTAATTAGTGCTCACTATAGACAAGGATTAGATTGGAATGAAAAACTAATATCAGAATGTGAGAAGACTTTAAGCAAATGGTATTCAGCCTATTCTGATGTTCATAAAAGTACAATATTACCAGACGAATTATTAGATCCTTTATATGACGATTTAAACACTCCAGGCTATATTGCTAATTTACATTCTTTATATGGTAAAGCTTCAACTGGAACGAACGAGGATAAAGCAACTTTTGTAAAAGCATGCAATTTTATAGGTCTATTAACTGATACTTCAGAAGAGTGGCTACAAACAAAAAAAAATACAATTTCTCTTTCAGAGGATGAAATTAATTCAAAAATAGCTGAGAGAAATAAAGCAAGAGATGAAAAAAATTATCGATTAGCTGATAAAATTAGGAAAGATCTTTTAGATAAGGGTATTTTAATTGAAGATAAAGATGGTACAACCTCTTGGAAATTAAAATGAGTAAAGAAAAAATCTATATATTTGACACAACTCTTAGAGATGGAGCACAAACTCAAGGAGTTGATTTTTCATTAAATGAAAAAGAAAAAATCGCTAAATCTTTAGATGACTTAGGAGTTGATTATATAGAGGGTGGTTGGCCAGGAGCAAATCCAACAGATACAGAATTTTTTAATAAAGATCAGAACTTTAAAAATGCAAATCTTACAGCTTTTGGTATGACTAAAAAATCTGAGCATAGTGCAAAAAACGACCCTATGTTGTCATCTTTGATTAATTCAAAAAGTTCATCCGTTTGTTTATTTGGTAAAAGTTGGGATTTTCATGTGGATGTTGCCCTAGGTATTTCAAACGATCAAAATTTAGCAAATATACGCGAGAGTGCAAAGCATATAGTTAATTCAGGTAAAGAATTTATGTTTGATGCTGAACATTTTTTTGATGGTTATAAATCTAATTCTGAATATGCAATATCATGTTTAAAAGCAGCATATGATAATGGTGCAAGATGGATTGTATTATGTGATACTAATGGAGGGACATTGCCTCATGAAATTTCTAAAATTGTTGAAGAAGTAACAAAGCATATACCTGGAAAAAACCTTGGAATTCATGCTCACAACGATACTGAAAATGCAGTTGCAAATAGTTTAGTAGCTGTGCAAGCAGGAGTTAGACAGGTTCAGGGTACAATAAATGGACTAGGTGAAAGATGTGGTAATGCAAATTTAATGTCTTTGATCCCAACTTTTTTTTTAAAAAAAGACTTTTCAGACAAATATAAAATTAATATCAAACCACAAAACATTAAAAATTTAACTCAATGTTCAAGATTATTAGATGAAATATTGAATAGAAAACCAAATAAACATTTACCTTATGTGGGTGCATCTGCATTTTCGCACAAAGGTGGAATGCATGTATCAGCTGTACAAAAAGATCCAAAAACCTATGAACATATTAATCCTGATGAAGTAGGTAATGCTAGGAATATTGTTGTTTCTGATCAATCTGGACAATCTAATATAATGTCTAGATTAAATGCAATTGGCATTAATATTAAAAAAGACGATCCAAAAATAAAAAAACTTCTTCATGAAGTAAAAGATAGAGAGTTCATAGGATATAGTTACGATGGTGCTGATGCATCCTTTGAACTATTAGCTAGAAGATTGATGGGTGAAATACCAAGATATATTTCAATTAATGAGTATGATGTTTCTGTTAAGAAAGATTCAACTGGAGAAGTAATATCATTTGCAAAAGCAAAACTTGAAGTAGATGGTCATGAAATATTATGTGAAGGCGAGGGCAATGGACCCGTTAATGCATTAGATAATGCGATAAGAAAAAATGTAAATAAACTTGAAAAATATTCCGAATATTTAAAAGATTTAAAATTAGTTGATTATAAAGTTAGAATTTTAAATACAGGAACTGGAGCCGTTACTAGAGTTTCTATAGAAAGTGCAGACTCAAAACATGCTAATTGGTTCACAATAGGAGTTTCTCCAAATATTATTGATGCATCTTTTAAAGCTTTAGTTGATAGTTTGGATTATAAGCTTTTCAAGGATAATGCTCCTGCAAGTACTTGATGTCATTAAGAAATATAACTTTTATTTTACATAAACCTCAATTGTCAGAAAATATAGGAGCCTGCGC
>CACLSX010000013.1 GCA_902609705.1 uncultured Pelagibacteraceae bacterium
CTTTTTTAAATAAATGTGATGACGTAGAAAAAAATACAATCGCAGAATACTATCAAAGATGTTTTGGCGAAGAACTGCCAGAGTCGATGATAAATATTCAGGTTTAATGAACAAAGATGATCTTATAAAAGAGCAATTTAAACAAGCTTTAAACTCAACGATTAAAGCCATTTCAGGTGAAACATATCCATTAAAAGACAAAAAAAATTTAAAAGAATTTAATATTTCTAAATTTGATAATTTAAAAGATAAAGAAAACTTTATTAAGTTAAGAGCAGAGGCAGATTCAGAAGCGTTAAAAAGAAAATTTTCTGATAATTCCACTTTAGAACAAAATATCCCAAAAACTCCTACATGCCATACACTTTATAAAATTTCTGAAAAAATAAGATATGAACTTTTAGGCTCACAAATGATGAAGGGAATTTCTAAAAATTTAATGACCAAATACAACAATAAGGTAAGTACGGCAAAATCTGAAAATATAAGAAAGAAAGAAGAATCTAACGTTTCAGAAGCTTTTGAATATTACATGCTTAATAAAATAATGAACGTAAATTTAACTGAAAACGCTGAAAAAATTTTATCATACTGGAAAGATGATTTTGAAAAATCTTTAGATAAACACATACACTTTTTAAAAGAAAATGCAGAGAATCAGGACATATACAATTCTAAAATATCAGAAATTCTTCAGAATATGGAAATCTTCGAATCCGAAGAAGAAAACAAAAGGGAAGAGCAGAAAGAAGATGAGCAAGATAACAATAATTCAAAAGATGATCAAAAAACAGATAGTGGAGACTCTCAGGAAAGAGAAGAGGAAGACAGTATTAGTGAAGGAGTTGATAGTTCTGACGAAATGAATGAATTTAGACTTGATGAACAACTCGGAAATGATGATGCTGAAAATAATGAAATAGAAAATATTGTTCAGAAAAAAAATTTAGGAATAAGTAATAAAGAATATAAAATATATACGTCAGAATTTGATGAAACAGCAAAAGCAGAAACATTGGAAAATTCTGAGGAAATTTCGAAATTAAGAAAAAATTTAGATCAACAGCTAACTAGTTTCCAAGATATTATTACAAAACTCGCAAATAAATTACAAAGACAGTTACTTGCAAAACAAAATAGATCTTGGGAATTTGATCTTGAAGAAGGTTTATTAGATAGTTCAAAATTACCAAGAATAATAATTGATCCATATAATTCCCTTTCTTTTAAAAAAGAGAAAGATTTAGAGTTTAAAGATACAGTTGTGACTTTATTAATAGATAATTCTGGATCTATGAGAGGGAGGCCAATTACTATTGCCGCTCTTTGTGCTGATATATTGTCTAGAACATTAGAAAGATGCTCGGTTAAAGTTGAAATTCTTGGTTTCACAACAAAAAATTGGAAGGGCGGTAAGAGCAGAGAAAAGTGGAATAAACTTGGAAAATTAAAGAATCCAGGACGTTTGAATGACTTAAGACATATAATTTATAAATCTGCTGATACTCACTGGAGACAATCAAAAAAAAATTTAGGTTTAATGCTAAAAGAGGGTTTGCTTAAAGAAAATATTGATGGTGAAGCTATTACTTGGGCTTTCAATAGACTTAAGAAAAGAAAAGAAGAAAGAAAAATTCTTATGGTTATTTCTGATGGAGCTCCAGTTGATGATTCAACATTATCTGTTAACTCGGGTGATTTTTTAGAAAAACATCTAAAGCAAACTGTAAAATCGATTGAAAACAAAAGTGATATCGAAATTCTTGCTATAGGTATAGGTCATGACGTTTCGAGATATTACAAAAAAGCTATAAAAATTGCTGATGTTCAAGAATTAGGTGATGTAATGATTGGTCAGCTTAGTGGATTGTTTGAAAATAATAAAAAATTACACTAATTTTTTTAAATTTTTATTTTCCCATTCTATATTTACTTCAGCTCCACCTCTAGTTTCTGAATTTCTAATTGTTATTCTGGCAGAATTTTTTTCCAACAATGTTTTGCCTATAAAAATCCCTAAACCCAGTCCAGTTTTTTTGTTATCTTTGGGTTTAAGTGTCTTAATATAAGGCTCTCCAATCTTATTAAGTATATCTTTTGGTATACCAGGGCCATCATCCTCTATTGTTATTTCAGTCTTTTGACTGTCACTTTTGATAGCAATATAGATATTTTCATTTGAAAATTTGTTGGCATTTCCAATAAAATTTCTCAAACCATAAACAATTTCAACAGATTTTAATATTTCAAATGAGTTAGAATCTTGCTCTTTATCAATATTGAAATTCTTATTAGAAATTTCCTTAAATGAGTTAACTATCTCATTAATATAATCGTAAAGCGTTTTATTTTTGTCAATAAAATCATCTTCTATAGTAGGATTTAAAGTTAATTTTTTTAAAATCTCATTACACCTATTAACCTGACTAATTAATAGTTCGAGATCTTTTTTAACATCATTATTATCTTTAAATTGATCAAATAAATCGTGGGAAATTATTTTAATTGTAGATAAAGGGGTACCAAATGAATGAGCTGCAGCTGCAGCCTGTCCCCCAAGTGAAACCAGCTCATGTTCTTTGGAAATTACTTCTTGGATTTTATCTAATGCATCTTTCCTAAGATATGTTTCTTGTCCAAAAATAAATGCAAAATAATTTAAAAAAAATAATGCAATTATCAATGCAAGGGGAATTGCATAGTAATAATAAAGACTAATACTATATTCATCCAATGGTTTTGGCATTTCATAATGATAAAAAGTTAAAATTATAATCGATGCTAGAGTAATTAAAATTAAAGCAATATTTGTTTTAATATTTAAATTGGATGCAGCAAATACACTTGGTATCAAAAGGAATATTGAAAATGGATTTAAAATACCGCCAGATAAGTAAAGTAAAGTGCTCAATTGAAGTATATCTAAAGATAAAAAATTAAAAGAAGTCGCGTTTGAAAGTACGGGTTTTTTATAAAAAAACATTAAGTAAAAGTTGCTTAAAGCTCCAACAAAAATTATAATATTTGATAAAATAAAATTGAACTCAAAACCAAAAATAAATTTGACTGTGTTTATAGTTATAAATTGACCTAAAATACCAATCCATCTTAAATTGATATAAGTAGACTTATTTAATGATGCTGCTTTGACAGATTGTTTTAAATCCATCTAAATATCTAGATTGGTTACGCTCAAAGCTTTTTCTGAAATGAATTCTTTTCTAAGGGATACGTCACTTCCCATTAATTTCTGAATCAATTCTTGATCGTCCTTTGGTTTTTTTGAGTATTCAACTCTTAATAAATTTCTTGTTTCCGGGTTTAAAGTTGTTTCCCATAGTTCATCAGGATTCATTTCTCCCAATCCTTTAAATCTCTGTATAGATAATTTAGATTTTTCTAACTGCAATTTACTTTCATAATCTTTTGAACCTTTTTTATATTTTTTTAATTCCTTTGAATTTTTGAATATATAATCATCTAAATCCTTTTCATTTTTAATATATATACTCTTCGAACCTTTATTTATTTTAAAAAGTGGTGGCTGTGCCAAGTATATATGACCCTGCTCAATTAGTTGATTAAATGGTTCGTTGTTAAAAAATGTTAGAAGTAAAGCACGAATGTGCGATCCATCAACATCTGCATCAGTCATGATAATTATTCTTTCATATCTTAAGTCTTTTTTTGGATCTATTTTTTCAGCTTTAGCATCCAATCCTAGCGCATTAATCAATGTTACTATCTCGTTGGAAGAAATCATTTTTGATAGTGTTTTGGTTCTAATTTCATCACTTCTACCATTTTTCTTTGATCCATTTAATTCTGTATAAGTATTAAGTATTTTACCTCTGAGAGGTAAAACTGCTTGATATTCACGGTTTCTACCTTGTTTTGCTGATCCACCTGCTGAGTCTCCCTCAACGATAAATAACTCAGTCCCATCATGTTTTGAGTTTTGACAATCCGCGAGTTTGCCTGGTAAACCTGTTAATTCTAAGGCTCCTTTTCTTCTTACATTTTCTCTTGCTTTTCTTGCTACATCTCTGGCTACAGCAGCTTGGATAATTTTAGTTAAGATAATTTTTGAAATTGATGGATTTTGATCAAACCAAATAGACAGCTTCTCATTAATGATAGTTTCAACAATATTTCTAACTTCTGATGAGACTAATTTATCTTTTGTTTGAGACGAAAATTTAGGGTCAGGAATTTTGATAGAAAGAACTGAAGTTAGTCCTTCTTTAACATCATCTCCTGATAAAGAAACTTTATTTTTTTTTAACAAGTTTTGTTCATTTGCATATTTATTTACTACTCTTGTTAATGCACTTCGAAATCCAAGAAGATGTGTTCCTCCATCTTTTTGATAAATGTTATTAGTATAAGGTAATACATCTTCACTATACCCTGCATTCCACTTAAGGGAGCATTGAACATCAATATTATTTTTTAAACCTTCAATGTAAATTGGTTTTTTAAAAAGATCATTTTCATTTTTATTTTTTAAACTTTCTTTTTTCTCATCAATGAATTGCACAAATTCACTGATACCTCCTTCAAATTTGAACTCTAATGTTTTTGGTTTTTTTTGTCTTAAATCACTTAAAACTATTTTTATGCCCTTATTTAAAAAAGCTAACTCTCTCATCCTTTTTTCTAAAATAGAAAAACTAAATTTGATGGATGAAAATATTTCTTTAGATGGGACAAAATTAATTTCAGTTCCGCTTGTTTTTGATTTTCCAACTTGTTTTAAAGAAGTTTTAGCGTCCCCATCTTTAAATTCTATATAAAATTTTTTATTATCTCTATTAATTGTAAGTTTTAATCTTTCAGAAAGGGCATTAACAACTGAAACACCTACTCCGTGTAGTCCTCCAGAAACTTTATAAGAATTATGATCAAATTTACCACCAGCATGAAGTTGGGTCATTATAACTTCAGCAGCTGATTTTTTTTCACCCTTATGAATATCAACAGGAATTCCTCTGCCATCATCAATCACTGTTACAGAGTTATCATCATTTATACTTATCTCAATTTTTTTACAAAAACCTGCTAAAGCCTCATCAATGGAATTATCTACAACTTCGTAAACCATATGATGTAATCCAGTCCCATCGTCGGTGTCACCGATATACATACCTGGTCTTTTTCTAACTGCTTCTAAACCTTTTAGAACTTTTATGGAGTCAGCTTGGTAATTGTTTGAATTATTTTTTGTCATTAATTTATAATATGGAAGAATTTTTTATAACATTTTTATAAAAAATTTAAAAATGGTAGAGACGCAAATGCTTAAATTAGTATTGGATACCAACGTTTTTTTGATGTTTTTTAGATTTTTTTTCTATTTCTTTAAAACCCTTCAAAAAGATCATTTTTCTAATAAAAATATGGCGGAGAGAATGGGATTCGAACCCATGATAGAGTTTCCCCTATACACGCTTTCCAAGCGTGCGCCTTCAACCGCTCGGCCACCTCTCCAAAATACCTACTCTTTGCTTATCCTTAAAACACCTATGAATGCTTCTTGAGGAATTTCAACTTTTCCAAATTGCTTTGCTCTAGCTTTACCTTTTTTCTGTTTTTTCAAGCAGTTTTCTTTTTCTATCTGTCGCTCCACCTCCATGAATTTTCGTTAATACATCTTTTTTAAAACCTTTAATAGTTTCTCTAGCAATAATTTTACCACCAATAGCTGCTTGTATCGGTATCATAAAGTTGTGTCTTGGAATTAAGTCTTTTAATTTTTCACAAACCTCTCTACCTGTAGTTTGAGCAAAATCTTTATGTATCATCATTGCAAGAGCATCAACAGGTTCTGAGTTTACAAGTATATTCATTTTTACTAGATCTCCTTCTTTGTGATCAATAATTTCATAATCAAAACTAGCATATCCACTTGTCATAGATTTAAGACGATCATTAAAATCAAACACGACCTCATTTAAAGGTATCTCATAATTAATTACTGCACGATTTCCTGAATAACTTAAATTAGTTTGAATACCTCTTTTATTTTGACATAACTTAATAATTGATCCCAAGTATTGGTCTGGGGTGATAATTGTGGCTTTAATCCATGGTTCTTCTATAAATTTTATATAAGTAGGATCTGGTAAATTTGATGGATTTTGAAGTTCGATAATTTCACCATTATTTAAGTGAACTTTATAAACAACACCAGGTGTAGTAGTTAATAAATTTATATCAAATTCTCTTTCAAGTCTTTCTGTGATTATTTCAAGATGTAAAAGACCTAAAAATCCACATCTAAATCCAAGTCCTAAGGCAGACGATGACTCTGCTTCATAAGAAAAACTTGCATCATTTAATTGTAATTTAGCAAGTCCATCTTTTAATTTTTGATATTCAGAACTATCAACAGGAAATAAACCACAAAAAACTACTGGTTTACTTGGTTTAAAACCTGGTAATGCGTCTTGGAGAGGATTTTCTGCATCGCATATAGTGTCTCCAACTTTAGTTTCTGATAAAATTTTAATTCCAGTTGTAATAAAACCTATTTCTCCAGCATTAAGTTCACTCACACCTTTTGCCTTAGGTGTAAAAACACCAACTTTTTCTACAATATATTCTTGATTTGTAGACATCATTTTTATTTTCATATTTTTTTTTAGTTTTCCGTCTATGATTCTCACTAATATAACTACTCCAAGATAAGTGTCATACCAGCTATCAACTAATAAACACTTTAATTTGCTATTTTTTTCACCTTTAGGTCCAGGCAAGGAGTTAATAATTTGCTCAAGAATTTCATCTATTCCTTGTCCAGTTTTTCCAGAGCAAGGAACAGAATTAGATGTATCTATGCCAATAACATCTTCAATTTGATTATTTGTTCTTTCAAGATCAGATGCTGGTAGATCAATTTTATTTAATACTGGAATAATCTCATGATTTATATCAAGTGCTTGATATACATTTGCGAGTGTTTGAGCTTCAACCCCTTGAGTGCTATCTACAATTAATATTGAACCTTCACACGCATAAAGGCTTCTACTAACTTCGTAACTAAAATCTACATGTCCTGGGGTGTCTATAATATTTAAAATATAATTTTTGCCATTTTTAGCTTTATAATTTAATTTAACCGTTTGTGCTTTAATTGTTATTCCTCTCTCTCTTTCTATATCCATAGAGTCAAGCACTTGAGATTTCATTTCTCTATCACTCAAACCTCCACATTTATGAATTATTCTGTCTGCTATAGTTGATTTACCATGATCTATATGAGCTATAATTGCAAAATTCCTAATGTTGTCTATTTTATCACCCATTTTTAGGATCTAATTTTTGCGCCAGACTTTGACTCAACGGAAGAGATAATTAGTTTATTAACGTTGTCCAGGTCATTTTCATTTAATGTTTTTTCTTCTGACTGAATAGTTACATTAACAGCTATAGATTTTTTTCCCTCTGGTATATTTTCACCCTCAAATACATCAAATACTTGTACTGACTTAATTAATTTATTATCAACAGATTTAATTATATTAACCAATTCTTGAGATTTAAAGTTTTTATTAATAATAAATGCAAAATCTCTCTCTGATTTTTGGAAATCAGAAAATTTATATTCAGATTTTGTATCTTTTATCTTTTGTTTTAATTCTTTTATGTAATCAAGACAAATTTCAAATATTACCAAACCTTCAGTTTTTATATCTAATTTTTTTATTATGTTTGGATGAATCTCTCCAAAATATGCTAGAGCATTTTTTTCTTTTTTATTTTGGTACACTCCTCCAGATTTTCCTGGGTGATAGTAAGAAGGAGTTTTATCATCTATAACAATATGTTCTTTATCGATCCCTGCTTCACAAAGACTTTGTATTACATCTTTTTTTACATCGAATGTGTCTACAATTCTCTCTTTATCATTCCAAGACAATCTTGAGACCTTTCCTGCTCTTACAGCGCCTATCACTGTCAGTTGATCTCCTGGATTTTTTCCTTTAAAAGCTGGACCAATTTCAAATAAAGAAATATCTTTAAATCCTCTATCTAAATTTTTCTTCAAATAAAATAATAAATTTGGAAAAATAGAATTTCTTAAAACATTTAGATCTGAACTAATCGGATTTACAATCGGTATTTCTTCATCATTTTCTTTAAATAATTGATTAATTTTAGAATCGGTAAATGACCATGTCACGGTCTCTAAATAACCTTTAGATGCGACAGATCTTTGTAAAAAATGAAATAATTTCTGATAATAATTAAGTGTTGGCTTTAATCTTGTCTTAATAGGTTCTGAAGTATTAATATGTTCATAACCTTTTATTCTAACTATTTCTTCAACAATATCAATTGGCTGAGTTATATCAGGTCTCCATGAAGGTATCGTTAGTTTTAAAATTTTTTTATTCTTAGATACATTAAAACCTAGCTTTTCTAGTATTTTGATTAATTCTTTATTTTCAATACTAAATCCAGTCGTTTTTTCAAAAAGAAATGGATCAAAATTTATTATTTTTTTTTTATAATTTTCAATTTTTTTTACATCTAAATTGCTTATTTCACCTCCACAAATTTGTTTAATTAGTTCAGAAGCTTTTATTAATCCTTCTTCAATTGAAAGGGGATCTATACCTCTTTCAAATCTGAATTTTGCATCTGTATCTATATTTAATTGTTTAGAGGTTTTTCTTATTGAATGTGGTAAAAAATAAGCAGATTCTAATAATATATTTTTAGTCGAATATTCTGTTCCAGATCTTGTCCCTCCAATTATGCCACCAAGACCAAGGACTCCAGATCTGTCAGAAATAACGCACATATCATTTTCTAAAATATATTTTTTATTATCTAAGGCTTCGAAGCTTTCTCCTTTAGAAGAACTTCTAACAATAATTTCATTATCTACTTTATCTGCATCATAAGCGTGTAATGGTCTATTTAAATCAAACATTACATAATTAGTAATATCGACTATTGCAGATATTGGTTTTTGGCCTAAAGACAGAATTTTATCTTTTAGCCATTTTGGACTCTCTTTATTTGTTACGTTTTTTATTAAACAACTTCCAAATATTGTACATCCTTGAGCTTTTTCTTTTTTTATTGTTACGTTTATATTTTGATTACCTCTATATGTTAAATTTGATTTTTTATTAATTTTTAATTTACCAGCACCAGCAGCAGATAAATCTCTAGCAATTCCTCTTACTCCTAAACAATCTGGTCTATTGGGCGTAATTGATAAATCTATTACTTTTTCAGAAGTGTTTTTAAAATATTTTTCTCCAATTTTATTTTCATATTTATTGTTTTTTAATTCTATAATTCCATCGCTTTCATTGGATAATAGTAATTCTGACTCAGAACAGAGCATTCCATATGATGTTACACCTCTTATTTTACTTACAGAAAGTTTCATCTGATTTTTAGGAATAATCGATCCTGGAGGTGCATAAACAGTCAAAAGACCATTTTTTGCATTTGGGGCTCCACATACTACTTCAATTGTTTTGTCCCTACCTATATCAACATCACATAACTTTAATCTGTCAGCATTTGGATGAGTTTTTGCATTTATAATTTTTGCAACAATAAATGTATCTAATTCAGATGTAGAACTCTCAAAACTTTCTACTTCTAGACCTATATTGGTTAATTTATCTATTATTTGATTATTATTAAATTTTGTTTCAAGATGGTTTTTTAACCAGTCAACGGTGAACTTCATCTACTCAGTCCTCTATAATTTGAAGGGACATCTAATGGGTCAAAACCAAAGTGACTTAACCATCTATAATCTGTCTCAAAAAATGCTCTTAAATCATTAATTCCATATTTCAACATTCCCAGTCTGTCTATGCCGATTCCAAAGGCATATCCTTGATATTTGCTTGGATTAACTTTTACATTTTTTAAAACATTTGGATGAACCATTCCGCAGCCTAAAATTTCCAGCCATTTATCACCTTCACCAATTACTATCTTTCCATTTTTAATTTCATATCCTATATCTACTTCTGCTGAAGGCTCAGTAAATGGAAAATGACTTGGTCTAAATCTCATTTTAATTTTATCGACTTCAAAAAACTCCTTAATAAAATAATTTAAACATCCTTTAAGATGTCCCATATTTATATTTTTATCTATATGTAACCCTTCAACTTGATGAAACATTGGAGCATGAGTTTGATCACTGTCCGACCTGTAAGTTCTTCCTGGTGCAATAATTTTAAAAGGAGGCTTACCTTTTAACATAGTTCTTACTTGAACTGGAGATGTGTGTGTTCTCAAAAGTAATTCCTTATTATTATCTAGATAAAAAGTATCATGCATATCTCTAGCTGGATGATTATCTGGTGTATTTAATGCTGTAAAATTATTATATTCATTTTCTACATCCGGACCTTCCTCAACGCTAAATCCAATCTCTGAAAATATAGATGAAATTTCATCTATCACTTGAGAGACTGGGTGAATTTTGCCAATTTGAATATCTCTTTCTGGAAGAGTTACATCAATTTTTTCTTTCTCAAGCTTTAAATTAATTTCTTTAGTTTCTATTTCTTGAATTTTGATTGATATTTTATTTTGAAGTTCGTCTTTAATATTATTCAAATCTGAGGCTAATTTTTTTCTTTCTTCTACAGAAATTGAACCTAATTTTTTAAATTCGTTAGAAATAATTCCGTTTTTTCCAAATAGTTCGGATTTAATGTTATTTACTTTATCAATATTATTTTCGCTATTAAGTTTATCGATATAATCATCTTTTATTTTTTTAATATCAGACATTTTGATAGAATATTTGTTAAAGAAAGAAAAACAATAGTCTTGATTAATTTAATGCTGCTTGAGCCCTTTTAACTATAGTTTTGAATGCTTCAGGGTTATCATAAGCAATTTCTGCAAGAATTTTTCTATCTAATTTAATTCCTGATTTGCTTAAACCATTAATAAACTTTGAATATGTTATACCTTCGGATCTGACACCAGCATTAATTCTTTGAATCCACAATGCTTTGAAATCCCTTTTTTTATTTCTTCTGTCTCTATAAGCATATTGCATAGCTTTCTCCATTGCTTGTCTTGCAACTCTTATAGTATTTTTTCTTCTTCCCCATTGACCTTTAACAGCTTTTAAAACTTTTTTGTGTTTAGCTTTGCTTGTAACTCCTCTTTTAACTCTTGCCATTTTATCCTCTTAAGCTGTAAGGCATATAAGATTTTACTATCTTACCATCTTGTTTTGATAAAACTGTTGTGCCTCTTTGTTTTCTAATTTGTGAATTCGTTCTTTTAATCATGCCGTGTCTTTTTCCAGCCTGTGGGGTAATAACCTTGCCTTTAGCTGATATTTTAAATCTTTTTTTAGCTGAACTTTTTGTTTTTAACTTAGGCATAATTTTTGGGGGTTATACAAATATTAAATTAAATTTACAACTAGAAATATCGCTTATAAAGGCTGGATTACCATAATCATTTGCTTTCCATCAAATTTTGGCTGAAGCTCTACTCTTCCAATAGTCTCCATGTCTGCCTTAATTTTATCCATTAATTCATTGCCAAGGTTCGAGTGTTGTAACTCTCTCCCTTTAAACCTTATTGTAAATTTGACTTTATCACCTTTTGCCAAAAATTTTTGAGCATTTTTAATTTTGAAAGTGTAGTCATGAACTTCTGTAACTGGCCTTAATTTTATCTCTTTTAGTTCAATTTTCTTTTGTTTTTTTTTTGCCTTGTTAGCTTTTTTTTGTGCGTCGTATTTATATTTACCCATATCCATAATTTTACAGACAGGCGGTTTTGCATTTGGGGCAATTTCAATTAAATCTAAACCTTCATTTTTTGCTTTATTGATTGCTTCATTTAAATTTAAAATTCCTAAATTTTCACCATCACTTGCAATAACTTGAACTTCATTTGATGTAATCCTGTTGTTAAACCTAGGGCCTCTTGCTTTAGTTCTTTTTTGAAAATAATTTTGTTTAAAATCTGCCACTTAAATAGAAGGAGCTTTATTTAGATCAGAATATTTTTTTATAAATTCTTTCAAAGCTATATTTTCTTGTTTATTAGAATCCAACTTTCTAATAGTTACACTGTTGGAGTCAACTTCTTTTTTTCCACAAATCAATAACATTGGCACTTTTGTTAAAGAATGATCTCTTATTTTATAATTTAAATTGTGATTTTTAAGATCCACCTCAACAATCAAACCACTCCGTTTTAATTCCTTAGCTACACTTTTAGCATATTCATCAAAATCACTAGAGATTGGAATAACTACTGCCTGTAAAGGTGATATCCAAAATGGCAACTTGCCTGCATAATTCTCTATAAGGATACCTATGAACCTTTCTAAAGATCCAAATAATGCTCTGTGTAACATTACAGGTACTTTTTTAGTTCCATCTTTATCAACAAAAGAAGCTCCTAATCTGCCTGGTAAATTTAAATCTACTTGCAATGTTCCACACTGCCAATCTCTACCGATTGCATCTCTTAAAACAAATTCAATTTTTGGTCCATAAAATGCGCCCTCACCTTTATTAATTGAGTACTCTAGCTTTGTCGCTTTGATTGCCTCTAACAACGCAGCCTCTGATTTATCCCAAACTTTATCGTCACCAACTCTTAAATCTGGTCTATCTGAATATTTTAAAATAACATCTTCAAAACCAAGATCTTTATAAATTTCTAAAATTAAATTTGTAACACTTAAACATTCTTTGGTAATTTGTTCTTCTGTACAAAAAATGTGTGCATCATCTTGAGTAAAGGCTCTTACACGTAATAATCCATGCAATGCACCTGAAGGTTCATATCTATGAACTTTTCCAAATTCTGACATCTTTAAAGGTAAGTCTCTATAACTTTTAAGTCCTTGATTAAATACTTGAACACACCCAGGACAATTCATTGGTTTAATTGCAAATACTTTTTCATCTGGTGTAGTTGAAGTATACATATTAGCTCCAAATTTTTCCCAGTGGCCAGATTTTTCCCACAAAGATCTATCTAATATTTCTGGTGTATTTATCTCTTTGTAACCATCTTGATCTTGTTTCATTCTCATATAGGAAACTAATTTTTGGAACAAATTCCATCCTTTCTGATGCCAAAACACAGATCCAGGACTTTCTTCTCTAAAATGAAATAAATCCATCTCTTTTCCAATTTTTCTATGATCTCTTTTTTCTGCTTCCTCAATTCTCTGAAGATAAAGGTCTAATTCTTTTTGAGTTGCCCAACCAGTACCATATATTCTTTGAAGCATTTCATTATTAGAGTCACCACGCCAATAAGCTCCAGATACTTTTGTCAGTTTAAAAGCCTTACCTATTTTACCAGAAGATACTAAATGTGGACCTCTACATAAATCATGCCATGTTTCGCCATGATGATAAACCGTAAGTTCTTCGTTTTTAGGAATGCTCTCAATTATCTCGGCTTTGTATTTTTCTCCAATTTTTTTAAAATGACTTATTGCTTTATCTCTCTCCCAAACTTCTTTTCTTGTTTTTACATCTTTATCTATTATCTCTGACATTTTTTTTTCAATCTTTTTTAAATCATCGCTAGTAAAAGGCTCTTTTCTTGCAAAATCATAGTAAAATCCATTTTCTATAACTGGCCCAATTGTTACCTGTGTGCCTGGGTATAGTTCTTGAACGGCCATAGCCATTATATGTGCAGTGTCATGTCTAATGACTTCTAAACCCTCAGGATCTTTAGCTGTAAATATTTCAATAGAACAATCTTGATCAATAACAGTATATAAATCTTTAAGCTCACCATTTATGCTCATCACCAAAGCTTGCTTACCTAAAGACTTGCTAATTTTTTCAGCAACTTCTGTGCCTGTTATACTTTTTTCAAAGTTTAATTTTTTTCCATCAGGTAATGTAATATTTGGCATTAGTTTATTAATTTTTTATACTCTGAATAAGTAGAAAAACACATTTTTTCAACATTAAATTTTGAAACGACATTTTTTCTACCTTCTATACCCATTTGATTTATAGTCTGTTCATCTAAATTCATAATTTCTACTAATTTTTTTGAAAGATCGTCAGAGTTATTTGCTTCAAATAAAAATCCTGTTTTATTTTCATTTATAGTCTCTTTTGATCCCCCAATATTACTTGCAACAATTGGTTTTTTCATTGCCTGAGCCTCAACAGATATTCTTCCAAAGGCTTCTGGTTCTATAGATGAAGAAACTATGATGTCTGAAACTTTGTAAGCTAGAGGCATATTTTTACAATGATCTACAAATTTTACTTGGTTAGTTAATCTGTACTGTTCAACTAACCTAATAAGTTTCTTTTTGTAAAGTTCTCTTCCTTGATCGCTCCCAAGAATAATTACATTAAATACCTCGTGTCCTAAATTAATATTTACTTTATTAATTGCGTCTAAAAACATTTCTTGGCCTTTCCATTCTGTTAATCTTCCGGGCAATAGAACGGTTTTTCTCTCAATTTTAAGTCCCCATGATTTAAATAATTCATCTTCCTCTGTTTCTATAGTAGTTGATGGATCAAAATAGTCAGTATTAATGCCTCTAAATATCACCAAGAATTTTTTTTTATCATTAAGGTATTCAGAGTAGTTTTCTTTAATATGTGAAAATATAAAATTAGACCCAGCAATAATTAAATCTGATCTCAACATTACAGAATTATATAATTTTTTTAATTTACTTTTAAAATTATATGTTCCATGAAATGTAGTTACAAATTTACGTCGTGTGATTTTGGTAGCTAGCAAACAAGACCATGCAGGTGCTCTACTTCTCGCGTGGACAATATTAATTCCATAAAATAAAATTATTAAAGAAATAATAATTGAATTAAAAAAAACCAAAATGGGGTTTTTGGAATTAACAGGTAACCTTATATATTTAACTTTTTTTTTATCTATAAACTTTGTTAATTCACCACCATTGCAAATTAAAAAAGATTTACAATCATTTTCATGTAGATAGTGTGCGATATCATAACAACCTGTTTCTGCGCCACCGTATCCAAGTTTTGGTATAACTTGCAGAACTTTCAATTTTGGATGCATATGGTAGAGTTATAATATTTCAAATCAATTTTAATACTTTATATGAAAAAATTTAAATTTCTAAAAATTTCTAAAACAAAAAAACTAAGATATATAAGCAATTATTATAAGAAAAATCTTTATATTATATTTTTACCAGGTTTTGCATCCGATATAGAAGGAGATAAACCTAAAAGATTTTTAAACTATGCTAAAAAAAATAAATTGGGTTTTTTGGCACTAGAATATTCTGGATACGGAAAATCTACAGGTGAATTTACAAAAGGGAATATTTCCACTTGGGCAAATGATGCAAAACAGACTATTAAGAATATAGTTAAAAAAAATGATATAATTTTAATAGGCTCTAGTATGGGTGCTTGGATATCTTTATTATTATTTAAATCAATTAAGAAACAGATTAAAGGCTTTATGGGAATTGGTTCTGCTCCAGAATTTTTAACAAGAATAATGTGGAAAAAATTTTCAAAAAAGACAAAGAGTGAAATTATCAAAAAAGGTATTAGCAAAATTAAAAATGGTGGCTATGAGTATCTCATAACTTATCAATTAATTAAAGATGGAAGAAAAAAACAAAATAAAGTTTTGAATGTTAAAATTCCAATGAAAATACCTGTTACTATGGTCCATGGTCAAAAAGATGAAGTTGTACCAATTAAATACTCAAGAGAAGTTTTAAAAATCTTCAGCAAAGCAAAAAAAAAATTAAATATAATTAAGAAGGGTGACCATAGTCTCTCTTCAAAAAAAAATCTAAAAATTATTTGTAAAGAGTTAGATAATATTATTAAAAAAACTAACTAGCTTGGCCGACTAATTTTTTGTTTGATATAGGATTTTCTAACTTATCTAACATTTCTTTTGGACAAACTTGGACGAAATTATTTATTTCATTTTCAAAATTATCAACAATTTTTTTCGAGATTGTTGAATTTGTTTCTATCGCATGCTCTTTAATTAATTTCCTTAGATGCTCAATCCAAAATTTAGTTTCTGGAGTTTGCCAAACTACACTTTCAGGATTTACTTTTTTATCAAATTGATTTTCAGGGTCATAAATAAATGCCATACCTCCTGTCATGCCAGCTCCAAAATTATCGCCAATATCTCCTAATATAATAATGTTTCCGCCTGTCATGTATTCACAACCATTTGAGTCACAACCTTCTACTACTGCAGTAGCACCTGAATTTCTAACAGCAAATCTCTCTCCTGCTTGTCCTGCAGCTAATAATTTTCCTGAAGTAGCTCCATACAAAACAGTATTTCCAATAATAGTATTTTCATTTGAAACAAGGTTGCTTTCATCTTGTAATTTAATCACAATAGTTCCACCTGATAATCCTTTGGCAACATAATCATTTGCATCCCCTTTTAAAATTAGTTTTAAGCCTTTAATAGCAAAAGCACCAAAGGATTGGCCTGCTGAACCTTTAAAATTTAATTCGATCGAATTTTCATTAAGATTGTTATTTCCAAATTTTTTGTACAAATGATAAGAAATTCTAGTACCAACTGCTCTATCAGTATTTTGAATTTCAAATTCTTGATTTATTTTTTCTTTTTTATCTATTTTGTCTTCTATTTCTGGCCATAATTTTTGATCTAAAGTATCTGGAACAGAATTAATTTCAGGTTTCTCACAATATCTTTTATTTTTTCCAGGATCTGCCTGAACAAAAAGAGGATTTAAGTCTAGATCATCCAAGTTTGGTGATCCTTTGCTTACTTGCCTTAGTAAGTCAGTTCTTCCAATTACTTCATTTAAAGATTTGAAACCAAGATCAGCAAGTATTTCTCTTACTTCCTCTGCTATAAATGTAAAAAGGTTTACTACTTTTTCAGGAGTTCCTGTAAATTTCTCTCTTAATTTATCATCTTGTGTACAAACACCCACTGGGCATGTATTTGAATGACATTGTCTGACCATTATACATCCCATTGCGACTAAAGCAGTTGTTGCTACGCCAAATTCTTCTGCTCCCATCATGGCTGCAATTACAACATCTCTTCCTGTTTTTATTCCACCGTCAGTTCTAAGCGTCACTTGATGTCTCAAGTTATTTAAAGTTAATACCTGATTTGCTTCTGTTAATCCCATCTCCCAAGGAACTCCAACATATTTAACGCTTGTCTGTGGAGTGGCTCCTGTACCTCCTGAGTGCCCTGAGATTAAAATTATGTCTGCTTTAGCTTTTGCAACTCCAGCAGCTATCGTTCCAATTCCTGATGAAGCAACTAATTTGACTCCAACCCTAGCCTTAGGATTTATTTGTTTTAAATCATAAATTAATTGAGCTAGATCTTCTATTGAGTAAATATCATGATGAGGCGGAGGTGATATTAAAGTAACTCCTGGCGTTGAGTGTCTCAATCTCGCAATTTCATCCGTAACTTTAAAACCTGGTAATTGTCCACCTTCACCTGGTTTAGCGCCCTGCGCAATTTTGATTTCAATCTCATTACAATTATTTAAGTAATTAATGGTTACTCCAAATCTAGCTGATGCGATTTGTTTAACCCTTGAATTTGCACTATCTCCATTCTCCATAATCTTAAATCTTTTTTCATCTTCTCCACCTTCACCACTACAAGATGCGCCTTTAATTCTGTTCATACCAACAGCAAGAGTTTCATGTGCTTCTTTAGATAAAGCTCCATGAGACATACTTCCACTTCCAAATCTTTTTAATATATTAGATGCACTCTCAACATTAGATATATCGACGGGATTTTTAGATTTAAAATCTACTAAATCTCTTAAACTAATTGGATTTAGATTATAAATACCTTTTGTGTATTTTTTATATATTTCATAAGATCCTTGTCCAACCGCAGTTTGAAGCAAATGAATTAGTTTGCCTTGATACTGATGTGTTTCACCATTTTTTCTATATCTGTAAATACCTCCAATAGGTAAAATATTTGAATTATTGAAAAATGCTTCTTTATGTATAGTTCTGATTTTCTTTTCTATTCCTTTTAAACCAATTCCAGAAATCTTTGATAACATCCCAGGAAAGTAATCTTTTACAATTGTTCTGCTTAGTCCCACAGTTTCAAAATTACATCCGCCTCTATAAGAACTTAAAACAGAAATTCCCATTTTAGACATTATTTTAAGAAGACCGAGATTGACTGATTTAATGTATCTTAAAACACATTCATCAAAAGTGAAATTTCCAAATAATTTCTTAGAATGTCTTTGATATAAGCTATCAAAAGCTAAATAAGGGTTCACTGTAGTAGCACCAACACCAATTAATGTTGCAAAAGAGTGAGTATCTAATGCATCTCCGGTTTGAACATTAATAGAAACATAACCTCTTAAACCTAATTTAACCAAATGTGTATTTATTGCCCCTATACATAAAAGCATCGGCATAGGCATTCTATTTTCTGAAATATTTTTATCTGATAATATTATTTGTTTAATTCCCTCTCTAACAGCTTGTTCAGATTTAACTTTGAGTAAATTTATTGATGTCTCTAAATCATTATCTTTGCTGAATGTGCAATCTAAAACTTTATTATTATTTCCAAAGAATTTCAAAAATTTTTCAAATTGTGCATTTGATAATATTGGACTATTTAAGACATAAATATTGTCTTTAGTTAATTTACTAAAATCTAAAATATTACCAAGATTTCCAAATCTTGTCTTTAAACTCATAACTTTATTTTCTCTTAGAGAGTCAATTGGTGGATTTGTAACCTGACTAAAGTTTTGTCTAAAGTAATGATATATTGGTCTATATTTGTCAGATAAAACTGCTAAAGGCGTATCATCACCCATTGAGCCTGTTGCTTCTTTAGCATCTTCTGCCATTGGATGAAGAATTAATTCTAAATCTTCTATGCTATATCCAAAACAATGTTGAAAATTCCTCAAATTTTGGCCTTCTAGCTCTACTTTTTCAGTTTCTGCCTCTAATTTTTTATCGAGATCAATAATCTGATTGTTGTAATGCTTATATTCTTTTGAAAGGTAGTTTTTTATTTCATCGTTTGAATATACTTTGCCTTTTTCTATTCTTACTCCTAATATTTCTCCAGGTCCTAATCTTCCTTTAGATACAATTTTTTTCTCATTTAAATCTATCATTCCTGTTTCACTTCCTGCAAAAAGAAGTTTGTCTCTTGTCACTGTATATCTAAGTGGTCTTAATCCATTTCTGTCAGTTGCAACAATTACCCATTCATTATCTGTTGCAGCTATAGCAGCTGGCCCATCCCAAGGCTCCATGGTACTATTTAAAAAATTGAATAGTTGTTGATGATCTTTTTTTAATACCTTATTTTTTTTTGACCAAGCGTCTGGTATTAACATTAATTTTGCTAGAGGAGCAGGCTGTCCAGAAATATTTAATAACTCAAAAACATTATCTAATGATGCAGAGTCAGAATTTCCAGCTGGTATTACGGGCTTAAGATTCTCTATATCTTCAAAAACTGGACTAAACATCTCCTCTTCGTGAACCTTCATCCAATTAATATTTCCTTTAAGGGTATTTATTTCACCATTATGCGCTATAGATCTAAACGGTTGAGCTAAGTCCCAACTAGGCGCAGTATTGGTTGAAAATCTTTGGTGAAATATTGCATACCTAGATATAAATCTTTCATCTTTTAAGTCAGTATAAAAATCTGACAAAGCTTCTGCTAAAAACATTCCTTTATAAATGATAGATTTAGAACTAAATGAACATATATAAAAATTATTTAATTGATTATTGAGAGCTTCTTTTTCAATTACTCTTCTAGTTTCATATAATTTTTGTTCCAGAGATTTATTGACAACTTTTTTGTCATTGTATGTGAACAATACTTGAGTAATTTCAGGTCTTGTTTGTTCAGCTTTTTCTCCTAAGACAGAGGGATCAACAGGAACTTGTCTCCAGCCATAGATACTAAAATTTCTCTTTGTTAGTTCACTTTCAACAATAGTTCTACATTGCTCTTGAGCGCTATAATCATTTCTTGGTAAGAAAATCATACCCACACATAGTTCAGAATTATCATGCTTATGACCAGTGACTTCAATTTTTTCCTCAAAAAAATCTTTAGGAATTTCAATATGAATTCCAGCACCATCTCCTGTTTTTCCGTCTGCATCGATTGCACCCCTATGCCAAACAGCTTTTAAGGCATCAATTCCATATTCTACGACTTTTCTTGATTTTAGACCTTCGGTAGATGCTACTAAGCCTACACCACACGCATCATGTTCCATTTCTTCCGAGTAAACATGATTACTTTTTAAAATTTTTAAATTTTTATTTCTTAACTTCATTAAGCAACTCTAAGTTTTTGTTTACTTTGTAAATAATTATCAATTGATGTTGCGGCATCTCTTCCGTCTTTGATACCCCAAACCACTAAAGATGCTCCACGAACTATATCTCCAGCTGCAAAAACTCCCTCTATACTAGTTTCCATTGTATCAAAATCTGCTTTTATTGTTCCCCATCTTGATACTTGTAATTTTTCTTCATTAAATAATTTTGGAAGATCTTCTGGATCAAATCCAAGTGCTTTAATTACAAGATCAGCTTTAATTTCAAAATCTGAATTTTCTTCAATAACTGGTTTTCTTCTACCGCTATCATCTGGCTCACCCAATTTCATTTTATTAACTACTACACTTTCAATTTTATTTGTTCCCTTAAACTCTTTAGGGCTTGTTAACCATATGAATTCAACACCTTCTTCTTCTGCATTGCCAACTTCTCTTGCTGATCCTGGCATATTTTCTCTATCTCTTCTATATAAACATTTTACAGATTTAGCATTCTGTCTCACTGAAGTCCTTAAACAATCCATTGCTGTATCCCCACCTCCAATTACTACAACATCTTTGCCTTCAGCATTTAAAGTTCCGTTATCAAATAACTCAACTTTATCACCTAGTCCTTTTTTATTTGATGCTGTCAAAAATTCCATGGCAGGGAAAATATTACTCAAATCATTACCAGGTAGATTAACTTCTCTAGCTTTATAAACTCCTGTAGCTATTAAAATTGCATCATGTTTTTCTCTTAACTCCGTCAAGCTGGAATCTTTTCCAACTTCAAAGTTTAAAACAAATTTAATTCCACTTTCTTCCAAAAGTTTTATTCTTCTTTGGACAACATGCTTTTCTAATTTAAATCCTGGGATACCATATATTAGTAACCCTCCAGCTCTGTCATAACGATCATATATAGTTACCTTGTATCCTTTTTTTCTGAGTTGTTCTCCACAAGCAAGTCCAGCAGGACCAGAACCTATAATTCCTACACTCTCATTTTTTTCACTATTTATTTCTATTGGTTTTACCCAGCCATTTTCCCAAGCTTTCTCTGTGATATATTTTTCTATTGATCCAATAGTTACTGTTCCATGACCCGATTGCTCTATTACACAATTTCCTTCACACAGCCTATCCTGGGGGCAAATTCTTCCACAAACTTCTGGCATGTTGTTTGTGCTTTGTGATAATTGATAAGCTTCCTCATATCTTCCCTCAGCAGTTAGTTTAAGCCAATCTGGTATATTGTTACTTAATGGACAATGAACTTGGCAAAATGGTACCCCACATTGGGAACATCTGCTTGACTGCTGAACAGCTCTATCTTTTAGAAATTCTTGATATATTTCATCAAAATCCTCTTTTCGGTCTGATATATCTCTTTTAGGTGGATTTTGTTGACCTATATCAACAAACTTAAGCATTTTTTCTGACATGGTGGACGCTGTATATACGATAAAAATTTAATAATAAACAATTACAAGGTCATAAATATTGACTAATATTCCACAAAACTTAAGTAAATCAGCGGTTTTTTCTTATTATGCATAGATGATATGCAAATATGTAATTGCTTTAATTTGGTTACAATTTCATTATGAAGTATTGGATCTAATGATTTCAAAATATGTAGAGACGCTAATTTTATCAATTATTCAAGGAATATCTGAGTTTATTCCAGTTAGCTCGTCTGCACATCTTTTAATTATATCAAGATTGAGTGACTTTAATGTTAGCAACCTACAATTAGATATTAGTCTGCATTTAGGTTCTTTGTTAGCAATTATTTTATTTTTTAGAAAAGAGTTAATAAATATTATTAATAATAAAAATATATTTCTACTAATAATTCTTGGGTCTATACCTTTAGTTATTGTTGGTTATATTTTTTACTCCACAAATTTAATTGATCAATTTAGAAACTTAAAAGTTGTTGCTTGGACAACTTTGATTTTTGGAATTTTATTATACTTTTCAGATAAGGTTGAATTGAAAAATAAAATTTCTTCAGAATTAAATATTAAAAGTATTATTATAATAGGGTTATTTCAGATTTTAGCTATTATTCCAGGAGTCAGTAGATCAGGTATAGTAATTACAGCTTCAAGATTTTTAAAATTTGATAGAGTTGAATCATCAAAGATAGCTTTTTATTTGTCTATTCCAGCTTTAGCAGGTGCAAGTGTTTTGGGATTTAAAGATGTTATTGATGATCAAATAAATTTTGATGCTATATTTATTTTTTCTACTTCAGCTTCATTTTTATTTTCTTATTTTACAATTAAATATTTTCTTATTTATGTTAAAATGTTTAGTTTGAGTTTTTTTGTTATTTATAGAATAGTTTTAAGTATTATTCTTTTTTCAATTATTTACTTATGATTTTTTGGACGTTGGAGCAATTTGAGAAAATATTACGGCAATAAGAATTAGTACACATCCTATAATATTATTTATGTTAAGAACTTGACTTAAAATAATCCATCCAGCAATTGTTGCAAAGACACCTTCAAGAGAGTAAATTATTGCTGCTGGAGCTTCTTCAATATTTTTTTGTGCAAACATTTGTAAAGTAAAAGCAATTCCTCCAGATAAAACGCCTGCATATAATATTGAACTATACTCAGTTAAAATTTTTGTAATAACTACTTCCTCTAAAATAAAAGCAAATATAAGAGATAAACCAAAAACAAGAGCTGCTTGTAATGCTGCATAAAAAATTGGTATATTAAACTTCTCCATAAATTTTCCAGCGAAAATTATATGTAAAGCCCAAAATAGTGAGCATAGAATAACTAAAGCATCACCTATCATAATTTCTGAGTTTGAAAAATCACTTAATAGGTAAACACCTATTATACATAAACCTATTGAAGGCCAAAGACTCCAATGGACTTTAATAGAGTAAATAAAAAATAATAAAATTGGAACTAACGGAACGTAAAAAACTGTAAAGAAAGCTGCATTAGCTATATTCGTATATTGTAACGCAGCTTGCTGTAAGTAGGTACCCAAAAATAATGATATACCCATTAAAAATAAATATTTTAAAAATAATTTTTTATTAGAATTAATTTCATAATTAATTTTTTTTCTCTCTAAAATTAAAGCAATTGGCAGGACTGTAAGAAAACCAACAAAAAATCTAGATGCATTGAATGTTAATGGACCAATATTGTCCATGCCTGTGTCTTGAGCAATGAAAGCAGTGCCCCAAATAAATGTTGTTATCAAAGCGCATATAAGCGATGTAGTTTTCGACATTAATTTAATTAAATTTAGATAATATTATTCATTCTACAACAGCTATCAAAATCTTCTTTATTGATATAGCAACCAGCCATTTTTCTTATACCTGAAAATGCACCTCTACCATGCATTACTCTCCAATTATTAAAAATTAGTAATTCACCAGGTTTTAAAATACGCCTCCACTGATATTGCTTTTGGTTTGCCATCGTATCAAATACTTTAATTGCTTTATAAAAATTAATTGTTTTCTGATTAGTTTCTCTAAAAGGTGCTCTATCGTAATTGTTAAAACTAATTTGATCAAAATTATTTTTTTCATTTAATTTTATTATTGGTCTTTTTGCTTCAAGGCGAACACCATCACCAATATAAGAACCTTTAACTTTTGTATTTGTTAAGGTTTTAAAATGTATTTTATATTTTTTTTTGATTTCATTTGCCAATTTAAATCCATCTACCATTATAGAATCTCCACCTTTAGCATCATACTTACAACAAAGCAGTAATTGTAAACCTGGAGCATCATTGCTATATGTAGAATCTGTATGTGGTCTCAGTTCTTGGTTTGAATATGCACTGTCTGCTTTTTTATTATTTGATTCAAAAGTCCACAATCCTCCAAAAATTGAATTTCTGACATAGCCTATTTTTTTAGCTATATATTCAACAGAGTTTAAATTCTTTGAACAATTTCTTACGACTGCAAAACCATATATGTGGATTTTTTTTAATAAATTTTTAAATCCAACTTTAGTTTTTAATTGTTTATAGTTAATGAAAATTTGATTTTTTATGTCTTTATCTTTCCAAAATTGAGTATCACTTTTAGTTTCTTCTTTTTTTAAAGAATTTTTTTTTAAAAATTCATATGAATATTTAGTTGGTTTATTTTCATCAGACCATAATATTTCAATGAATTTCCCTTTTTTTAATAATTTTGCTTTTTTAACTTTGATATTAATGTCTAAATTTGCGGTATAAGTTATTCTTTGATTGGTTTTAAAATCCCAGTTTTCTTTATTTTTAATATGATCTCTTAACCAAATATTAGGAAATGTTTCAAACTTATTGTCATTAAAGTAAAATACAGTTTTATTATTTAAAAGTTTAAAATTTTTAATCATTGCTTAGCTAATTTGTAGGCAAAGTTTTTACCAAGGTTATTTTTTAATTCATTATTAAATCTTGAACCCTCAGCACCGTCAATAATTCTATGATCGTAAGAGAGAGATAAAGGCAACATTGTTCTAGGTTTAAATTGTCCATCAATATAAACAGGTTTAATATAAGTCCTTCCAATTCCTAAAATAGCAACCTCAGGATAATTTATTATAGGAGTAAAATAAGTTCCTCCAATGCCACCTAGGCTTGTTATAGTTATGGATCCTCCATAAAACTCTTTTTTATCTATCTTCAAATTTCGGCAATCATCACTAACTTTTTTTAGATCCTTGCTTATTTGATCTATATTCTTTTGATTAACATTTCTTATTTTTGGCACCATTAAACCATTGGGAGTATCAACTGCAATTCCTACATGGAAGTATTTTTTTAATGTTATTTTTCCATTTTCAATATTGTCAATAGAACTATTAAATCTTGGAAAAACTTTTAAAGCTTCCACAACTGCCTTTATAATAAATGCCAATGGAGTAATTTTCTTTTTTTCTCCAGTAAAAGTATCAGTCAAATTTTGTCTAAATTCTTCTAACTCAGTGATATCTGCTTCATCACAACTAGTAACATGTGGTATTGTTTGCCAAGAATTTGATAAATGTGGGGCAGCAATTCTTTTAATTCTTGGTATATCTTGAATTTCTACATCTCCAAAATCAGCGTGATCATATTCTGAGGGCTTTATAGATGGAGCCCTCTTTTCTTCTTGAGGTTTATTAAAATTTGAAGATACGAATTTTTTTATATCCTCCTCTATAATTCTTCCTGATCTTTGTGATCCAGTAATATTATTAATATCAACACCAAGTTCTCTTGCAAATTTTCTAGTTTTTGGGCTAGCAAGTGCTTTGCTTGATTTGAAAACACTAACTCTATTATTTTTTAATATTTCTTTTGATTTTGAAATTACATTTTCGGGCGGTTTTTGTATAATAGTTTCTTCTTTAATCTCTTTGACCTCTTCTTCAATTTGCTCATCTGGTTTTTCTTCTTCTGAACCAATTATTAGTATTGATGAACCCTCTGAAACCTTGTCGCCAACTTTTAAATTAACTTTTTTAACACTACCTGAGTATGGACTTGGGATCTCAACACTTGATTTATCGCTTTCTATTGTAATTATCGGATCATCTTTATTAATATTTGATCCTGCCTCTATTAATACCTCAATTACTTCAACATCTTTAAAATCACCAATGTTAGGAACTAAAACTTCTTTCTCACTCATTATAATTTTGTGGGCATAGGCTTATCTTTATCAATTTTATATTTTTTAATTGCATCTACCGCATGTTTAGAAGCAATTAATTGTTCATTAGATAAAATACTTAAGCCATATGCAACTATATGCTCTTTATCGACTTCAAAAAATTTTCTTAGATTTTTTCTTGTATCACTTCTACCAAATCCATCTGTACCCAATGAATAAAAACTTTTATTTATGTAAGGTCTAATTTGGTCAGAATTCATTCTCATGTAATCTGAAGCTGCTAAAATAGGACCTTCAGTTTTTCCAAGGCATTTTTCAACGTAAGAGATTTTTTTCTCTCCTCCTGGATTAAGCAAATTATACCTTTCTGTTTCAAGTCCATCTCTTCTTAATTCATTAAAACTGGTTACACTCCATACTTCACTATCTACTTGATATTCATTTTGTAAAATTTCTGCTGCTTCAATCATCTCTCTTAAAATTGTTCCTGAACCCAATAATTGAATCTTATTTTTTTTGTTCTTGCTGAAATCTTTTATTTTATACATCCCTTTTAATATGCCTTCTTCACAATCTTTGGGCATCTCTGGATGAGAATAATTTTCATTCATTGTTGTAATATAGTAAAAAATATTTTCATGTTTTTCATGCATTCTTCTTAAACCTTCTTTAAAAATTGTAGCTAATTCATAATGAAAGGTTGGATCATAAGAAACACAATTTGGAATTGTTGATGCTAATAAATGACTGTGACCATCTTGGTGTTGAAGGCCTTCTCCAGCCAAAGTTGTTCTACCAGCTGTGGCTCCAATTAGAAATCCTCTTGTTTGACTATCTCCAGCAGCCCACGCAAAATCGCCAGTTCTTTGAAAACCAAACATAGAATAAAAAAGATAAATTGGAATCATTTCTATATCATGATTTGAATACGATGTTCCTGCAGCTATCCATGATGCCATGGATCCAGCCTCATTTATTCCTTCCTCTAAAACTTGACCACTTTTCTCTTCCTTGTAAGAGCTTAATTGAGCTGAGTCCTCTGGCTCATATTTTTGACCTTCATGCGCATATATACCTATTTTTTGGAAAAAACCTTCCATGCCAAATGTTCTTGCTTCATCAGGGATTATTGGAACAAGTCTTGGAGCAACATTTTTATCTCTTAGTAAATTCGTCAACATCCTAACAAGTGCCATAGTAGTTGACATTTCTTTTTCACCAGTTGATTTTTTCATAAAGTCAAAAATATCATTACTTGGTGTTTTGATTGGTTTCGAAAAAGACGATCTCTCAGGAATATATCCTCCTAAAGCCAATCTTCTTTTTTTTAAGTATTTTATTTCCTCTGAATTTTCATCAGGTCTAAAGTATTCTATATTTTTAACTTGTTCATCTGTTAATGGAACATCAAATCTATCTCTATAATATAGCAAATCATCTACACCTAATTTCTTTTGCTGATGGGTTGTATTTATACTTTCACCAGATTTTCCCATACCGTATCCTTTAATTGTTTTAGCTAATATAACTGTTGGTCTGTCTTTTGTATTAATAGCTTTATGATAAGCAGCATAAACTTTATGCGGGTCGTGACCACCTCTATTTAATTTCCAAATATCGCTATCCGTATAACTTGCAACTAGATTTTTAAGTTCAGGGTATTTCCCAAAGAAGTTATCTCTAACATATAAACCGCCTTTTGCTTTAAAGGCTTGGTATTCTCCATCAACTGCTTCGTTCATTCTTTTTACAAGTAAACCTGATTTATCATTTGCGAGTAAAGGATCCCAATATGATCCCCAAATGACTTTTATTACATTCCATCCAGCTCCTCTAAAAATTCCTTCTAATTCTTGAATAATTTTACCATTGCCTCTTACTGGACCGTCTAATCTTTGTAGGTTGCAGTTTACAACATAAATCAAGTTATCTAACTTTTCTCTTGCTGCTAAACCAATAGATCCTAGAGCTTCTGGTTCATCTATTTCACCATCTCCTAAGAAAGACCAAACTTTTCTATTCTCATCTTTTATTAATTTTCTATTAATAAGATATTTCATAAATCTTGCCTGATAGGTTGCCATCATTGGTCCAAGACCCATGGAAACAGTTGGAAACTGCCAAAACTTAGGCATCAGCCATGGATGAGGATAAGATGACAAACCTCCTGGGTAAACTTCCTGTCTGAATCTATCTAATTGCTTCTCTTCAAGTCTTCCTTCCAAAAAAGCTCTAGCGTAAATACCTGGCGCTGAATGTCCTTGGAAATAAATTAAATCTCCACCAAATTTATTGCTTTTAGCTCTCCAAAAATGATTCATTCCTATATCATAGAGAGTTGCTGCTGAAGCAAATGTCCCAATGTGACCTCCTAATGAAGGATCTCTCATGTTTGCTCTGACAACCATCACTGCTGAATTCCATCGAATTAGTGCTCTTATTTTTCTTTCGATATTTTGATCGCCTGGAGATTTTATCTCTTCATCTGCTGGTATAGTGTTTATGTATGGTGTATTTTGGGTGTAAGGTATATTTGATCCCTCTTTATATGCCTGATCAATTAATTGTTTAATTAAAAAATGAGCTCTCTCAGGTCCTTCGGAATGTACTACAGCAGACAAAGATTCTAACCATTCTTTTGTCTCTTGAGGATCAATATCATTATTATTTTCAACTATTTCAAATCTTTCATTATGTTCTTCTACTTTTGTATTTTCTACTTTGATCTCTTTATGTGCACTCGTATCTAATTCAGAATTATTATATCCATTAGAATTTTCCGCTTCGGCAATTATTTTTTCTGTTGCAGGTGGTATCTTTTCAATAGTTTCTTGTTTTTGCTTAGTTCCATTCTCAGAGGATAATGTTAGTATCAAATCTCCTTTAGAAACTTTATCACCAATCTTTATGTTAATACTATCTACAACACCCTCAAAAGCAGATGGTACTTCAACACTTGATTTATCACTTTCTAAAGTTATTACAGGGTCATTTTTAGAGATTTTATCTCCTTCTTTTACAAGAATTTCTATGATTTCTACTTCTTCAAAATCTCCAATATCTGGAACTAGTAATTTTTCACTCATTTCGCTATTTGTATATATATATATTATTTACTTTTAATAGATGTATATTTTTGACCATTATTAAAATTTAGTAAAATTAATAATAAATGTTAAATAATAGATTATATTTAGCGCCTGTAGCTCAATTGGATAGAGCGCTTGGCTACGGACCAGGAGGTTCTGGGTTCGACTCCTAGCAGGCGCACCAAAAAAGAAGGAAAAATGAAAGTATCTTTACAAAAATCTGTAATTTATTTTTTTGTAATAGTGTTAATAATATTATTTTTAATAACTTTAATAATTTAATGAAAAAATTTAAACAAATTAGCATTAAAAAAGGTTTCATGAGACACAATGGTGGTTTGCTACTGAGAGATATCTCAAAAACTAAATATGAATTTAAAACTAAAATAAAAAAAAACCATCTTAACAGAGCTGGCATAACTCATGGTGGGTATATAGCATCGATTATAGACACCGGATGTGGATCTGGAGCCCATAGAATTTCGGGTAATCAACCTTGTGTAACTATAACACTTAATATTAACTTTATTGGACCTTCAACTATTGGTGATGAAATTTTTGGTTACGTAAAAATTAAAAAGAAAACAAAAAGTATGGTTTTTTTAGAGTGCTATTTAGAATGTAAAGGTAAAATAATTGCATCTGCTACAGGTATTTGGAAAATACTTCAACGTAAGTTACCTCACGCAGGTCTAAGCTAAATTCTTCTTCTTATATTTAAATAACCAAAGATTGATAAAAGAATAAGAGCAATAGGATAAATTATTTCTTTTTTTGGTCTATTCTGATTTTCAATTTTAAATTCATTAATAATATCTCCCATATCTAAACCAGATTTTTTTGCAATTCCATTCCATTTTAAAGTATCAATTATGGTTTTATTATCTTCAATTACTAAGCTCATTCCATAATCATCTAAACTGAAATTTTCATCAAAACTATTTTTTTCAATTACAAATAATTTATATCTTTCGCCATACTCTGTTAGTCTAGTAATTTTAATTCTTATCTCTTTACTATAATCAAACTGTTTTTTGTTTATTTCTTTAATGCTTAAATAGTTATATTTCGGGTAAAATTTATTTAGAATAAATTCTGGAGATAATAATGATATTGAAATTATTAAAAAAATAATAATCTCATACCATCTCAATTTATTTATAAACCATCCCTGAGTAGCAGACGTGAATACTAAAATCCCAATCAATGAGGTGGCTATGACCATTAGGCCATGCCATATGCTTTCAATACCAATTAATAATAACTCGCTATTAAATAAGAATACAATAGGAAGTATTCCTGTTCTTAGACTATACCAAAATGCCTGGGCTCCTGTTCTTAACGGGTCCCCACCAGAAATAGCAGCAGCTGCGTAAGACGCTAAGCCAACTGGGGGTGTTACGTCTGCCATGAGGCCAAAATAGAATACGAATAAATGAACCGCAATTAAAGGGAAAATAAATCCTGATGCATTTCCTACATCCACAAGAACGGTTGCCATGAGAGACGCTACAACTACATAGTTTGCAGTAGTTGGTAACCCCATACCCAATAGTAAGCACAAAATAATAGTTAAAAATAAAAGAATAATAACATTATCTTTTGCAATCGACTCGATTACAATTATTAAATTAGTACTCAAACCTGTAGATCCAACTGCACCAACTATAATACCTGCCGTTGCAATTGCTATTCCAACACTAACCATATTCAAGGCACCCTTTTCGAAACCAACAACAGTTTGGTTGTACCAATATATTAAAGCATTCTTAAAGCTCTTTTCTTTAAAAATTTTGTTTAAAAGGTTGACTATAATTAAAGTTATTGTTGCAAAAAAAATAGAGTAAGAAGCTGTAAGCCTCATATAAACTAGCAGATATATAAGAACAAATATTGGAACTAAAAAGTGTATTCCTTCAAAAAATGTTTTTTTCAATTTTGGAATGTCGTTTTCATCCATACCTTTTAAATTTAATTTAAGTGCTTCAAGGTGAGATATATAAAATAGTGCAATATAAGAAATTATAGCTGGTAAAAAAGCATGTTTAACAACTTCAAAATATGTAACACCAATAAAACTTGCCATTACAAAGGCTGCTGCTCCCATAACAGGAGGCATTATTTGACCATTAACTGATGAAGATACTTCAATTGCACCCGCTTTTTCTTTTGAAAAACCTGTCTTTTTCATAATTGGAATTGTAAATGTTCCAGTTGTAACTGTATTAGCAATTGATGATCCAGAAATTAATCCTGTCATACCGGATCCAAGAATGGCTGCCTTAGCAGGACCACCTCGCATTTTTCCAACCATTGCAAAAGCTAAATCTAAAAAATATTTACCTCCTCCAGCAGTTTCTAAAAGTGCTCCAAAAAGTACAAAGAGAAAAATGAAATCAACAGAAACACCTATTGGGATTCCAAAAATTGCTTCTTGATCAAACCATTGAAAACCAACTAATCTTTTTAATGATAATCCACCATGAGAAATTATATCTGGTGCATATTGACCAAAATAAGAAAATAACAAAAAACAAACTGCTATAACAACTAATGGAATACCTATTACTCTGCGAGTGGCTTCAAGAAGAATTAATATTCCAATTATT
>CACLSX010000014.1 GCA_902609705.1 uncultured Pelagibacteraceae bacterium
TCAACCAGCTTTGTTGAGAAAAGGAAAGGATTTTGTTGAATATTCATCTTCCTCTACTCCTCTTGCAATAGTCAAACATAAAAATGAAAATGTTTATAAGCTAGATACTTTTAAATTAGATGGAGGAAGAATATATTGTTTTACTGATGGTTTTTCAGAATGTATGGACGAAAATAAAAAAGAAATAGGTATTGATGGAGTTAAGAAACTTTTACTTAATCATCAAAATTCTTCTTTACAAAAAGAACTTGAAAATTCTACAGAGGAAATAAGACTTAAAAGTCTCAAAAAAGATTACAAAGAGACTGGTATAAAAGCAAATAACGATATACTTGATGATGATTTAACTATCATTGGAATTGGGCATTGAAAATTATAGAGCAAAATTTTAATACAGATTCTAACAAACAACTATTAGATATATCAAATAAGGTAATTAATACAGTTGTGGATAATTAGCTAAGTGACAACCTAACCCTAATTTCTATAGGCAATTAAGAATTTAAGTAAAATAAACCCGCGATCAAATATCATATATAATAACTATTTCTTAGAAAATATATTATAAACGTGGATGAAAAAAATCTGAAAATTGGAATTATTGGCGCCGGTATACAAGGTGTTTGCAATGCTTTATTTCTTCAAAAAAAAGGTTTTCAGGTTACACTTTTTGATAGAGAAGAGCCCGGCAGTGCAGCATCATATGGAAATGCTGGCCACTTTTCTCCTTATGCGTCCGTTCCTTTAAACAGACCAGATGTTATAGCAGATGTTCCTTCGATGTTAATTAGTTCAAGAGGACCTCTAGCTTTAAAGTGGAACTATGTGCCAAAGATGATCCCTTGGTTTGCAAGATTTATATTAAATTGTAGACAAGAAAAAATGATGCATACTGCTAAAAATATGCACCAAATTTTAGATCAGTCTTTGCCGGCATTCGATGAATTATTTGACGAAATTGATTTAGAAGGATTAGTTGAAAATAATGGCATTCTTTATGTTTGGACTGATCAAAATATGAAAAGTAGAGAACTAGAAATTAGAATAAGAGATCAGCTTGGTGTGAAGCAACAACTAGTAAATAAAAAGGAAATTCACGATTTAGAGCCAAACTTAAAACCATTTTATCATGGTGGGGTATTTTATGATTATGCAAGACACGCAAGAAATCCAAGAAAAATTTTAATAAAGTTATTTGAAAATTTTGTAAACAAAGGTGGAAAATTTTTAAAATTAAATATTCAAGATATTGATTTTGATGAAGAAAAACCGGTTCTTAGAACTGAAACACAAAGATTTATTTTTGATAAACTTGTTGTTGCATGTGGAGCATTCTCAAAAAGATTAACTGATAAATTACATGAAAATATTCCTTTAGATACTGAGAGAGGCTATCATGTTCACTTCAAAGATTATGACCATTTAATTTCAAGACCTATTGTTTATGCAAATAGAGGTTTTGGAATGACACCAATGGAACAGGGCTTACGTGTTGTTGGAACAGTTGAATTTGGAGGTTTAGAAAACTCTCCATCTAAATCGAGAATAAAAAATTTAATTCTTAATGCTAAAGATATGTTAGATGGGTTGCCAGAACATAAAGACGAGTGGCTTGGTTTTAGACCTACATTACCAGATTTTCTTCCAGTTATAGGTCCTTCAAAAAACTATAAAAACGTTTTTTATTCTTTTGGTCATCATCATTTAGGTTGGACGCTTGGTGCAATATCAGGAAAAATAATATCTAAAATGATCTCAGGTGAGAATACTAACTTAGATTTACAGCCATATAGTTCAATAAGGTTTAGTTAAAAGTAATCTTTTATAGTACTCTATTTAATGTTTGAAAATAAAAGTAATATCATAATTGCATCTATTTTGCTTTTTTTAGCAGCTCTGTTTTGGTCAGGAAATTTTATTGTTGGAAAGATAGCAGGTTTAAATGACATACCTCCAATTTCATTAAACATATTAAGGTGGTCACTGGCGTTTCTAATTTTATTACCTTTTACTTATAAAGAGATGATTGAAAAAAAGGAATTAATTTTTAAAAATATTTATCTCTTATGTTTTTTAGGAATAACAGCAGTCAGTATTTTTAATTCAGCACTTTTTTATTCTTTGAAAACTACACAAGTGATTACAGGTGTACTTATGATCTCAACTGTCCCAGTTATGATTATTTTATTTTCAATTATTTTAAAAATAGAAAAAACAAATACCTTTCAAGTTTTGGGAGTAATATTTTCTTTACTAGGTGTATTATTTATAATTTCAAAAGCAGATTTTGAAGTCTTTAAAAATTTAGCTTTTGAAAAAGGAGATTTATTTGCATTATTTGCAATGATATCATGGTCACTTTATTCAGCACTTTTAAAGAAAAAAAATTATGGATTATCTCCAATAACTTTACTTCAAGTTGTTATTGGTCTTGGTGTAATATTTCTTATACCAATGTATGCAATAGATTATATTTACATTGGTAATCGAATTATAATTAATACAAATTTCATTCTTGTTTTATCTTATGTTGTTTTGTTACCTGGAATAATTTCTTTTTTTTTCTGGATAAAAGGTGTTGCTTTAATAGGCGCTAATAGAGCAGGAATTTATTTACATTTAATGCCAATTCTTGCAGCAATTCTAGCGATGATAATATTTGATGAAGTATTACTATTTTATCATTATATCGGTGGAATATTTATTATTTCAGGGATATTACTTTCAAACAAAAAAAATGCATAAAGTGGCTATACTCGACGATTATCAAAACATTGCAAAAGATTTTATTGATCTTAAAAAATTATCTTCAAAATATGAATTTCAAATTTTTAATCAGCCTTTTGAAAATGAGGATGATGCAATAGAACAACTGAAAGAATTTGAAGTACTTTTTATAATGCGAGAAAGAACAAAAATAACAAAACAATTAATAGAAAGTTTAAAAAAATTAAAACTAATTGTTACAAGTGGAATGAGAAACAAATCTATAGATTTAGATGCAGCTAAGAAAAATAAAATTTTGGTTACTGGCACTGAAATCAATAGCAATCCAACACCAGAGTTAACTTGGGCATTAATTTTAGGTTTAGCTAGGAATTTTAAAGCTGAAATAGATAATATGTATCAAGGTTATTGGCAGTCTACAATTGGAGTTGAGCTTAAAGGTAAGATATTAGGGTTACTTGGCTTGGGAAGGGTAGGCTCGCAAGTTGCTAAAATTGGTAAAGCTTTTGGTATGCAAATTATGGCTTGGAGTGAAAATTTAAACTTAGATAAATGTAAAGAGCTTGATGTTTTACCGTGTAGCAAGGATGATTTAATTCAAAATTCTGACTTTTTATCTATTCATGTTCAAGGAGGAGATAGATATAGAAATTGTATTACTATTAAAGAATTTGAGAAAATGAAAAAAACATCCTATTTAATAAATACTTCAAGAGGCGAAATAGTTAATGAAGATGATCTAATTATAGCGTTATCAACAAATATTATAGCTGGAGCAGGTTTGGATGTTTATGAAAAAGAACCTTTACCGGAAAGTCACAAACTTAGATTTGTACAAAACGCTCTTCTACTACCTCATATTGGATATGTTACCGCTGAAAATTATGAAACTTTCTACACTCAAATGATAGAGAATCTTGATAGTTTTGTATCTGGTAAACCAAAAAGGGTCATTGAGTAAATTAAATTAAGACAATTTTTACAGATATAAATTTTAATTTTTTGTGTATAATTATTTGATGAGCAAAGAATTTAAAGCTAATCAAAACAAAAAAATAGATAATCAAGAATTAAATGATTGGTTAGACTCCCTTGATGCAGTAGTTGAAAATCATGGTAGAGAGGGTGCCAAATTAATTTTAGAAAAACTTGAGAAAAGAGCAAAAGATTTAAGAGTATTATATTCACCAGTTCCATATTCACCATACAGAAATACGATATCTCAATATGATCAAGGAATTTATCCTGGAGATCTAGTTATTGAAGAAAAAATAACGGCTATTTTAAGATGGAATGCTTTAACCATGGTTATGAAAGCAAATAAAAATTATGGTGGGCTTGGAGGACATATAGCAAGCTATGCATCTTTTGCTGAGGTATTTGAAACGGGATTTAATCATTTTTTTAAAGGTGGTGATGAAGCAGATTTAATTTTTTATCAATCACAGTGTACAACTGGGATATATGCAAGATCTTTTTTAGAGGGAAGATTAACTAAAAATCATTTGGAACATTATAGACAAGAATTAAACGAGCAAGGACTGTCATCATATTGCCATCCATATTTAATGAGAGATTACTGGACATTTACCACATCGTCGATGGGAATAGGTTTAGTTAATGCAATTTACCAAGCTCGTTTCATGAAATATTTAGAGAATAGAAACTTATTAAAAACAAATAAAAGGGTATGGGGTTTATTTGGAGATGGTGAAATGGATGAACCCGAAAGTTTGGCTGGATTATCTATCGCATCAAGAGAAAAGTTAGATAATTTAACTTTTATTATAAATTGTAATCTTCAAAGATTAGATGGACCTGTAAGAGGTAATGGACAAATAATTCAGGAACTGGAAACAATCTTCAAAGCTAATGGATGGAATGTAATTAAAGTTCTATGGGGATCTGAATGGGATAAAATTTTTCAACAAGATAAAGATCATTTGTTGTTAAAGCGTTTTGCTAAAACCGTAGATGGAAAATACCAAACATTAGGTGCAAGAGATGGAGAGTATAACCTTAAAAACTTTTTTGCAGAAGATCCAGAAGTTTTAAAATTGGTTTCTTCACTCAGTAAAGATGAAATTGATAAACTTAAAAGGGGAGGCCATGATTTTAAAAAACTTTATGCTGCCTTTAATGCTGCTGTTAAAACTAAAGGTAAACCTACAGTTATTCTAGCTAAAACAAAAAAAGGGTATGGAATGGGAAAAGCTGGAGAGTCGAAAATGACTAACCACCAGCAAAAAGAGTTAAATCTTGATGCATTAAAAGAGTTTAGAGATCGTTTTCAATTAGATATTCCAGATATTAAATTAGAAAATATGGAGTTTTATAAACCAGATGAAAATTCTGAAGAGATAAAATATTTAAAAAAAAGAAGGGAAGCTTTAGGAGGATCTTTACCTAAAAGAAGCTTTAAAGAAGTTGAATTAGTTACTCCAAAAATTGAAAAACATTCAAACTTTTTATTCGAGGAAAGTGACAGAGAATATTCAACAACGACTGGACTGGTAAGATCTTTAGGAAACATAATGAGAGATAAAGAGTTTGGAAAAAGGGTCGTACCAATAGTTGCTGATGAAGCAAGAACTTTTGGAATGGCTAATTTATTTTCACAAATTGGAATATATTCACCAGAGGGTCAGTTATATGAACCTGAGGATGCGACCTCCATTTTGAAATATCAAGAGTCAAAAACAGGACAATTATTAGAGGAAGGAATTAATGAAGCGGGAGCCATATCTTCTTGGCTAGCAGCAGCTACTTCATATAGCAATCATAATTTTCCAATGATGCCCTTTTATATTTTTTATTCTATGTTTGGTTTTCAAAGAATAGGAGATTTGATTTGGGCTGCAGCCGATCAAATGCCGAGAGGATTTCTAATAGGTGCTACAGCTGGGCGAACTACTTTAGCTGGAGAAGGATTACAGCATCAAGATGGACAAAGTCATATAATTGCTTCAACATTTCCAAATTTAAAATCCTACGATCCTTGTTTTGCAAGCGAGCTTGCAATTATTTTTGATGAAGGAATGAAAAGAATGATGACAGAATGTAAAGATGAATTTTATTATATTACAGTAAATAACGAAAAATACTCACACCCTAAAATTGATATAAAAAATAAAGATGGAATAGTAAAAGGTGGCTACCTTTTTAAAGATAATTCCAATGATAAAATAAACATAAATTTATTAGGATCTGGACCAATTTTTAGAGAATGTATAGAAGCTTCTAAAATACTTAAAGATGAATATGGAATTGGTTCAAGATTATACAGCATAACAAGTTATTCAGAGTTAGAAAAAAATGCTAAATCAGTTTTAAGACAAAACACATTGTCTCCTGCAAATAAAAAACAAAATTATTTGCAGCAGCTAATTTCTAATGACGACCCTATAATTGCTACTTCAGATTATGTAAGAGCATACTCACAATTAATATCTAGTCACATAAATAATAAGTTTTTAGCAATGGGTACAGATGGTTTTGGAAGAAGTGATACTCGAAAAAATTTAAGAGACTTTTTTGAGGTAGATAGCAAACATATAGTTGTTAGTACTTTGTATACGCTTTATGAAGATAAGAAAGTTCCATTACAAACACTAGAAAAAGCTATTAGTAAATACAATCTCAACAATAATAAAAATAATCCTTGGGAAATATAATCCCTACCAATTTTTATGGAATTACCTGTCGTCAATCATAAAGATTATGAAGCTCAATTAAATGATGACAATAAATTTCCTATAAAAAAATTTGGAGAATTAGCTAAAGCGTTAATTAAAAATAAAATAGTTAAAAATTTCCATATCCCAGAGCCATGCTCAGTAGAAACTTTAAAAGAAGCACATACAGAGGACTATATAAATAAAATAAAAAATAAAACTTTAGATAAAAAAGAGATTAGAAAAATTGGTTTTCCTTTAGTTGACAGCGTAGTTAGAAGGTCTTTTATTGCAACTGGAGGCACAGTACTTGCTACAAAGCTAGCTTTAAACTATGGCATAGCGTGTAATACTGCAGGTGGTAGTCATCATGCAACATCTAGTGAAGGAGCTGGATTTTGTGTTTTTAATGATGTTGCGGTAGCAGCCAAATATTTAACTTCAAGAGGATTAGCAAATAAAATTTTAATTATTGATTTAGATGTTCACCAAGGCAATGGCAATTCTGAAATATTTAAAAATGATAATCAAGTCTTTACATTCAGCATGCATTCCAAAGTTAATTATCCAGCAAAAAAATCAGTAAGTGATCTTGATATTGAATTAGAGGAAAATTTAGAAGATAGAGAATATATTAATATTTTAAAAAATAACCTAAAATATTTAAACGAAATAGAGTTTGATTTTGTTTTCTATATCGCTGGAGTGGATATTCACTATAATGATAGGCTGGGTAAACTAAAAATTTCTGATAATGGTATATTTGAAAGAGATGAATTAGTTATTGATAATTTCTTCTCAAATAAAATTCCTATATGTGGAGTGTTAGGAGGTGGATACAACGAAGATTTTAACAAACTAGTAGAATTACATTCTAGTTTACATAAAACATGTGCTAAATTTTTATAATGAAAAAAAATTCAAATTTAACTCCAGAACAAGAAAATATTTTATTCAATGAAGCTACTGAGCCTCCTGGTTCAAGTGGATTAAATAATGAAAAAAGAGAGGGCTCATATCACTGCGCTAATTGCGATACCAAATTATTTAAATCATCAACAAAATATGAAAGTGGATCAGGATGGCCGTCATTTTATAAATCTCTCCCAGATGTTTTTGAAACTAAAACTGATCACCATATTGGTTATGCTAGGACTGAGTACCATTGTAAGAAGTGTGGAGGACATCATGGACATATATTTGATGATGGCCCACAACCAACAGGAAAAAGATACTGCAATAACGGAGTATGCTTAGTTTTTAAGCCAGATAATTAATTGTAATTAAAATAAAAATAAATTAAACCTTTAAGCATGTATTTATTAAATAAGTTAATTTTTATAACTTGCTTGTCTTTATTCACTACTTTTGCATACGCAGATACAAGTAATGATATAATAAATAAACTTTCAGACAAAGTTTCATCATTTGTTGAGAATACTTTAGGAGGAGACACTGAATTCTCTTTAGAGTTTCCAGAGAATGATGAAGTGGAATTAGAATTACTTAAATTTAAAGAATTAGATAGTTCTGAAAATCAAAATTCATTTTCACAATTGAGTTTGCATACTCAGGAAGTAAATGATGATACTAGATTTATCTTGAACCTTGGTTATGGCCAAAGATATATATCTTCAGACAAATCAATGATCACTGGAATAAATGCATTCGTTGACTATGACACAGAAGGTCATGCAAGAACAAGTTTGGGAGTTGAGGCAAAAGCTCCAATTTTAGAATTAACAGGAAATTACTATCTCGGTTTATCTGGTGTAGAAAAAATAGATGGAATAAAAGAAAAAGTATTAGATGGTTATGAACTAAATTTATCATCTCAATTGCCATTTATGCCCTGGACAAGAATTAATGTCCAAAATTATGATTTTGAAAAAGATAAAGCATCTGACAATACTGGTGGAAATCTAGTTTCGTTAGAAATGAATTTATCACCTAGTATACAATTTGAGGCTTCTAGAAACTTTATAGACACAAATGGTGTTGAAGATGAGAATTCTTTTAAAATTATGTATTACAATCCTCCAAGAAATAAAACATCACTTCAAGATGGGTTTTTATCAGCGAGTGCTTTTGAAAAGGGTGATGTTGAAACTAAAATGAAAGATAAAGTAAAAAGAAGAAATGCAATGACAATTGAAGTACAGGGGGCAGTTGTCCTAACTTGCTCAGGAGGCGGTTGTAAATAAAAAATTACTTATGAGAAATTTAATCAAATCAATATTAATTTTGTTTATCTCATTTTATTCAGTTAATACATTCGCAGCAACAGGAGCCGCAACAGAATATAAAGTTACAATGACAAAACTTGAACTGTGCGAAACCGGAAGCACTACAGCAAATTGTTTAAACGCATTAACCATATCACCAGCAGGAACATCAGGTGCTGTAGATATTGCATCGGTCAGTGCGGGAGCCACAGCTGGGTCTTACGGCAATATTGCAAAAGCAAAAATAGGAACTCTATATACTTTTATTCAAATTACTATGAGTAGACAATTTACAATTACCGGAACAGCAGGAAGTTGTGCAACTAAAGCAGGAGAAACAGGAAGTAAAACTGCAGATGCAAAAGGGCAGACTGGAGGTACACCTGGATCATCAACTTTATATGTTCCCGATAGCAATTCTTATGATGATCATATGAATGGAGCGGTTGACGCATTAGGTGCTACTGTTTCAAATGATGGAGTAGTAGGAAGTAATGATGAGTATTTTCAATACAGAAAAATTATATCGGGAGGTGGATTAAAAGTTAAAGCAGGAGACTTTCCAACAGTAAAAGTAGCGTTTGATGTCTCAAATGCAGTTGGTGAAGGTACTGGTGGTGCGGGTGCATGTACTGGTAACGTTATGTATGCTAATGAACCTGGAATGACAATAACATTCGTTGATTAAAAATTATTCTAAAGAACTTAAAAGTTTTCCAGTTTTCTCTAGTTCTCTTAATTCCTGATAGCCTCCAACATGATAGTCATCAAAAAATATTTGAGGAATAGTTCTTCGTCCATTTGCTCTCTTAGTCATTTCGTCTCTTAGACCTTCTTTTGTTGAAATATCTATCTCGTTATAATTAAGATTATTTCTAGATAATAATCTTTTTGCTGCATCACAAAAGTTACACATTGGACCAGAGTAAACAGTTATATTTTTCATTAGGCAATATATAAGTAATGTTTCATAAATTACTATAGTAAGTAATCATTTTTATTTATTTTTGACTTAATCTGTTTTCTTGAATATTCAAATTTTTTTCTATGTTTTATGCTTTGTGAGCTTGCCCTTTTTCTCCACAGTCTAAATGATGAGGGTTTTAATGTTCTCCTCATAATCTTAATAACTTCACCTTCAGTCTTTCCAGTTTTTTTTTCGATTTCTTCAAAAGTAATCCGGTCAGCCCACGCTGCCCAGATGACCCAATCTGGACTATCAAGAGATGGCTCTGGATTTTTAACTCTGGTTGTGGGTCTGTGACTTTTTTTCATCAAAATTCAATAAATTGCTAAAATTATTTTAATGCAAATATTTAAGCCTATGATATTATCAGTTCTAGATAGTCCTATCTAGCCATCTTTAGCTCCCGGTTTTTTAGGGCTATCCTTAAAATGCTTCCCTTAGATTTTATCCTTTTTTTACAGATCATCATTTTTATGTTTATCACGCCTGGGACTCCTAGAATTGTAATTATTTCTTACTCAATGAATTATGGTGTTCAAAAATGTGTTTGGACTGCATTAGGAGATGTAACTGCAAATATACTTCAGGCAACCTTAGTAATTTTTGTTATTGGATCTTTTTTGTCTGATAATCCAACGATACTTAATACTTTAAAGTGGTTAGGTATCGCTTATTTAACATATCTTGCATATGATATTTATAAATCGAGACCTAGAGATATAAATACAAAAGACATCTCAGATAAAAGTTTTTTTTCATTTTATAAAGATGGATTTTTAGTAGCAGGAACAAGTCCTAAAGCATGGATGTTCTTTCCGTTTATATTTCCACAATTTATTGATTTTAATTCTAATTATATTGCTCAGTTTATTATTTTAATTACTACGTATGTCGTGTTAGATTTTTTATCTTTAGTTGGTTATGCCATCCTAGCTAATAAATTAATTGTTTGGATTAAAGCAAATCCTAAAATTATAAATACAATTTCAGCTTGTGTAATAATTTTGATAGCTGTAATTATAGCATTTACTCAACAATACTAAGGCAAATTGCGTTACTACTCCCACTTGCAATTAAATAAATTTTGTTATTAATTTAATACTTATTAATTAATTAAAGGGGAATAAATGAAAATAAAAAACATTTTAATTACATTTGTTTCTGCAATAGCATTGTTATTTTCAACTTCAGTTGTATCATTTGCAAAAGTAGTTGGAGATAAAATTATTTTAGGTGCTGCAATTTCTTTAACTGGTAAGTATTCATCTAACGGTGTTCATACTCAAAACGGCTATAACATGGCTGTTGATAGAATTAATAGCATGGGTGGAGTAAAAGTTGGAGGAAAAACTTATAAGTTTGACATTATTTATTACGATGATGAATCAAACCCTAAGAGAGCAGCTCAGCTTGCAGAAAGATTAATCTCACAAGATAAAGTAGAGTTCATGCTTGGGCCGTATAGTTCAGGTTTGACAAAAGCGATCGCACCAGTAACAGAAAAATATGGTGTTCCAATGGTTGAAGCTAACGGTGCTTCTAGATCTTTGTTTACAAAAGGTTACAAATATCTATTTGCGGTATTAGCACCAGCAAACTTATATCTTGATGTAGCAATAAGAACAGCTGTTGAATTAAATGGTGGTAAAGGTGTAAGAATTGCACAAGCTTTTGAGCAAGATGCATTCTCACAAGACGTAAGATTAGGTATTTTAGATGCTGCTAAAGAAACTGGATCTGAAATTATAATCGACGACAAACTTCCAAAAGAGCTTAATGATATGGCTGCTACTTTAGTTAAAGTAAAACAAATGAAGCCAGATGTATTGGTTGTTTCAGGTCATACAAAAGGAGCTTTAACAGCAATAAGACAAATTTCAGAAATGAAAGTTGATGTTCCAATGTTGGCAATGACACACTGTGATGCTGCAAAATTATCAAAGCAACACGGTAAAAATTCTCAATATGCATTATGCGCTTCTCAATGGCATAAAACATTAACTTACAAAGATGATTTCTTTAAAGATGGTATGACTTATGCGGCAGATTTCCAAAAAGAATTTGGATATGACCCACCATACCAGTCTGCAGAATCTTCAGCTGCATTGTTAGTATTTAAAGATGCATTTGAAAGAGCAAATACTTTTGATCAGAAAAAAGTAAGAGATGCTCTTGCTGCAACTAACATGCAAACATTCTATGGAAATATTAAATTTGCACCTGGTGGTCAAAATGTTGACAAACCAATGGTACTTTTCCAGGTAATGTGTGACGGTGATGGTAAATGTGAAAATAAAGTTGTTGCTCCATTAAAATGGGCATCAGCTGAGTTAATTCACCCAATACCAAAGTGGTCTGAAAGATAAAAAAAAATATTAAAGCCCCCTAGAAATAGGGGGCTTTTTTTTATAGAAATCAAAAATAATTATGGACTTTTTAGTATTCCAATATCCTATGATAACCATCCAAGCGTGTCTTGATGGTCTTTTGCTTGGAATATTATTTGCATTAATTGCTTATGGAATGGCACTGCAATGGGGTGTTATGAATATAATTAATATTGCACAGGGAGATCTTGTAATTTTAGGAGGATACATTGCATACTTTATGTATCTCTACGGCATTCATCCAGCCTGGGGAGTAATTGTTTCTCCTATAATTATGTATTTTGTAGGAATTGCAATTTACAAATTAGTTATAAATAAAGTTGTCGATAGAGATCTGTTCATTTCAATATTAGCAACATTTGGAATAAGTATTCTTTTCATGCAATTAATGAACTTCGCATTTGGAGCAGACGTTGTTTTAGCTAATTCTGGTTACGGTACTACAATGCTATTTGATAACAATGTTGTTTTACCGAACTCTAAAATATTTTCCGCTTTTATAAGTATTGTCTTTGCAATTTGTTTAGTAGTTTATATGAAAAGATCAAAATTAGGTCGTGCTATTAGGGCAACAGCACAAAATGCAAGAGCTGCAAAGATTTTAGGGGTTGATACCGAAAAAGTTTATGCAGCAACATTTGGAATAAATGCAGCATTATGTGGTGTAGCTGGAGCTTTAATTTCAATTACCTTTACAATTCATCCTTACATGGGATTACCTTACACCATAAGATCATTTATGATTGTGATTGTTGCAGGATTAGGAAATTTACCTGGAGTAGCTATGTCAGGAATGGGGCTTGGAATATTTGAAGAATTTGCAGATTACATTCTTGGTACAGAATTTAGAATTGGTTCAGTATTTTTATTATTAGTTTTAATTTTAGTTTACAGAAGATTTAAACTTTCAAGAAAGAGAGAGTATTTGAAGTGAGAAAAGCGAAAATTAAAGACAATAATGGCAAAATGATAGAAATAGATATTAAAAAATTTAAAAAGCATTTAGATGAATATCATTCAACAGGATCTAGTCTTCATGAAGAAAATGGACATTATTTTACAGTTGATGAGGATTTTAGAGATAAAATAAAGAGTTTATATGAACAAAAATAGTTGGATTTTGTATATAGGAATTTTGGTATTTGGTTTAGTTGCGCCATTTATTTTTCCAGCTTTTAAAGTTCAATTATCAATACTATGTGTATTAATTGTCCTTGCAACTACTTGGAATATCCAAGGTGGCGAAATGGGATACAACACATTTGGAAATATTCTTTTTTATGGCTTAGGAATGTATCTTTGTGCATCTGTTCAAGTCGGTATGTTTTTCCCGTTGGCTGAGTGGACTGAAAGCGGTGGTGAAAAAACTTTCGTTCATACACCTTCACAATTTTTTCAAGGTATGGCAGCTGGACTTGTAGTTGCCGCGGTAGTCCCCACAATAGTTGCAGGATTAATTGGTTACGCAATTTTAGGTTTAAGAGGTCACTACTTTGCTATTTGTACTCTAGGTTTAGGAGTTGCTGCAGGTGAAATTTCAGGTGGTATTGAAATTATTGGAGCTGGACAGGGCTTTACTACTCCTCCTTTTCCAAACATAGGAGGTCTTGAGGCAAGAGGTGAATTTTTTTATTTTTTAAGTTTTGGAGCGCTTGTACTTACATTCATTGCCGTAAGAGCAATTTACACAACAAGGTTTAGATTAATTCTGAATGCAATCAGAGATAATGAAGACAAAGCTGAAGCGATGGGGATCGAGACTATGAAATACAAAATAACTGGATGGATGATTTCAGCTTTCTTTTGTGGTCTTGCTGGTGGAATAATGGGAGGTCTAGTTGGTTATATCGACTCAACAGATGTTGCATTTGATGGAAGAGAAATGGGTGTATTCATGGTTTTAATGGCAATTCTTGGAGGCAAAGGAACTTTGTGGGGGCCAATAATTGGCGCAACTTTATTTCACTTTTTTAAAGAAGGCTTTTGGACATTTTTCCTTGGTTGGCAGTATGTTGCATTAGGAGTTTTAATAGTTGTTATAGTAATTTATTTCCCTGAAGGACTAATGGGATGGTTGAGAGAGAAATATCCAGAAAGATTTGGTGAAGTTGTTGATGAAGCTGATCGAAAAGCACAGGTAGAATTAAAATGAGTATTTTAGAAGTTAATAATGTAAGTAAATCATTTGGTGGTGTTAAAGCTAATGTTGATATTTCTATGTCAGTTGAAAAAGGGAAAATAGTAGGACTTATAGGACCTAATGGATCAGGAAAAACTACTTTATTTAATTCAATAGTTGGAACTTATCCAATAGATAATGGTTCAATTAAGTTTAATGGAAAAGAAGTTTCAGAATTACCTGTTCCAGTAATTGCAAAACTGGGTTTATTGAGAACATTTCAACAAACTAGAATTTATGGAAAATTAAATTGTGTAGATAACATGCTTATCAGTCACAAAGGCAGTGATGAAAGTTTGTTTAAAATTTTCTCTAAAATTCCAAAGGAGCTCACAGAAAAAGCAGAAAACTTACTTAATTTTGTTGGATTGTATCAAAAAAGAAAACTCAGGGCGGGCGACCTATCTTTTGGACAACAAAAGTTATTAGAACTTGCAATGGCACTAATGAATGAGCCAGAAATGCTATTATTAGATGAGCCAACAGCAGGTATAAATCCTACTTTAATTAATGGAATTATTGATAGACTAATCAAAGTTAATCAAGATTTTGGAATAACATTACTTGTTATTGAGCACAATATGAGAGTAATTATGCAATTAGCTGAAGACATATTTTGTCTTGCTCACGGCAAAATGCTTGCAAATGGCACTCCAGAAGAGATTAAAAATGACAAAAGAGTAGTTGATGCATATTTGGGGGCTCAATAATGTCTAATCAATATGAAGTTTTAGGAAAAGCACCTGGTGCAGAAGATTTAAAAAACTTATCTTCTGAAGATATTCATTTAACAATAAAAAATTTGAATGCTGGATATGGTAAAATGGAGATTTTACATAATTTTGATTTATTTGTAAGCAAAGCACAATCATTATGTTTAATTGGTCCAAATGGAGCAGGCAAATCAACAATACTTCATTCAATATATGGATTTACAAATATTTTCTCAGGTAAAATAGAAATTGATGGAAAAGAAATAACAAATTTAACTCCGGCTGAAAAATTAAAGTCAGTCGGCATAGCTTATATTCTGCAAGATAATTCAGTTTTTCCAGATATGACTGTTGAGGAAAATTTGTTAATGGGTGGTTTTATCAAAGATAAAACAGAAGAGTCATATCAAGAAGCAGAAAAGATTTTAGATAAATATGAAAGATTAAGGAATAGAAGAAATCAACCGGCAAAAGTTTTATCAGGTGGAGAAAGAAGATTATTAGAAATATCTAGAGCTTTAGTAATGAAACCTTCTGTTCTATTAGTTGATGAGCCTTCTATTGGATTGGAGCCAAGATATATTGATATGGTATTTGAAATTTTGGGAGACTTGCAGAAAAATGAAAAGAAAACAATTATTCTAGTTGAGCAAAATGCCAAAAAAGGTTTAGAGTTTTCTGATATTGGATATGTATTAGTATCTGGCCAAACGGCAATAGCCGGAAGAGGTGATGATTTACTTAAAAATGATGATGTTGGACGTCTATTCCTAGGCGGATGATTAATTCAAAATATTTTTTTAAAGGAATTCTTTGTGCAAAAGAATTCGATAGCCCTGCAATTGCTCTTGGTTTAAGCTTTTTAGCAATTGGTGCTTTATTGAAAAATTTAGGTTTTACAATTCAAGAAAGTATTTTTTCTACCTTTTTAACTTATGCATTACCTGGCTCACTTGTGATGGCAGAGTCGATTTTGATTGGCGTTTCGTTACTAAATTTATTTTTTGCAGTTTGGTTAGTTAATGCAAGATTGTATCCGATGACTGTATCTTTAATGCCATTATTAAAGCACCAAAGTCAACCAAGATGGAAGTATTATCTTTCATGTCATTTTGTTGCAGTATCTTCGTGGTTAATTCTTAAAAATAATTATAAAGATATTGAAAAAAAATATAGAGTTGATTTTTGGATAGGAATTGGAACTGCAACTTGGTTGATAGCAATTTTTTCAACTATCTTAGGTTATTACTCTGCTGATTTTCTAAATAGAGAAATGATGATTGGATTAGCTATAATTAATCCAATTTATTTTACTTGCACAATGATAGGAGTGATGAAGTCTATACAATTAAATGTTTCAATAATTTTAGGAGCTATCTTAGGACCTTTATTTTATTTTATTAGTCCTGATTGGTGTGTTTTGATTGGCGGGTTTGTAGCTGGAACTGTGGCTTTTGTAATTGGAGAGAAAAATGTCAGCTAATATTATTTTAATAATAGTTATTACGTCTTTAGCTACTTATATCTCTAGGTTTTTAGGAGCTTTTACATCTGAAATAATAGATGAAAATACTAAAATATATAGGTGGTTTAATTATTTAGCTTATTCGACATTGGCTGCTTTAATTTCTAGAATGATAATATTTCCAGCTGGTGCACTTTCTGACAGTAATTATTTGTCTAGATTTATTGTTGTACTTTTTGCAATAATAATTTTTAAATTAACTAGAAATAATTTAGTTTACCCAACTTTATTCTCTGCTATCATTATGTTTTTATTAAGTAACTTTACGATATAAATGAAAAAAATTATTTTACTATTGTTCTTGATTTTAATACCAGGTATTTCACAAGCAGCATGTGATGATCCTTTAACTGATGGTGTCGATTATACCAATTGTAGATTTTCAGATGGACAAGATTTACAAGGTAGCTATTTGCCTAACTCAAATTTATCATTTGCAAGTTTTATACAAGTAAATTTTGATAAAAGTATTATGATGACATCTAATTTGTCATTTGGAACTTTTCCAGAGTCAACATTTGTTAGAGCTAACTTATATGAGTCAACTCTCGTTGGTGGAAATTTTGAAAAAGCTAATTTTACAGGAGCCAATATGACAAGAGTTGATTTTATGGGCTCAACATTAATTGAAGCAAATTTTCAAAATGCAAATCTAATGGAAGCTAACTTTACTTCATCGAATATGACCAATGCTAATTTTGATGGAGCAAATTTAATTGGAGCTACATGGACCAATGGTGAAACATGTGGACCAAATTCAATTGGGGTTTGTAATAAATAATTATAATGGATAGCTTAGATACTATTCAAGGGTTTGATATTTCATTCAGTGACTATTCCAAAAGAATAATAAATATTAAAATTGAAGATGAAATTATAGATAAATTAATATTTCCTTTTAAAAAATTTGATATTACAGCTCTTGAATATAAACCTTTTACTAGATTTACACTTGCTAAATCTTTAGACGATTCAACAGGTGGAAAGTTAGGAAAATTTATAAACTCAGTTTTAAGAGATAGAGATACTGGTTGTTTTATTATAGGGCCTAAAAATAAATCCAAAAAAATTGATAATAATTTTCTTATTAAATTATCAACAGCTGTAACACACTTACTTGGTAATCCAAATTTTGATTCAATGGCTGGAAAATATTATGCAAGATTTCATGTTAAACATGAGGACAATAGCGACTCATATCTTAGAAAAGCATATACTAATATGGATCTTCATACCGATGGAACTTATGTCAAAGAAAAAACTGATTGGTTGTTAATGTTAAAAATGGAGGAAGAAAATGTTCAAGGAGGTGAAACCGCAATGTTACACCTTGATGATTGGGAACATTTAGATAGCTTAACTAATGATAAAGTTGGAAAACAAAACTTTATATGGGGTTCCCCAAAAAGTAAAAATGTTGATTACAAGGTGGAACATCCTGTTTTTTCTGAAGACGAAAATGGAAAACCACAAATTTCTTACATAGACCAATTTCCTGAGCCCAAAAATATGGAACAAGGACTATTTCTACAAAAATTGTCAGACTCTTTAGAGGGAAGTCAAAAAAAAATTGTAATGCCTTTACCAGTTGGCTTTTCAGTAGTTGCAAATAACTATTTCTGGCTTCATGGTAGAAAACCATTTGTAGAAAATAAAAAATTATCAAGAGAATTACTAAGAATAAGAGGTTCTTTTTTTACTAATTAATTAATTTTAGTGATAATAATCACTTAGTTTATCATGAAAATCGGATTTATTGGTACAGGACATATCTCAAAATCAGTAATCAACGGAATACTGGGATCAAAATTAAAAATTAATAAAATAATTGTTTCAAAGAGAAATTCTAAAATTTCAAGTGAACTTAAAAAAAAAAGCAAGAAGATAAAAATATCTACTGATAATCAGGATATTATAAATCAATCAAATTGGGTTTTTTTAGCAGTAACACCCACGATTGGAAAAAGTATTCTTCCAAAACTAAAATTTAAAAAAGGTCAAACGATAATAAGTTTTATATCAACTATAAAAATGACTGAATTAAAAAAATATATTAAAGTCAAAACTAAGATTATTAGAGCAATTCCTTTGCCTCCAATTTCTCTTAGAAAAGGACCGGTACCAATTTTTCCACCAGATAAACAAGTTAGAAATTTTTTTAATAAGCTTGGCACATCTGTCGAAATAAAAAATGAAAACCTATCACTAAATTTTTGGTCAACTTCATCAATGATGGCACCATTTTATGAGTTACTACAAACCCTGAGTGAATGGTTAGTAAAAAAAGGAATTAATAGAAGTGACTCTCAAAAGTATATTACCTCTTTATTTATTGCTTTATCTGAGGATGCAAAAATTAATTCAAATAAAGATTTAAAAGTACTTGTTAAAAATTCACAAACTCCAAAAGGTTTAAATGAACAAGCTGTTAAAGAATTAAGAAAACTTGGATTTTACAAATCACTAAATAAAACAGCAAATAGCGTCTTGAATAGATTAAAAAAAAGTAAGTAAAATGTCTGACAATATCTTACAAGTAAATAATCTTACAAAATTATTTGGAGGACTAGCAGCAGTATCAAATTGCTCATTAAATATTAGATCAGGTTCAATCACTGGAATAATTGGCCCAAACGGTTCAGGAAAAACAACATTATTTAATTTAATAGCTGGAAATTTAAAATCTAATGATGGAGAGGTAATATTTAATGATGAAAATATTACCAATGTACCATCACATCAGTTGTTTGGCAGAGGATTATTAAGGACATTTCAAATTGCACACGAATTTTCAAACTTAACAGTATTAGAAAACTTAATGATGGTGCCATCAAATCAAAGTGGAGAAAATTTATTTAATGCGCTTATCAAACCTGGACAAGTAAAAAAAGAGGAAAAAGTTATTAGAGAAAAAGCTTATGAAGTTGTAGATTTTCTTAATTTAACACATTTAGCTAATGAAAGGGCAGGGAACCTTTCAGGAGGACAAAAAAAGTTATTAGAACTTGGGCGAACTATGATGGTTGATGCAAAATTGGTTTTACTTGATGAAGTGGGAGCGGGAGTTAATCGAACACTTTTAAAAGATTTAGGAACTGCAATATTAAAATTGAATAAAGAAAAAAATTACACTTTTTGTATGATAGAGCATGATATGGATTTTATAAGTAGAATGTGTGATCCAGTAATAGTAATGGCAGATGGTTCAGTTTTATTTGAAGGATCGTCAGATGAAGTGAAAAAAAACGAAAAAGTAATTGAAAGTTATTTAGGAAAGTCAAACTTAACAAAAAAAGAAAATTAATGGCATATTTTGAAGGAGCAAAAATGACAGCTGGCTATGGGGATGGACCTGATATTATTAGTTCATGTTCCATAACTGCTAATAAAGGAGAGATAGTAGCTATTCTAGGTCCAAACGGTGCTGGCAAATCAACGGCCATGAAAGCAATGCTTGGATTATTAAAATTAAAGTCAGGATCAGTAACTTTGAATGGTGAAGATATTTCAAATATTAATCCTCAAGATCGTGTAAAAAAGGGCATTTCATTTGTTCCACAAACAAGAAATGTATTTGCAGAATTAACTGTGAGAGAAAATTTAGAGATTGGTGGCTTTTTAACAGAAGGGAGTTTAGACAATAAAATTGAGAGTATTTATAGTTTATTTCCAATCTTAAGTGAAAAAAAATCTCAAATCGTTGGCCAATTATCTGGCGGTCAAAGACAGCAAGTTGCTCTTGGAAGAGCTTTAATGAGTGATCCGTCAGTTCTTATGTTAGATGAGCCCACAGCTGGAGTTTCTCCAATTGTAATGGATGAATTATTTGAACATATAATCAAAGTTAAAAAAACAAATGTTGCCGTTATTATGGTTGAGCAAAATGCAAAGCAAGCATTGAGTATTTCAGATCGGGGCTATGTATTGGTAACTGGTCAAAATAAATTTGAGGGATCCGGTAATGATCTACTTGAGGATCCCGAAGTTCGTAGATCTTTTTTGGGAGCATAATGGATTTCTTAAATGCAATAATTGTACTTTTTAATTTCACAGTAATACCAGCGTTAGCTTATGGTTCACAATTAGCTTTAGGTGCTATTTTTGTTACTTTAATTTATGCAGTTTTAAGATTTGCTAATTTTGCAACAGGAGACATGATGTCTTTTGGAACAATGTTTGCAGTTATTCTAACATATTATTTTCAGTCCTTAGGTTTTGGATTAGGTGTTTTGCCAACAGCACTTTTGACAATTCCTTTCGCCATACTAATCATGATTTTATATATGTTAATCATAGATAAATTTGTTTTCAGTTATTACAGAATAAAAAAAAGTCCTCCAGTTCAGTTTGCAATGGTTAGTGTAGGGGTAATGTTTGTCACTCAAGCCTTAATTAGAATAATCATTGGACCATCTGACAGAAGATTTTTAGATGGTGAAAAATTTATAATTAAAGCAACAGAATTTAAAGAAATGACTGGTCTTGCAGAAGGTATAACTTTAAAATCAACACAAGCAATAACAATAATCGTAACCTTAATTGTTGTTTCAATAATGTTTTGGTTTTTAAATAGAACTAAAACTGGAACAAGTATGAGAGCTTATTCAGACAATGAGGATTTAGCATTATTGTCTGGTATAGATCCTAAGAAAGTTGTTTTGATAACATGGGTCATCGCAGGAATTTTGGCTACTATTGGTGGAGTATTATACGGTTTAGATAAAAGTTATAGACCTTTTGTTTATTTTAATAATATGCTTCCAATATTCGCCGCAGCAATTGTTGGAGGAATTGGAAATCCATTTGGAGCTTTCTTGGGTGGATATGTTATAGCTTTTGCAGAAATATTTGTAACTTACGCGTACAAAAGATTTATTTCATATCTATTACCTGAACATCTTGAGCCAGACTCTTTACTCCAGTTATTATCGACGGATTACAAGTTTGCTGTTTCGTTCTCAATTTTAGTAATTGTTTTATTAATAAGACCGTCAGGTATCTTCAAAGGAAAAGTCATATGAAGAATTATAAAAATGTCATCGCTGCATATTCAATAATGATATTTTTAATAATTTTGGTTGGGATATTTCAATCCTGGTCTATTGCATTAACTATTTTAAATTATTGTTTAATTTCCGCAGTTATGACAATTGGGGCAAATATACAATGGGGTTATGCTGGATTAATTAATTTTGGAATAATGGGATATACAGCATTAGGAGGATTAGCTGTAGTCTTAGTTTCGGTTGAACCAGTCAAAAAAGCTTGGCAAGTTGGAGGTTTAAATATTTTAGCTTGTATATGGATAATTGTTGCAATTATCTTTGTAGTTAAATTTATACTTAACAGATTTAATAAATCTAAATTAAGAAATTACTCAGTAGCCTCTGTAATTTTAGGTGGAATAATTTTATTAAGAGTAACTGCTGCACCAGGAATAGAGGCGATCGAGTCAGTTGATCCAGCAAAGACAGGATTTCTCGGTGGGATGGGATTACCCGTTTTATTTTCCTGGATTGTCGGCGCGCTTTTGGCTGGCAGTTTAGCATTTGTAATAGGAAAGATCGCATTAGGTCTTCGTGCAGATTATTTAGCTATTGCAACATTATTAATAGCAGAAATTATCGTTTCAATTATTAAACATGAGGAATGGTTGGCAAGAGGTGTAAAAAATGTAATAGGACTAAAAAGACCAGCACCATACGAAATAGATCTACAAACTTCAGAATGGTTTATAAATTTAGTTACAAAATTTAATTCATCAAAATTAAATTTAATTAATTCAATCTCTGATAAGCAAGAAGCTCTAAATCAAATGGTTATTGATGCTTCATCAGTTTATGTAAAATTATGTTTTACAGGCTTATTTCTTACTGTTGTTATTATCTTGTTAATTGTAACTCAGAAAGCTCTTTATTCACCTTGGGGAAGAAAAATGAGAGCTATAAGAGATAATGAAGAGGCGGCAAGTGCAATGGGTAAAAATATTGTTAAAGAGCATCTTCTTATTTTTATTTTGGGATCTGCAATTGTTGGCTTAGCTGGAGCTATGATGGTTACAAATGATGGTTTGTTTACACCAGGTAGCTACAGACCTATGAGATATACTTTTGTAATTTGGGTCATGGTTATAGTAGGTGGAACAGGAAATAATTTCGGAGCAATATTAGGAGGATTTGTAGTTTGGTTTTTATGGGTCGAAGCTGCTCCAATTGCACTATTTTTAATTAATTTGTTTACTTCCCATCTGCCAGAAACTAATGCAGTGAGAGTTCACTTAATTGAAAGTGCTCCATATTTTAGATTCCTAGTCATTGGAATAGGTTTACTTTTAATAATGCGTTATAGACCACAAGGAATTATTCCGGAAAAAATTATTAAACAATAATGTATTATATTTTATTAGGTATTGTTTTAGGATTAATATTTTATTTGTCTGACAAATATTTATTTTAAAACCCCAGTTAAAAACTGGGGTTTTAACTTCTAATTATCTTTGCTTTTTGTCTTTAAACTTTCCACCTTTTATTTCTTTTTCAATAAAAGATCCAAAAGCTTCACCAACATCTGTAAATTCAACAGCTGTAGCACCTTCATAATTTACTGCTTTACCTTTAGCTAATAAATCAAGTGCTTTCTTTAATTCACCTGGATAAATTTTCGTTCCAGGAGCATTGGCTACTGACATTACATTTTTTTGAACAGTCATTCTGTCAGCTTTTCCACCAGCTTGCATTGCAAGTGTGATCAAGGCTGCTGCATCATAACTTTCACCTGTGTAAGGACCTGATGAGTCAATACCACCAGCACTAGCAACTTCTTTAAATATACCAGCACCTTTACCCATTGATCCAGGTAAAGATCCAAATGATTTATTTAAATCTTTTCCAAATCTGTCAGTAAGAGAGTCACCAATCATTCCATCTGAAAGAACAAAAGTATCAAATGATCCAGAGTCTAATGATCCTTGGATTATACTACCACCAGCTTGATCTAAGTAACCTAAAACAGCAAGAGCATCTCCACCTGCTGCTGCAAGTGTCGCTACTTCTGCACCATAGTCACCTTTACCTTCTTCGTGCGCTGTAACAGCTGTTACTTTAATACCATGAGCTTTAACTGCAGCTACATAAACATCTGCTAAACCTTTTCCGTAGTCATTGTTAGTATGAGTTACAGCTAATGATTTAACTTTTCTGTCTTTTGTAATATCTGCAAGAACTTGTCCTCCTCTAGCATCTGATGGAGCAGTTCTAAAGAAATAACCATTATCATTAAGATCAGTTAATCCTGGAGATGTAGCTGATGGTGAAATCATAACAACACCATTTGGTACGGCAACATTAGTTGCTATTGCACCTGTAACACCAGAACAATCAGCACCCATAATAGCAACAACACCACCTGAAACTAAACCTTCAGCAGCAGTTGTAGCAGCAGCAGAATCAACACAAGTTGAGTCAGCTCTTTCTACAGATATTTTTTTTCCACCAAGTAATGAGCCAGAATCTGAAGCTTCTTTAAAAGCAAGTTCTGCAGAAGCAGCCATTGCAGGTGTTAGGGTTTCAATTGGACCAGTAAATCCTAATATAATACCCATTTTAATTCCATGCCCATCTGAAAAAGCTTTTGAAGTAAAGCTTAAGATAAACACGAATATACCTATTAGTAATTTTTTCATATTTTCCCTTTAATTGTTAACAATTTATATAATCAAAATTAAATCCTATTAAATTATTATTTCAATGAGAAAATTATCTCAATTTTCAAACAAATACTTATAATTTTAGCAATTATCTATTAGGAGTATCTGTCGCAATCATTTGACCTCTGACTTTTTCTCTAAAGTAAATATACACTCCTGCAGAAATAATAATAGCTGCCCCAAGAAACGTTCTTGGTTCAGGTATTGTTTCAAATAATATATATCCCGCAATCATCGCGAAAATTATATAAGAGTATTCAAACAAAGATACAATTGAAGGTGAAGCTATACTATAAGCTGAAAAGACACAAAAGAAAGATATAGAAGCAACAACTCCCATTACAAAGACATATGGCCATGAAGCTGAAGGGTTAGTAAACCATTCTCTAACAATAAATTGTAAAGTAGGATCAGAAAAATTATTAAATTTTCCATCTCCACTAACTAGATAAATAATTAAACTTACAATAACCGCAAAAATATAAAGCAAAGTCATTTGAGTATAAATATTATCTTTATCAGAAGTATATTTTGTGATTGTCATCGAGCAAGCATAACAAAGTGCACATCCGACAGGTGCTAATTTGAAAAAATTAAATTCTTCAAGTGTTGGATTAAGTACAATTAATACTCCTATAAAACCTACAACAATTGCACTCCATCTTCTAATTCCAATTTGTTCTTTTAAGAAAAATTTAGCAAACATAGACATAAAGAAAGGACATGAGAAAAAAAGAGCACTAACCATCGCTAAAGACATAAAGGTTAAAGAAATATAAAAAAAAGCAAATCCAAAAAAGAAACAAACAACCCTAATTAATGTCAAAAAAGGATAATGTGTTTTAAGAGTAATCTTTTTTTTTGTTATTAAAAAAAAAGATATGAGAATAGATGCTTGTATTAAAGTTCTTCCCAAATATAACTCAAATAATGCAATATCTTCAAAAATAAACTTTATTAATGAGTCTTGAATGGAAAAAAAGGCCATTCCAGTCATAATAAACAAAATACCTTTTGTATTATCGTTTGTTTGCATATCGCACCTATATCAAAAAAACTTTAACCTTCATAATTAATAAGATACTCTTAAAGCAATGAGTGATTTTGAACCAATTTATGGTGGATGTATTTGTGGGAGTGTAAAGTATTCAATAAATAGCAAACCTCTTTTTACTCAGGTCTGCCATTGTTTAGATTGCAAAAAATTAACTGGATCATCTTATGTAATGAATACTAGTATTTTTGAAGATTCTTTAAAAATTAATGGTGAACTTTTAAAAGCTGAATTGATTGCAGGTAGTGGGAAGAAATGTTCTCATTACTTTTGTAAAAAATGTGGGGTTTATATTTATGCCGATTATGAATTTGCAATTAGAAGATTAACAGTTAGAACAAAGACTCTTTTGAAACCGAAAGACTTTCCACCTCAAGCACATATATTTGTAAAAGATAAGGATCCATGGATAAATATTGCAGACAAAAATATTTGCTATGATGAAATGTATGATCCAAAAATTGCTTGGCCTAAAGAAAGTTTAGATAGATATAAAGAATATCTCGAGTCTAATTAAGGATAAAATCAGCCGCTCTTTCACCTATCATTAAAGTAGGTGCATTTAAATTACCACTTGTAATCTCTGGCATAACAGAAGCATCTGCAACTCTTAAATTTTCTAAACCATGAACTTTCAATTTTTCGTCAACTACTGCCATTTTGTCCACTCCCATTTTTAATGTACAGGATGGATGATAAGCTGTTTCGGCTTTTGATCTAATATACTCGGTTATTTGTTCATCATCAGTTGCACTTTCACCTGGACCTATTTCTTTTCCAGCGTAAGGTTTCATTGAATCTTGACTTAAAATCTTTCTAGCTACACGAACACACTTAATTGTTTCTTTTAAATCATATTCATCTTTTAAATAATTAAATTGAATTTTTGGGTAATCGTATGGATTTGAGCTATTTAATTTAATATTTCCTCTACTTTTAGGTTGGTTCAAGCTTGCATGTAATTGATAACCATGTCTGTCAGGATCAACTAATCCATGATCGATTACGAATGCTGGAAAAAAATGAAATTGAATATTCGGATAGCTTTTGTCTTCTGAAGATTTGCAGAAACCACCTGCTTCTAAAAATGAAGTAGAACATGGACCACTTTTTGAAAGAAACCATTGAACACCAATTTTAAGCATATTTATTTTGTTAACATAAGAATAGAGCGTATCTTTAGTTTTACATTCTTGCTGAATGTAGGTTTCTAAATGGTCTTGTAAATTTTGACCTACTCCCTCTAAAGAATGTACAACATTAATTCCTTTATCTTTTAAATCTTTTTCAGGTCCTACACCAGATAACATTAATAGTTGTGGTGAATTTATTGAACCTCCACTTAAAATAACTTCTTTGTTAGCATAAACCTTTGTGACTTTATTTTTGATATTTACCTCTATTCCAACTGCTTTTTTTCCTTCAAAAATAATCCTTTCAGCAAAAGAATTGGTAAAGACTTTTAAATTTTTTCTTTTTTTTGCAGGTTCTAGATAATATTTAGAAGCGCTAGCTCTTTGACCTTTATGAATTGTAATATCATACATTCCAAATCCTTCTTGATCTTCTCCGTTCATGTCATTATTTTGTTTATACCCCGCTTCAACAGAAGCGTTAATAAAAGCGCCAAACAAAGGATTTTTATTTTTGGATTGATTTACTGGCAAAATTCCCTTTCCACCTCTGAATTCATTCTCTCCTTCAGACCATGTCTCAATTTTTTTAAAAAACGGTAAAACATTTTCATAAGACCATGATTTCAAGCCAAATGAGGCCCATCTCTCATAGTCGTTTTTGTTTCCTCGAACATAAACCATTCCGTTATGTGCAGAACAACCACCTACCATTTTTCCTCTTGGGCAAAATAATCTTCTATTATTTAAATTAGGCTCTGGTTCTGAATAATATTTATAATTATATTTGGGATCGTGCATTGCATATAGAATTGCCAAAGGCATATTAACTTTCCAAATATCACTAGATCCACCTGCCTCAAACAAGGCAACATTAAATTTCCCATTTTCACTTAATCTATTTGCAAGAACACATCCTGCTGTACCAGCTCCAACAATTATGTAGTCAAAATTCATTTACTTTTTAAGTTTATCTGCAAGTACTAATTTATCTAATTTAAAACTATTTTTATTTTCGTTAATAAAATCATCCATAATTTTTATTTTATCTTCTTCAAATTCTGTAACTTTTCTTTTTTCAAGATCAATATAAAGAGATATACTTTCTGTAGTTGCAGCAAGTTTTCCTGTTTTTTTTTCGATCATCTCACATTTTAAATGTAATCTTTTCTTATCATGATCAAAGAAAGTGCAATAAACATCAACTTCTTCATTTTCTTTAACTTCATTGTCGTAAGTTGTTCTTGTTTCAACCACCATTGTACTTCTTTTATTTATTTGTGCTTTAGCTCCGCCCATATCAAATTTATTAAGCATTGTTTCCCATGCTTCATCAAAAATTAAAACATAATAAGCCATGTTCATATGCTCATTATAATCTGTCCAATCTTTTATTATTTTTCTCGAAGCTAAATGAAATGCCATTTTATTAGCTTTTATTTATTTTATCTGCTACTAACAATTTTCTTTGCATCTCTCTTAAAACAGGTCTTTCTATCAATTTACCATCTATTACAACTAAACCTGTATTTGCTTTTTTAAATTGATCCATAATTTTTTTAGCTTTACTTATTTCTTCTTCAGATGGAGTAAAAATCTCATTTAAAATACTTATTTGTTTCGGATGAATCGATCCTTTTCCAGTGAAACCTAAATTTTTGACAAACTGTGCTTCTTTTTTCATTCCTTCCATATCTTCTAAATTTAAATAAGGAACATCAATAACATCAACTCCTTTACTTGCGCCAGCATGAACTAACCTTGATCTTGCATAAACTAAATTCTCTAATTTGTTTTCCACTCTCAATTCTGCTGCCATATCCTCTCCACCAAAATATAAAGCAACTATTCTATCGCTAGAATGTGCAATATCATAAATACTTTCAAGAGCTTGATTAGTTTCCATTATAACATGAAGATCAGTATCTAAACTACAATCAGTAAGCATGTCATCAATAAATGTAATTTCGTCAGGTGTTTTAACTTTAGGCAACATGATAGCTTTAACCTTTAGTTTATTTGATGCAATAGCTTCTAAGTCTAAAAGACCATTTTTAGTTCTTTGACAATTTAATC
>CACLSX010000015.1 GCA_902609705.1 uncultured Pelagibacteraceae bacterium
AAATATAAATTTAATTCTCCATCTGGAATGGGTTTTTCTCTTTCTACTTTTGACTTAATCACTAAATCACCCATTTTTCCTGTAAGGAGCTTAAAATTACCAAAGTCCTCAACTCTTGTAAGTTTAATTTTAACTGTATTACTTTTTTCTTTTTCAGCCAATTCTATGAACTCGGATCTAATACCCAGTTTAACATTTTTATCTTTTAAATTTCCTAAATTTGAATTTGTCTTAATTGTAGTATCATTAATTTTTACTTCATGATCAGAAGAAACAGTTGAATGAAAGATATTCATTGCAGGGGAGCCAATAAAATAACCTACAAAAGTTGTTTTAGGTTTTTCAAATAAATCTTTTGGCAATCCAACTTGTACGATTTCACCTTGATCCATAACAATTATATTTTCTGCAAAAGTCATAGCTTCGTTTTGATCATGAGTTACATAAACCAATGTTGTTTTATATTGTTCATTGATTTCTTTTAAGTTTCTTCGAAGTCTAAATTTTAAATCTGGGTCTATAACCGTAAGAGGTTCGTCCATTAAAACAGCTGCAACGTCTTCTCGAACCAACCCTCTACCTAAAGAGATAAGTTGTTTTTGATCAGCCGTTAATTTTCTTGCTGGTGAGTTTAAAAATGAAGATAAATTTAAAGTATCTGAAACTGCTTTTACTCTTTCTTCAATTTTTTCTTTTGTAAATTCCCTGCATCTTAGTGGAAACGCTAAATTATCATAAACAGTCATTGTATTGTAAATTACTGGGAACTGGAAAACCTGGGCAATATTTCTATCTTCTGTTTTTAAATCAGTCACAGGTGTTTCATCGAATAATATTTCACCTTTGGATGGCCTCACTAATCCAGAAACAATGTTTAACATCGTGGTTTTTCCACACCCAGAAGGTCCCAAAATTGCATACCGCTTGCCATTTTCCCAAGTCATTGAAAACGGATTAAGAGCATATGTTGGTTTTGGATCTAGAGGATTATAAGTATGAGAGATATTTGATAAATCAATTTTAGCCATTTGTTCCTCCATATGGCGACGAAACTAATTTTTCATCTTCTCCAAAAGCATAAAACTTATTTGCATTAAAATTTATTTTTACTTTCTCATGAATTTTAAAATTCATTACTTCCTCGATTAAAGCAATTAATTTTGAATTTCCTCTTTTTAAGTGAAGCAATGTTTCTGAACCACTAATCTCTGCCAATTCTATTTCGAATTCTTCACCATTTTCATCAAGTTTTATCTCTGAAGCTCTAATTCCAAAATTATAATCTTTATCTTCTAAATTCTTAAAATGATTTGGAATTTCTAGAGAAATATTCTCAAAGTTCAGATTTTTTGAATTTTTTGAACCCTTCAGAACATTCATTGGTGGATCATTTGATATTTCTGCAACTTTTAAATTAGATGGATTTTCAAAAATCTCTTTGGCAGGCCCTTTTTGTAATACCCTCCCTTCATCTAAAACAATTACTTCTCCATTTAGTTCCATTACTTCTTGAGGATCTGTTGTTGAGTAAATTAAAATTGTATCTTGGGAAAGTCCTTCTGAGAAAATTCTTTTAAATTCTTCTCTTAATTGCTCTCTAAGTTTATAATCTAAATTAACTAACGGTTCGTCCAGCAATAAAATTTTTGCTTTTTTTGCAAGTGATCTTGCAAGCGCAACTCTTTGTTGCTGTCCGCCAGATAATTCCTGAATTTTTCTATTTTCAAATCCAACTAATCCAACAGTTTTTAGAGCTTCATCTACATCTTTTTTTATTTGCTCAGGACTTAATTTTCTTTGTTCTAATGGAAAAGTTATGTTTTCATAAACATTTAAATGAGGGTAATTAATAAATTGTTGATAGACCATAGCAACATTTCTTTCCCAAACTGGTATTTTAATAAAGTCTTTTTCCTCAAAAGAAATTGATCCTTGATCTGGATTTAATAATCCTGCAATTGTTTTTAAAAGAGTCGTTTTGCCAGATAAAGTTCTGCCTAAAATGGTATACAAATTACCTTTTTTAAAATTAAACGAGACATCGTTTAAATGAAATTGCTCATCAGGTTTATAAGAAATTTTCTCTCCAATTAAATTCATTATTTTAATGCTCCTGATAAATTTCCTTTTGATAGATATCTCTCAACTATAAATGCAACGATTATTAATGGTGCAACTGAGACTAAAGCTGATGCCGAAAGGCTCCACCATGGTGTTATTGATGAATTAAGTGCAACAACTTTTACAGGTAACAATTGTACTTCAGTAAATGTCAAAATAAATGCAAAAAAGAAATCTATCCATCCAAAAATAATACAAAACATTCCCGCAACAATTAATCCAGGTATTGAATTTGGTAAAACAACTTTATAGAAAGCTTGATAGGGATTACACCCGTCAATTAATGCAGTCTCATCTAATTCTTTTGGAACTCTATTAAAAAAATCTACCATAATCCAAACAGCAATTGGCATCAATAAAACGATATATACGACCACTAGACCTAATAAACTATCAAGCAATCCTATTGTGCTTAGAAAAATAAAGAAAGGAATTGATAATACAATTGGAGGCATGATTCTTTGTGAAATGAAGAAAAAAGTAATATCGTTGTTTCTTACAAATCCGGCTTTAAAGGTAAATCTTGATAGTGCATAGGCAGCAAGAGTACCAAGAACAATACTTATTAAACTAGCAGTACAGGTTACAAAAATACTATTAAAATAAGGCTCAACAATATCTACTCCACCTTTCGCAGGGGACTTAATTAAAACTCTCCAACCCTCCAATGTTGGTTCGAAATCTAACCAAGGAATATAAGTTACTTTACTATTTACAGATTGGAAGTCTTTAAAAGATGTTGATACAGCCCACAGAAATGGCGCAACAACAAATACAGTCCAAAATGTAATAAAGAAATATTTAAGAAAAGTGTAAAGTTTGCTCATAGTTATTCTTTGATCATTAATTTGGTTAAAACTTTAGCTATTATCGTTAAACTGATAATCATTATGACAAGATAAGTGAAAGATAAGGTTGCTGCATAACCCATCTGAAATTCTCTCAATCCTTTAATATAAATATAAAAACTTGACGTCTCAGTTGCAGTACCTGGTCCTCCAGAAGTCAAAACAAATACTGTATCCATTATTTTTGAAGCTTCGATAAGTCTTATTATTATTGCTCCAATTGATATTGGAGCCATCAAAGGAAAAGTTACATAAACAAATTTTCTAAATGGACTTGCTCCATCTATAGCGGCTGCCAAAAAGGGTTCTTTTGGAAGTGACAAAAGTCCAGCTAGTAACAGTAAAAACATAAACGGTGTCCATTGCCAAACCTCAACAATTATTACAGTAAACTTTGCAATAACTGGATCACTCAACCATAAAATAGGTTTTACTCCTAATCCACCTAACAAATCATTTACAGGACCTAGTGACTCATGAAAAAATGTTCTCCAAATAACTGTCATTATTACTGGAGTTGTCATCATTGGTACTAGAAAAATTACTCTAAAAAATCTTTTAAATTTTATTTCTCTCCAAACCATCATCGCTAAAGCAAATCCAATAACATATTGAAGAATAACTGTAGTTACTGATAAAAAACTTAGCCTAAAAAAAGACTCCCAAAACCTCGGGTCATCAGTAAATAACCTTATGTAATTCGTAATGCCTATGAAGTTCATTTCTGGTGTATAACTATTCCATCCAGAAAGACTTAATCTAATAGTAAAAATAATTGGAAAAATTAAAATTCCAATAAGTACAAACAATCCTGGGAATAAAAAAACAAACTTGTGTTTAAAATTCATAATTTTTTTTTGGATTATTTTAAAATGTGGCCGTTAAAAAACGGCCACAAGTTTTACAAAATTATTGCTTATTATCTTCCATTGCTACACCAACAGCATAGGCTTTTCTTACGTTATCTTTTCCTACTCTGTTAAGTATATCTTCCCACTGTTTAGCAGCTTCGTCTAAAGCAGCTTGTGGAGATAATTGACCAGCTAATGCTTTTGCAGCAGCAGTAGCCAATGCAGCATTAAACTCAAAAGTTCCAGGAACTCTTAATGGAAATACTCTATTTTTACTTTGTTCCATTTGTGCAAGAGTATCAACATATGATTGAGCAATATCTTTATCCCAACCAATTTGTGTCCATACATCAACTTTAAAGTCATCATTTCTAAATGGGTTTACACCAAATCTACCAATTCCAATATCTGCTTGGTGGTTAGCTTCGTTAGCAAAAAAACATAGGTAATCGAAAGCCATTTCTTTCTCTTTACTTTTCTTAGCTACTCCAACTGCCCATCCCCATACGAAGAAAGGAGCTTGGTTAAAGCCTTCATCCCAAGAGTTAGTTTTTCTATTCCAAACTTTCATTGCTCCTGGTAACTGTGCAGCACCAACTTTATTGTTTATTGGACTATCTGGTTGCATAGCAGCAACAAATGCATCATCCCATGAAAAACTAAACAAAGTTTGTCCTCCACCAAATGATCCAATTTCATCACCTAAACCAAAATTTATTCCTCCTGGAGGAACATATTTAGTTGCCTCAACCCAGTCAGTTAAAGCTTCAACAAAACCTGGATTGTTAATAAGTGGTTTCATAGTTTCTAAATCAAAGAAAAAACCACCAGGTGTTTTAGGATTTTTTGAGTAAGCAGCAGATCTTGAATAGAAAGCAGCATACATTAGATCGTCTTTTTTCATTACTTCAGCAGATCCGTATTCTTTCTCGCCATCTCCATCCCAGTCCCAATTATTAAAGTAAGCTGCCATTTCTCCATACTCTTTCCAAGTTTGAGGAACTCTTAGTTCTTTACCAGTAGCTTCCTTATATTGTTTTTGGTACTCAGGATTATCAATTACATCTTTTCTATATTTTAGATAATGTCTGTCTCCATCAACAGGAAACTGATACATAACACCATCCCAAGATGCTACACCGATGTGAGATGGAGTAACGTCTTTCATTTGTTTCATCTCAACGTATTTCTTTGGAACTGGCTCTAAGTATCTTCTCCAATCGTTAATGAAGTTTGAAAATCCAAAAACGATGTCATATGGAGCTTGTCCAGCTTGAAATGGTACCATTGCTTTCGCATATAAGTCACCTGCTGGTGTATGAGTAACATCAACTTTTGCTCCAGTAAGTTTAGCGAACTGCTCAGCATGTAGAGCTGTTGGCTCTCCCATAACTGGTACAGCATGCGTATTAATCTTAAGCGTCTTGCCTTTATAGTTTTTCTTAGACATAGACTCGTAAGAACAATCACCAGGAATATCCCCAGTTGCTTTGATATGTGGAAACTGATCACTCCACTTATCAGCATACGCAACAGGACTAAATACCAACAAAGCTGATATTAGAGCGGTTACGCAAGTTTTTATTGTCTTCATCTTTTTTCCTCTCTTTGTTGTTAATTATGGAACTAACACTGCACGACCTTTGACTTTTCCATCATTAAGATCATGTAGCGCTTTGTTAGCATCATCTAATTTATATTCCTGCATAGATAGCTTGACTTTTCCTCTATCAGCTAATTCCATCAGTTCATATAATTCAGACCACGTTCCTACTAAATTTCCGACTATTGTTTTTTCAGATATTATTAAATCTACGGCTAAAGATTTGATCTCCTCTCCATAACCCACAATATAATAAAAGCCCCCATTTGAAGTCATTTGAATTCCCATTGCAGTCGATCCTTTTTCACCAACAAAATCTATTACAGCCTCAGAACCTTTTCCCTTAGTTAACTCTTGAACTTTTTCAATTTCGTTTCCATCAATCAAAACTCCGTGGTCTCCGCCCAACTCCATTGCATGTTTAAGAGCTTTTTCTGATTTCTCTACAATAATTATATCTGCTGCACACATTGCTTTTAAACATTGAATAGCAATATGTCCTAAACCTCCTGCACCTATGATTGTACAACTTTGACCAGGAAGTAAATGTCTAGTAGCTTTTTTCACAACTCTATAAGCTGTTAAACCAGCATCAGAAAATGGAGCAACATCTTTAGGTGCCAATACTGTTGGCAATTTAATTAAATTTCTCACACTTGTTTTTAAAAGTTCTGAATATCCACCTTCTTTAATACTTAACCCCGGGAAAGCTCCAGCGGCGGCGTGCATATCGTTACCTCGTCTACAGTCAAGACACGTCCCATCAGTTCCAGATATAAGAGGGTGCAAAATTACTGGATCTCCCTTTTTAAATTCTGTAACATCTTTTCCAACATCTTCTATCCAACCAGCATTTTCATGACCCATAACACAAGGAAGTAGTTTTCCATCTGGATCTTGAATATGTTTCCAAACTCCTTCAATTATGTGTAGATCAGTTCTACAAACACCAGCTGCACCAATTTTAACTATTACATCAGATGCCTTTTCTATTTTTGGATCAGGCATTTCTTGATTTGTGACCCAAGTTCCCTCTTTCATTTCTGGGTCGTACTTATGTAAAACCTGTGCTTTCATTATTTTCCTCTCTAAATTTATTTTTTATAAATAAATTTTAAATTGAAATAAAAAATATGTCTAGAAAGTTAGAATAATTTTAATTACCAATTACAACTTGAGATTGTTAATTGACTTTGTTTTTGCATCCGCCTGTTTTAAAAAACTCATCAATATTATCTATAGCTAGATTAGCCATTGCGGTTCTAGTTTCTTTAGTTGCGCTACCCAAATGAGGAAGAATAAAAGCACTTTTGTGTTTAAGGTATCCTGGATTTAAATTTGGTTCATTTTTGTATACATCTAGCCCAACTGCATAAACTTTTCTTCTTTCCAAAGCATCTATTAAAGCTTCATCTTCAATAATATCTCCTCTTGCAACATTGGTCACAACTGCACCTTTTGGTAACAGTTCTAGTGTATCTTTATTGATTAAATTTATTGTCTCTTTAGATGCAGGACAACATACCGAAAGGACATCAGAGACTTTCATCAAATCATTTAAGTTATCGTGGTAAGTTGCACCTTGTTCTTTTTCTTCGATTAATTTTGAACGATTGTGATAATGAATTATCATGCCTAAAGATTTAGCTATTTTCGCTATTTTTTGACCAATTCTCCCCATGCCAAGTATTCCAAGTCTTGTGCCTGTTAATTGTTTACCAATCAACATATCTGCTGACCAGACCCAACCACCTTCTTTAGCTTTTTCAATTCCTTCAGATGCTCTTCTGCATGCACCTAATATCAACAAAACCCCAATTTCTGCTGTAGCATCTGTTAAAACGTCTGGCGTGTTTGTAACTGCAATACCTCTTTTCTTTGCAGCTTCTAAATCTATATTTCCAAAACCCACAGCAAAATTTGAAATAATTTTAACACTATCAGGTAATTGATTAATTGTTTCTGCATCGAGCTTATCTGTTAGAGCAGATAAAATACCATCGCAGCCTGCACTCATCTCTATTAGCTTCTTTTGAGAGTAGAGTTCATCATTTAAATTAAAGTTAGCATCAAATAATTCTTTAGCTTTATCCTCACAAGATCTTAAAAGCCTTCTCGTGATTAAAATTTTTTTCATTTTAATTTGGATTAATTTAGATCAAAAACCTTACCAGGATTCATGATATTGTTTACATCAATGCTTCTTTTAATAGCTTTCATTACTGGCAAATTGTCTGGGTGCTCTCTTAATAAGTAATGTTTTTTTTGAAGACCAATTCCATGTTCTCCTGTAATTGTTCCCTCTAACTCTAAAGCTTTGTTAATTAGATCATCGCTGTATTGTCTAATTTTTTTTTGTTTTTCTTCATCATCAGGATCATACAATATTATGGAGTGAAAATTTCCATCTCCAACATGACCAACCATTGGTGCAGTTAGACCTAATTTTTTTACTTCTTTTTCCGCCCATGAAATGCACTCAACTAACTTTGAAATTGGTACACAAACATCTGTAGAGTAAACTTTCATATCATGACCTAAGGCTTTTACTGAATAATAAACATCATGTCTTGCTTTCCAAAGTATTTTTTGTTCTTCCGGAGAAGATGCCCATTGAAAATCACTTCCACCATTATTTTTTGATAATTCTTCTACAATTTTAATAGACTCATTATTAGATAGCTCACTTCCATGAAATTCAAAGAATAAAGTTGGTGATGCTTTGATGTTTTCTAGCTTTGAATATTTAATGCTAATTTCCATTTGGTCTTTGTTTAACATTTCAATTCTTGCAATTGGAACACCGTACTGAATAACTTCTTGCGCTGTCTTTACTGCTGAGTCTAAATCTGGAAAATAGCAAACTGCACTCATTATGCTTTCAGGTATTGGTGATAGTCTTAATTGAACTTCTGTAATAATTCCTAATGTTCCCTCAGATCCAATAAACAAATTAGTTAAGTTATATCCCGCAGAAGTTTTTTTAGTTCTTGCACCAGTTTTAATTATGTCTCCATTTGGTAAAACAACTGTTAAGCCAGAAATAACTGTTCTCATTGTTCCATATTTCACTGCCATTGTTCCTGAAGCTGAAGTAGATGCCATCCCACCGAGTGCAGCATCCGCACCAGGATCTATTGGAAAAAATACTCCATCTTCTCTTAAGTATTCATTTAATTGCTTTCTTGTTACATTTGCTTGCACTCTGCAGTCAAAATCCTCAGCATTTACACTTAAAACTTTATTCATTTTTTCTAAAGAAATCGTAATACCATTTTGATTTCCAACAACATGGCCTTCAAGAGATGTGCCGGTTCCAAATGGAACCACTGGAATTTTATGCTCGTTACAAATTTTTAGAATTTTTGAAACTTCTTCATTAGTTTCTGGAAATACAACTGCCTTTGATAATATTGGGTTATAGGTATCTTCCCCTCTTGCATAATTTGCACGAGTAGACTCTGAGGTAGAAAATCTTCCGTTAAATATCTTTTTTAATTCTGCTTGGACAGTTTCGTTCATTCTTTAATAATACAAAAATATTAATTAAAAATACAGTTTATTTAGAAAGCATCTTGCCTATATTTTCTAAGGCTTGCATAATATTATCTCTAGATGCGGCAAAACTAAATCTAACGTAATCATTACAAGTTTTACCGAATGCAGTACCAGGAACAATTGCAACACCTGCTTCATGCATAGCTTTTTTGCAAAACTCAGATCCATTCATGCCAGTCCCTTTTATATTCGGAAAAGCATAAAAAGCTCCTCCCGGCAAACTACACTCAACTCCTGGTAAATCATTTAATCCTTTGTGAATTAAATTTCTTCTTAATGTAAATTTATCTAACATATCTTTAATTGAGTCTTCAGGACCATCTAATGCGGCTATACCAGCATATTGGGCTGCTGCATTTACACATGATACGCTATTAATCAAAAGTTTGTTTACATGTTCAACCAAATGCTCTGGCCAGTAACTCCAACCAAGTCTCCATCCAGTCATAGAATATGCTTTACTCCAACCCTCAAGAACAATTAATCTGTCTCTTAAGTTAGGATAGTTAAAGAAAGTCGGCATTTCTTTATAGTCAAAAATTTGTCTACTATAAATTTCATCACTTAAAATTGTGACCTGCGGATGCTTTTCTAATTCTTTTGCTAAATAGTCAATTGCAGGTTTTTCGACAAAGCTTCCAGTTGGGTTGTTTGGATTTATTAGAATTAAAAGTCTAGTTTTGTCAGTTATTAAAGACAGAATTTTGTCTGGATCAAATTTTAAATCTTTATCCTCAGTTAAATCATATGGAACAGCTTTTGCTCCAGAATAATTAATCATTGACTCATAAATTGGAAAAGCTGGAGTTGGATGAATTATTTCAACACCTGGTTCACCATAACAAGTAATTGCATAATACATTGTAGGTTTACCACCTGGCATTATTAAAACTCTATTTGGATCAATATCAGCATTGTAAAGTCTCTTGACCCATCTTGCGACAGCTTCTCGACATTCTGGAATTCCATTTGATAAAACATAACCATGATGACCGTCATCTAGAGCTTTTTTTGCAGCTTCAACAACATGTTTTGGAGTTTTAAAGTCAGGTTGTCCTAGACCTAAATGGATCATAGGTTTGCCTTGTGCTTCTAATTTTTTTGCTTCTGCTAGAACAGAAAATGCACTCTCAGTTCCTAAACGATCTAATGCTTTTGCTAATTCAATCATAATTTTTCGTCGACAAACTAACTGAAAAGCAACTTCATGTCTATTTATTTAAAGTGAAAATAATAATAAAAATTATTTATAAAAAATATTTAATTTCGGTAAATTATCTTTGATCTATCTAACTCTTTCACACTTTTGCAGCCCATAAGGATCATATTTCTTCTAATTTCATCGTGCATATTTTGAAGCAGCCTCTCTACTCCTTGTTGACCACCTGCTCCTAAACTGAACAAAAAAGCTTTACCAAAACTACAAGCAGTAGCACCTGCAGCTAAAGCCTTGAGAACATGAGTTCCCCGTCTAACACCTCCATCTAAAATTATCTCAAGTTTATCACCCACAGCATCTGAAATAGCCTTTAGTTGATCAAAAGGAGTTCTAGATCCATCAAGTTGTCTTCCTCCATGATTTGATATTATTATTGCTGTACAACCAATATCAACTGCTCTCTTTGCATCCTCTACAGACATTACACCCTTCAAGGCAAAAGGTCCGTCCCACTTTTTTATACAGTATTCTGCATCTTCCCAATTCATTTGTGGATCATACTGTTCATTAACATAATCTATTACGGATTTTGTAATGTTAGTTCCCTTGTCAGTTTTGTGTTTAATATTTGCAAGTTCAAATTTCTTATTCGTAAAATATCTGAATAACCATCCTGGTCTCATCGCGAAATTCATTATACTTTCTAATGTGAATTTAGGAGGAGTTGTAAAACCAGTTCTGTGATCTCTTTCTCTATTTCCTGCAACCAAAGTATCAACAGTTAAGCATAAACCGTCAAAGTTTGCTCTTTTACACCTATCAATCAAATCATCAGTAAATGATTTATCTTTATGGATATAAAGTTGAAATAATTTTGGTCCACTTGATATGTTAGCAATTTCTTCAATCGAAAATGAAGCCATTGTCGACATGCTATACATGGTACCAAATTTTTCTGCAGCTCTAGCTGAAGCTTTATCTCCATCAGGATGATATAAACTTTGCATAGCAGTTGGTGATAAAAAAATTGGCATATCTATTTTTCTACCAAAAACTGTGGTTGATAAATCTGGTTCTCCTACGCTTCTAAGAATATTAGGGATTAAGTCACAATCATCAAATGAATTTGTATTTCTTTTTAAAGTGGTTTCATCATCTGCACCACCATCAATGTAATGAAAAATTGGAGCTGGAAGTTTTTTTTTGGCTAGTTTTCTAAAATCTTCAAAATTATAACAATTCTTTAAGCTCATGCATTTCGGAATCTTAAATTATTTCTATTAAGATCACTGATCTTTGTGCAGCCCATTAATTTCATGTCTCTTACTAATTCAGTTTTATATAAGTTAAGTGCTCTCTCAACACCTTCTTGACCTGCTGCAGCTAAAGCATAAAGATATAATCTTCCACCGGCACAAGCTTTTGCACCCATAGATAAAGCTTTTAACATATGAGTTCCTCTTTGAAATCCGCCTTCACAAATAACATCTATCTTATCACCAACTGCATCAACAATTTCAGCTAATTGATCAAAAGGAGTTCTAGATCCATCAAGTTGTCTTCCTCCATGATTTGATACCATTATACCAGTGCATCCGATATCAACTGCTCTTTTAGCATCTTCAACACTCATAACTCCCTTAAGCGCAAAATGGCCACCCCACTGAGAGCACAATTTTTCAGCATCGTCCCAGTTCATAGATTGATCCAACATAGTAGAAAAATAATTACCAATTGAAGTATTTGTGTCAGTTCCTTCTTTAACGAAATCTTGAAGATGTGGTAGTTCAAATTTTCCTTTGGTTAAATAATTTATTCCCCACATTGGTTTTGTGGCAAAACTAAACAAACTCGAAAGTGTTAATTTTGGAGGCGATGTAAATCCAGTTCTTAAATCTCTTTCACGGTTTCCTCCTGTTATCGTATCAACAGTTAAAGCCATCACATCAAATTTTGCTGCTTTTGCTCGTTCTAAACAAGAGTCATTTAATCCTCTGTCTTTATGAAAATAAAATTGAAACATTTTTGGTGTGTCTATTAAAGATGAAATTTCCTCAACACTAACTGTAGCCAATGCCGAAACACCAAACATCGTATTAAACTTCTTTGCAGCTTTTCCAACTGCTCTTTCTCCTTCGTAATGGAATAACCTTTGCAGAGCTGTTGGAGAACAATAAAAAGGCAAATCTAATTTTTTTCCAAAAATAGTTGTCGACAAATCCACATTTTCAACACCTCTTAAGACATTTGGAACTAGGTCAACATCATTAAATGCACTACTATTTCTTGCATAAGTTATTTCATCATCCGCAGCCCCATCGATATAATGAAATATTGGAGATGGAAGCTTTTGTTTTGCCAATTTTCTAAAGTCATAAAAGTTATGACAATCTTTTAATCTCATATCTTAAGTTAAAATTTTTTTGTAAAATTAAACATATAACTATTTGCCCCAGGATTTTTATCTCCAAGACTCGCATTAGAAATATGATTATAAGAAATACCTAATTCAGAATTAGATGAGATATCAAATAATATCTGTATTTGTGTCTTAAATTCAATTTCGTGACCTAAGTCCTTGCCATCTCCTTCGTCATAATATCCAATTGCAAAACTAGGAGAGAAAGTAGTTGAATTAGATTTTTGATTTAATTGATAACCTGTATAAATATATAATGCATCATCAGCTGTTATCATTGCACCTGTCACAGGCTGAACATTTCCTAAGAAAATATCTTTGCTAGCATTAAAATTTATATATTCGGCACCAAATAAATTTGCTCTCTTACCATCATCGCTGAAATCGAACATGCCTGTGTAAAAACTCCATTTATTTTCTGCGTTAGAAAATGAGACAGTAAGAAATGAAATTATCAAAGCTTTAATTAAAATCTTCATATAAAAAATCCTGGTTACTTTATAGATACTTTTCTAATAATTAAAAGGCCGCCAAAAGCGAACAAAATCAAAGGTATTGACCAGAGTAAAAATGTATTTTGGTTTAATTCTGGTTCATATACAATCCACTCTCCATATTTATTTTTTAAATAATCATATATTTCTTCTTCTTCTTTACCTTCATCAATCTTATTTTTTACAACAAGCTTCATACTAACAGCAAAATCGGACTGAGAGTCGTAAACAGATTGACCTTGGCATATCAAACACCTTAAGTTTTTTGTAATTTGATCTACTTTGGTATTTATTTCATTAGCATAGGAAAAATTAAAACTAAAAGATAGCAGCAATATTAATTTTAAAATTTTAAGCATTTTTTTTTAATAAATTTTTTATTTCTATTAAATTTTCGCTTGTCAATGGACCAATATACTTTTTTATTATCTCATTTGTTTTACCACTTATAATAAAAGTTTCAGGAACACCAATAGCTCCAAATTCTATTGATTTTGTTCCATCATTATCGGTAATAACTTCTGAATAAGGATTTCCAAGTGAGCTTAAAAAATTTTTCGCATTTTTTGGACTGTCTTTATAATTAATTCCAATTATATTTATGTTCATATCTTTTAATTTCATTAAAAACTGATGCTCTTCTCTACATGGTGCACACCAAGATGCCCAAATATTTACTACAGAAGGACTATTTTTATCAAATAAGTCTGAAATATTAATTATTTCATCAGAAAATAGTTTTTTTGCATTAAGTGAAAAATCTATTTTACTTTTTAATTTCTCGTTAGAGTAATCTTTCGATATGTTCAATCCCTTGAGCAAGATAATAAAAATTATTATTAATGTTAGTAGTAATCCTAAAAATTTAGTATTTTTGCTCATTTTTTCTAATGACACTTAATAAACCACCAAAACCAATAAATATAGTTGAGATCCATATCCAAATCATTAAGGGTTTATATTGATATCTTACGTTATAATAACCATCGTCTTTTAGAATATTAAATACTAAAAAATTATCTGAAAATAATGTTGTCTTAATATCCGCTTCACTCGTAATAGTTAAAGGTTGTTGGTAAATCCTAACTTCTGGGTATAAAGCAAAAGAGGAATTTTTATTTGTAACTTCAAAACTAGCTTTAAGAGATTTATAATTGTCCACATCTGTAACATTAACTTCTATTAATTTTACAACTTTTTCATTGAATATTCTTTCATCTCCTACTTTCATATTTGAATTGAATTCATTAGAAAAAAGGCCATTCAATAAGATACTAGTAATTAATAAACTAAAACCAAAATGTGAAATTTTTTGGCTAATCGAGGATTTACTAACAAAAAAATCCTTAATTGTTACTAACAAAAGATAGATGCTCAAAACTATCAGAGGAATAGACAACAGAAACGAATTTTCGGTTTTTGTTAAAATGACATATGAAATAAGTAGTGAAACTAAAAAAATAATTAAAATATTATAGTTAAATTTTTTTAATTTATCTTTAATCCATTTCAAACTTGGGCCGAAGCTCATGAATATTAAAAAAGGAATTAAGAAGGGTATTAAAAGATTATGATAAAAAGGCGGACCAACAGAAATTTTTGAACCATTTAAAACTTCAAGAAAAATTGGATAAATTGTACCAACAAGAACAACAGATAAAAAAAACATCATAAACCAGTTATTCACTAATATTGCAGTCTCTTTACTTAAAATAAAATTCTCTTTGGCTGTGTTTGATATTTTATTCTGATTAAAAAAGAAGATTAATATAGACATCAATATTAGGATAAAGAGAAAACTTAATATATATAGCCCTCTTGATGGATCGTTTGCAAAAGTGTGAATTGAATTTAAAATTCCAGACCTAACAAGAAAAGTGCCACTCATACTCAGTGAGAAAGTTGTAATTGACAAAATAATAGTCCACTCTTTAAACGAATTTCTTTTCTGTAATACAATTACAGTATGTAGTAGCGCTGTTAAGCAAAACCATGGCATTAATGAAACATTTTCTACAGGATCCCAAAACCAAAAACCTCCCCAGCCCAGCTCATAATATGCCCATATAGATCCAAGCAAAATACCAATTGTTAAAAATACCCAAGATACCAAAACCCATTTTTTTATATGCCGTGCCCACTTATCTCCAATATTTCCGCTAATCATTGAGGCAAGTGAGGCTGAAAAGATAATAGATGTTCCAACATAACCTAAATATAAAATTGGAGGATGAATAGCTAAAGCAGGATCTTGTAAAATAGGGTTCAAACCTAATCCCTCGCTAGGAATTGGATATAGCATTTTGAATGGGTTGGAAGTTAATAAAATAAAAACTAGAAAACCTGAAATAATAACTTGTTGAAATAGTATCGTTAAAAGTTTGTATTTAGTATCTTGTGATCTTGAATTTAATAAAAAAATAAATAGAAAAATTGAAAGAACTAATAACCACAATAATAAACTTCCCTCGTGATTTCCCCATGTGCCTGAAACTTTATAAAATAAAGGTTTTAAAGTATGAGAATTGTTGAAAACAGTTTCATTACTAAAATCTGAAATTACAAAAGCTGCAACTAGACTAAAAAAACTTACCGTAATCATTATAGTTTGTATTGAAGTAATTAAAATAAAGTTTTTATCTAAATATTTATTTTCTGAATTTGCATCCAAGTATGACTTAAAAATTAAATAAACAGATGCTATTAAAGCAATATATAAAGAATAATTTCCTAAATAATTAGACATACAAATTAATTGTTTTTCATAGCTTCGCTGACTTCAGGAGGCATATAATTTTCATCATGTTTTGCTAAAATCTTGTCAGCATTTAGAAAACTTTTATCCTTTAAGAAACCTTCAGCAACTACACCCTTACCCTCTTCAAACAAATTAGGTACCGATCCATTAAAATTGACTAATAATTCATTTTTGAAATCCGTAATTACAAAAAAAATTTCTTTATCGTTTATTTTAATAGAATTTTTTTTCACCATTCCACCAACTCTTATTTTTTGAGCATTTTTGATTTCATTAAGATTTTTAATGTCTGTTGGAGACTTAAAATATACTACGTTTTCCTCAAGAGATTTAACCACCAAAAAAATTGTAAGAACTAATGAAATTAAAATTAAAAAAATAAAAAGAGCTCTAAATTTAACTTTTTTTCCGTACATGTGAATTTTAGTTAAACTTTAGATGTGGAAGTGTTTGCTAATATCTCTCTGTACGTTTTTTGCTTAGCTACTGATGCAAGTTTCTTTTCATCTAGTGATTTATAATTTTCCTCAAATTTCTTTTTCTCTTTAATTAAATTTAATTTTACTACCGCGTACAAGAAACTAAAAGAAAATAGAGTAAATATAAATGATGACCAAACGTATACACCGTATCCATTCATATTTAGTAGTTCACTAATCATAATCTATTAAGACCTTTATTTTTAATCTTTAACAGTTCTGTATTATATTTCATTAAAAATATCAAAAGTGAAAATAGAGCAAATGCCGCAGTCATTATAGCTAATGGTGTCAACATTGAAGAATGAATTGTGGTTTCCTCCAAGATTTTTACTGAAGCAGGTTGGTGTAAAGTATTCCACCATTCCACAGAGAATTTTATAACAGGAATATTTATAAGACCAATAATTGCTATTATTGAGCTAATTTTTTCTGCTTTACTAATATCTGTAGTAATCTTCCAAGATGTAATAAACAATAAATAAAAAATTGAAAGTAAGAGCATTGAAGTAATTCTTGCATCCCAAGCCCACCAAGTTCCCCAGGTTGGTTTTCCCCAAATTGATCCTGTAACTAAAGCTATTATGCTAAAAACAAAACCAGAAGGTGCTAAACTTTTTGTTATTAAAGAGAAATTTTTATTTTTAAAAATAAAAACTCCAAAAGAAAGAATGGAAATAACTGAAAATATTCCAAGTGATATCCAAGCCGATGGAACATGAACATACATAATTCTAACTGAGTCACTCTGCTTATAATCTTCGGGAGAAAGAACTAAAGCTTCAACTAATCCAAGTAACAATACAATTATAAATAGCGCAAATACAAACTTTTGTATTTTATTAATTATCTTTAAAGTATTATTTGGATTGAAATAATTAATCATAATTTTTTATAACACATAAATTTAGGAATAAAATTATTCAAAGTTTCTGACCAAGAATACAGAGGGAGATAGAGGAAAAACAGTACTCTTGATCAGAATTAAATATTTTATAACAAACAGATATGACAGAGATTTGGGACAATTGTGTTTAAATATTGACTATTAGTTAATTTGAAGGCTTGAAGTAGCTTGATCCACGCTTACCTGAAAAAATTTCATTAATTAAAGGGTGTTTTATAGGCTCTTCAGAGTCATCAAATAATAGATTTTGCTCAGACACATAAGCCTCGTAAGTAATTTCGTCATTCTCTGCTAGTAAATGATAAAATGGCTGATCCTTTCTAGGTCTCACGTTTTTTGGAATCGATTGATACCACTCCTCTGAGTTATTAAATTCAAAGTCAACATCGTAGATCACACCTCTAAAATCGAAGTGTCTATGTTTTACAACGTCTCCAATTGAAAATTTAGCTTTTTGAGTACTCACGATATTAAATATGGATATTTGATGAAAAAAATCAATAAAAAAAATATAAATGTTTTATTAATCTGTTAATATGTAGCAGTGAATAAATCACTTTTAAAATTCATTACAGACGTTGGGCCTTTAGCTATTTTTTTCTTCTTTTATTATAACAGTGATAAAAATTTAAAAGTTGCAATACCACCTCTAATTGTCGCAACAATAATTTCTGTTCTCTTGGTTTGGATATTGGAAAAAAAAGTTCCGATGGTTCCTTTGTTAGGAGGAATTTTAATTACTCTATTTGGAGGTTTAACAATTTATTTTGATAATCCAATTTTTATTTATATGAAACCCACTATTATAAATATTTTATTTGCCTTAGCTTTATTCTTTGGAAAATACTTCACCAATGAACCAGTTTTAAAATTAATACTTGGAAAAACACTGCCAATGTCTGATGAAGGTTGGAAAATTTTGAATAACAGATGGACTTATTTTTTTATTTTTTTAGCTATATTAAATGAAATTGTTTGGAGAACTCAAACAGAAGAATTTTGGGTTAACTTTAAAGTTTGGGGAATGCTACCAATTACATTCATCTTTACAGCATCACAAGTTGGTTTGATTAATAAACACAAATTAAATGAGTAATTTAAAATTAGTAATAAATAATTCAAATAAAGAACAAAACCAAAGGTATTTTTTTGAAAAAAAAGAACTAAAAGTTATACTAGACTTATACGCTAAAATGGTATCTGAGGGATCTTGGAAAGACTATGGCCTTTCAATATCAAGTAAAAGAGTAAGCTTTAGTATTTTTAAAAATTCAGCAGAAAAAGCTATCTACAACATCAGTAAAAATTTTAAACCTTCTAATAAGAATTTGAAATATTTAATAACTGATAGAAATGGTAAAATTTTAAATAATGCTTATGATTTAGAGATACTTTTAAAAAAAACAAATTGGAAAAAACTATAATTTTTGACTATCTTCTTTGACCAAACAATCTTAAAAGCATTATAAATAAATTTATAAAATCTAGGTATAATGTTAAAGCTCCCATAACAGCTTTCTTACCAATTACTTCACCTGAGTCTGTTGCTGCATACATATTCTTAATTTTTTGTGTATCGTAGGCAGTCAATCCAACAAATATAAGAACTCCAATGATTGAAATAACAAAGTACATCATTGAAGATTTTAAGAAAATATTTACTAAAGATGCTATTATAATACCAATTAAACCCATCATTAAGAATGATCCAAATTTTGTGAGGTCTCTTTTAGTTGTGTAACCATATATACTCATAGCTCCAAATGTAGCTGAAGAAATGAAAAATACTCTCGTCACACTAAGTCCAGTGTAAACTAATAAAATTGATGAAAGCGATAAACCCATCAAGGCTGCAAAAATCCAAAAAGTAGTTTGAGCCTTTGAGGAACTCATTTTATTTATTCCAAAGCTCATATAAAAAACAATTCCAAGAGGAGCTAACATAACTACCCATTTTAATCCTGAAAGATAAATTGCATTTCCGAACTCTGTTAAAGCAACTATTGATCCGCTTGCATCTGTAACTACTGACATTTTAAAAGATAGTAATGCAATGATTCCTGTAAGCAAAACACCAGTTGCCATGTAGTTGTAAACTTTTAGCATGTAGGCTCTAAGGCCTTCATCCATCACAACAACTTTTTTTGCTGTAGTTGATTTGTTTAAGATATTGTTTCTATTGAATTCCATAATTTAATATATAGTAATAAATCTTAAATTTTTCAAGCAGTCAAAATATAGGTAACAAATACTCAATATTTAATGAATTATAAAAAGTTAGGAACAACTGATATAGATATTAGCACAATTTGTCTCGGCACCATGACCTGGGGTGAACAAAATAGTCAAGAAGAAGCTTTCAAACAAATGGATTACTCTCTCGAAAATGGAGTTAATTTTTGGGATACTGCAGAACTTTATTCAGTACCTCCAAAAGCTGAAACTTTTGGTTATACAGAGACGATCATTGGAAATTGGTTTGAAAAAACTAAAAAAAGAAAAAATGTAATACTTGCAACTAAAGTTTCTGGACCTGCAAGAGATTACATAAGAAATGGTGAAAATAGTTTTTTTGGAAAGAATCTAGAAGCCGCACTTCATAATAGTCTTAAAAGACTTAAAACTGATTACATTGATTTATATCAACTTCATTGGCCTGAAAGAAATACTAATTATTTTGGTAAACTAGGGTATGACCATGAAGAAAATAAATGGAATAGCTTTGAAGATGTCTTAGTGGATTTACAAAAGTATATAGAGCAAGGAAAAATTAGACATGTTGGTTTATCTAATGAAACTCCTTGGGGTGTTATGAATTATCTTAAACTCTCAAAGGATAAGAGTTTGCCAAGAATGGTTTCTATACAAAATCCCTACAGTTTATTAAATAGGTCATATGAAGTTGGATTAGCTGAAGTGTCTATAAGAGAAAATATTGGCTGCTTATCTTATTCACCTTTAGCCAGTGGTTTTTTAAGTGGTAAATATAGAAATAAGCAATTTCCAAAAGGATCTCGGATGGAAAGAGATTGGGACTTTTGGACAAGATATCGAAAACCAAATACTAACGAAGCTGTTGAGGAATATTTTAATATTAGTAAAAAATATAATATTGATATGAGTCAAATGAGTATAAAGTTTTGTGAGATGCAGGATTTTATGTCTAGTGTTATTATTGGTGCTACAACAATGGAGCAGTTGAAAACAAACATAGAAAGTGTAAAAGTGAATCTTGATAAAGAAATAATTAATGAAATTAATGAAATCCAAAAAAAATATCCAAATCCATGCCCATAATTTTTAAAGTAATTTTTTTTATTCTTTTATT
>CACLSX010000016.1 GCA_902609705.1 uncultured Pelagibacteraceae bacterium
GTTCTTTTAGATTCTAATCCAATAAACGAGTCATGTGTTCCGCATTCATCATCAGTTACACAAATTAATGCATCTCCCAAATCACATTTGTTTTGAGATACAGATGGTCTATAAACTGGGAAGTAAACCATACCATTGTTTACTTTTGGTTGAGCAGTAACTTTAGCAAAATCTTTTAATACAACATACCAACCTCTATCCTTATCTGTCACTCTACAAGAAGTTCCGCTTCTATCATTTGATGTATTTTGACATTTTGTAATATCGTCTGCATTTTTTGGTGTTGCTATAGATTTATAGAATGGATAATCTGGATCTTTTATTCCAATCATTAAGTTACTTGTTCCTTTTACTCTTGCATTCAATCTTTGAGCATCTCCAGTTCCAGCGTACAACCATAAATTATTTGTTGTTCCACCAATTGAAGCATCTAATGGTTTATACATGTATCTACCATTTGATCTACTTGCTCCTGCTTTAAATAATGTCGTTATGTCATACATTTTTATAGGTACATTTTGAGGATCTGTACTCATATTTGTTAAATTTAATTTACTAATTTTACCTTCTAAATCAGACAAGTATACAAGTGCTCCTGCAAAGTCAGCACCCCTTGCTTTATCAGGGGTAATAACTGTTAATGATGCGGGAACAGAATTATCAATATCGCTTGCACTGGTATCTTCTACCGTAATTGTCTTTATTAATTGTCCAAACTTATCTTTTGATTGCAGATCAATAACAAATACGTTACTACCAGCTCCTGAGAATTGAGCACCAAAACCTCCACCCATTACAGCGACTGATATATCGTCATCTCTGACATTGTCTCCAGCACCAGCATTAGGTAGTCTAAATATTCTTGGATCTGACCATGTTTCTCCAAGAGTACTGTAGTCCCATTCAGGGTCTGTTACAACTCCAGTACCAACTGCTCCTTGTTTTATATTCACTCCGATCGGTGAGTTGTCTCTTTGAGTTTTGGACTCATCAGCATCAAATTTCATTTTTTTGTTGAAATTAATTTGAGTGTTTCCAGATGTATCATAGCTAATTGTAATGCTATTTGTTATATCAACTCCATCTTCAAGAACTGATAGCATACTTTTAGTTAGATTTTTTACTGGTAAAGTCCATTTTGTGCTTTCGTAACAATATTTTGTTTGTGTATCATCACAAGTTTGCTTACTGGCAACTTCATTATCTTTATCTGGAGCATAAACGTTACCTACTTCTTGCGCCTCTAGAAATTCACTTAGAGGATAAGATGTACCTATATAATCATATACAAAAACATTATTTGCATGATCCATTCTGTACACCTGATTATTAATCATATCATTATATATTGAGACTAAATGCTCTGGTTTTGCAGGATCAGTCACATCTAATACAGAGAAACCACTACCTCCTCTTCCATAAGGTACAAACAATACGGTATGCCAATTTGCAGATGTATCATGTGGACTTTGAAAGAAAATATCATGTTGAACGGGAGATCCATCAACACCATAAATTGCATTAGAACCTCCTTTGTTTGGATTAATTTCATTTAAGTTAGTATTCATTATTGTAGGTAATCTTGATGCTATAAATGGTGGCACAAATCCCCACAGTTCTACTCCTGAGCCTGCATCTAAAGCATGCAAAACTCCACTATTTGATCCAGCATAAATTACAGGTTTTCTCAATCTCTGAGATTCTGCCCAACTATCATATCCCTTAGTTGATCTCCAATAAGCCTCTTGATTTTCACTTGTAAAAGCTGTTTCTGCAGTTGGTGGTCCTACAACAACTAATTGTGAATGGTAAACATCTCCCATTGGCTTAGCTCTTGTTTCTGTCAGATTACAATCTGCATCATAATCAAAATAATCTGTCCCTCTTATAAAATTAATTAAGCCTTTTAAATCATCATCTGTTCCATCTGCTACACCACTTGTGTTTGCACATCTTTTATTATTTATAGAATTATCAGTATTTTTAGTTTTTCTGTGATAGTCCTGAATATCAAACCCTTTTAGAGTTAAGATACTTTCAATCGCTGAAGAATTACTTTCTACCCAGTTGTTATAATTTGTCGAATAATCCGTTCCAGGAATTGGACTCCATATCTTTCTATTCCCTGGTTTAGGCAGTACATCAACAGCTGACCAGTTACCTTTATCTTTTGTATCAAGATTTCCTTTTTTATCTATTTTTGTTCTCTTAATTGTTCCAGTCCACTCTTGATTTTGAGCATAATCAAACTGTGCTTGATACAATGATCCATCAGAGTTTAATGTTGCAGTAATAGCGGGCGCTGTGAAAGATAACTTAGATGCAATTATTTGAGAAACAGCAGCAGCTAGTTGAGTTTTGAGTGACTCTGCTGTTGGAGCAACAATAGCTTTTGTTGTTCCTCCTGCTACAGCTAGTTCGTTAAAGTACCTCATTCCTCTATTGCTAATTCCTGTTCCAAAAGCAATTGCGAATGTGGGTATCTTATAATTATTAAATAAGTTTTTTGCCATAGCCACAGCTTTTGAGTGATTGTACCAATCACCATCTCCAATAACGAGGACATAACTTTTTTGACAAGGTGAATTTTTATCAATTGGGCTTAAACTTCCATGAAGATAATAGTCTTGAGCTATTTTCATAAATGTATAGGCATCAGTTCCACCTCTTGCATTAACTGACGAAATAATTTTGTTAATTTGCGCAGCCCCATTATTATGAACTCTTACTTTTAAACAGTTTTGGGTATCACAAGGTTTTGCTCTACCTGTGGTTATATCCCCTGACCATGAACTAAAACCTGGTGGCCATGCTTTCGATGACCATGAACTTGACCAATAACCAAAGCCAAAATTTACACCTGATGTTAAATTGGAGTCTGTGACCACTGCTTTTATGGCTTTATGTGCTGCTGCCATTCTTGTAGTAGCAGCATATCCACCAATAGACTTTATATATGTTCCATTTTCATCAAAGACCTGAACTTTTTTTGCATTATATCCATAGGTAATAATCCTATCATTGCTATGATCATAACTAATTCCAAAAGGATAATAAAAAAATGTATTACTTGCAGTTGAAATACCCATGTATCGGTATCTGCCTTTGTCCCAATTTAATGTGTATCCAGTTCTTGACGAGTTAACAGTTATTTTACGCATCTTATTATAGCTACGAGCCATAATATAAAGCACATCATTTGTGTTAGGGTCTGCTTCCATTCCATAAACGTAGCCTGAAGCACTATCTCTAAAATATTTAGCTCTTCCTGAAGGACACAAAGTGCCTCCAACACTAGTTAAAGGAGCACTATAAAGATAACGACTATAGTGACTGTAAAGAGTATTGTTACTTCCTGCAATAGCATATGTATATCTCCATTCATTATGGTAATTACAACGTCTTCCACTATTAGTGTTCAGGTTCATTGAATACAAACCACTGTTGGAAGTGGTAAATAAATAATTTTGATAAACTGTTACACCTCTAGGATAAGTGCCAGTAGCTAAACTTCCTAAACAAGCACCATCTGAAAGTCTAATCTTTCTAATTCTATGGTCATATAAACTTGCCACATACATGACCCCGTTATAAACATCTGCACTGTAAGGATAGTAAGTTCGACATGACCCACTCATACCAACTCTTCCATTTGAACCCCAAGAAGTATCAGTTTTACCAGTAGTATAATCTATTTTTCTAACCCCATATCTTGAAAATTGTGCAATATAAATATTTCCTGAACTGTCCGTAACACCATCAAACATTCTATTGATTGATTGTGCGTTACTCATTCTCCAACCCATACTTCCAGATTTATCTAAAAGAATTAATAAGTTGGAAGGAACATCAGCTTGTGTTCCAGTGCCTGGCGGCAATAATTTTGCATGTAAGTTTGATGCAAAAAAAGAAAAGAACAGTATTAGGCTGGATATAAAAATTTTAAATTTCATTAATTTTGAGACTCACTTTTCGCCATCTCTTCTTCAAGTTGATTATAGAAAATTCCAAGTAACTCATCATATTTTTTGTTAGAAAGATACATTTGCTCTTCAATAAATCCAAGATCATCCAAAGTTCTTTGGTAAACTATAAACTGCTTTGTTTTTTCAAATACTTCATATCCAAGATATGAGGTTGGAGTTTGACCTGTATCAAAGTCACCATAATTTCTTTTTACATATTTCATTATAGTTAATTTTTCAGATTTTTTTGTGTCGCTTTCAGTATTTAAACTAATTAAATTAACCGCAGCTAGTTTGTCGTTTAAAAATCTATACTCAATAGCAACATCTTTTAACCTGTGGTTTGGGCAGACTTCATCAGCAACAGCAATGACCATGCTCAATTCATCTTCTCCAAAATTTTCTAGTGGCATTGCTTGGCCATATTTGTCCTGTATTTTTGAGATATCCTCTCCAAAATCTAAATCAAATTTACAAGCTGCGTTTGCATGAATTGAGAAAAGGAATATGAAGCTTATTAAAATAATTTTTTTCATAAACGTATATATTATCTTATTTTATTCATATTTTATTAGTTAATAAAACCTTAATTTTTAGGTAAAACTACCACACTTTCTAACGAAACTATCATTCTATCTTTTTCTTTTTCAGCTCCATAAATACCACAACCATAAACTCTGTAAGCAATACCATTCTTTGAAGCATCAGATGCCGTTAATTTAATGCTGGATCCTATTGCTTGTGTACTTGCAGCACCAATTCTTTCAATAAAGTACTCATAATAATAACTTTTCATTCTAACTGCTTCCTCTTTTTCAAAATTTTTACCTTTATTTCTAAAGGTATTTTCAAGAATTACTCCAAGATTAAAACTGTGAGCCACTTCTTTTTTCGTGGTTTCATTCTTTATAACTCTCATCCTTTTTTTGTTGTCTGGATTATCCCTATCAATATCTCTATAGCTTTTAAAACAAGATGTACCTGTATTTATAAATTTTCGATCAATTGTTGATGTAAATTTATATTTAGAACCTGGATTATAGTTTTGGGCACTCATAGTTCCTAAAAAAGGAGAGGTATGATCTTCTGGTAAATTTGCTTTCGAAGTATCTCTAGTGCTTTTTCCATCCCATGGTCCACTTTTCTCATTTAAAATATATTTCTCACCTTGTAGAAGTGCCATCTCTGCAGCATAAAATGTTTGTTGATATTGATCACTGTTATTATTGCTTTGATGGTCACCCGATGAAATTAATATTAATGCTCCACCCATCAATGACATTGCCAATAGCAAAACTAAAGACAAAACCATTGCAAACCCTTTTTCTGATTTTCTAATTATCATAATCCCATATTTCTTGTGTATGCTGATACAACTAAAGCTTCTCTTAAAAACTTATCTGTGAATTTCTTATTAGATTTTTCACCTAAAAGTCTAAATGGTCTTTCCTGCTCTTTTCTAAAAAACTCACCTTGAGATCTTAAAGATACCATTATATCAACAACTTTAATCTTATTACTATCGCTAAGCGTTTTAGGAATTGGATTCATCACTTTACCCTTGCTATCAATTGGAATAAAAATTAATTCTTGAACGTAATCAACTACTAATTCGTCTTTATAAAGTAAGTCATCAGTTGATTGTGTTGGTGCCGTCCAGCTAGATCCATTCCATTCATATTTTGATTTATAAATAGCATATGCATTAATTTTTTTGCTTGTTTTTTTGTCTACAATATTTGATGCTTTACACTCGTAAACGACTTTGTATGTTTTATATAAAAAAACTGGTGGTTTAGCATTAGGATTTTTAGGATCTCTAATTCTATCACCGTAAGTTATTTCAATTTTATCACAACCGCTACCTGGAGCTTTAGTAATTAAAATTGGAACGTAATTTGTTGGGGTTTTACTGACATCATCAAAATATCTAAAACCTGCAATTCTTATATCTCTCACTAACATTCCAATCATATCTCTTCCTGTCTGACTAATTTTTGCTCTATCAATTACTTGTGAATAACTATTATTAACTGCGTTATAAGATGTAAACATAGCAGCCATCATTATCATTGAAATCACAACCCCGATAAGAATTTCAATTAGCGTTACTCCAGTTTCTGAATTAAATTTTTTCATCATTTCATTTGGAAATATAAATATTTCTTCTTTTGAACAGTTTTACCTTTCGTATCTGTCCCTGTAGTTGGCATTAATATTTCCATTCTGCCAATATAAGTTTTGTCCCAAATATCATCATTACGATAATCACAGTTTGGTCTACTCTTCCCATTTTCTTTTACGTTATTTCTACAAATCTCATAAACTTTTAATTTTTTTATGTCATTGGTAAGTGTTGAACCAATACTTGTAGGTTGGCATTTAATTCTGTCGCTTGATACTCTCAAATTCCACTTTTGTGTTTTATTATCAATAGCAATATCTGCGCCCTTATAAGGATTACCAGTTATATTATTTCTTTTTTTGCATTCTGCATTTTGCCAAGCGTAATCATTCTTATCTGTTAAGTTAGCCAGATGTTCATAAAGTTTATCATCACCTTTTTTTGAATTTGCATCTCCAATTAAATCTTCTGCTATCATAGCAGTGATATAATTAGATTTTGTTCTTTCCCCAGAAACATCAATTGATCTAACTGAATAATTGACCATCTGAAAAACCGCTATAAAACCTATTCCAACAATAGCCGTTGCAACTAAAGCTTCTAAAAGCGTTAAACCCTTTTCTTTTAATTTACTGTCTATTCCAATCACTTCCATTCCATTTAAATTTACTTACATTACCAAATCTTGACCATTTTACTAAATAGGCTGGTTTTTCAAGAGCCTTTCCTTTTGTAGGACATTTGTTTCCATTTTTTTTTGCGTTCTCATAAGTGCAAATAACAATGTAATTAGGAGTAGCGCTACCTTCAACAATGATGTTAACGTTACTTCCTTTTGAAAGAGCATTGGTTGCTTTATAATAATTTCCTCCTTTACCAAAACATATTGCAGATGTTAATAGAAAATGAACTGCAATTTTAGACTCGCCAATTACATTTTCCTCAGGATTGAAAATTTCGTAATACTCACTAAAATTTGTTCCCTCAATATTTTTACGTGGTTTACCAAAATCATCCCAATAACCTGATGAGGATACTGGACAATTAATTTGTCCATTCTGCAATTTTTGTTTGAAATTTTTATCTCCCATTCCCTTTGATACAAAAATTGAGCTTTCTTGGTTTTTAGAGCCTGTAAATGTTCGTACCATTAATTGGCTATAAGCTAAGTTTCCTCTTTGAGTTTGTGTTGCAATATTAGAAATCATGCTTGCAACTTTTTCTGTTGCAGCTCTTACTTTTCGTTCTGTGCTCCATTTTGAAAAACTTGGATATGCAACTCCAGATATGATTGCTACAATTGCAATAACAACTAGCAATTCTAAAATTGTGAAACCTTTAATGTCCTGATCTTGCTGCACCTGGATCTATCTTACCCGACTTTACTAATTCCTCCAGTGATTTTTCCATAGTGATCATTCCATCACGTACAGCAGTTTGCATAATACTTGGTATTTGGTGAATTTTTGCTTCTCTTATTAAGTTCTGAATTGGCGCAGTGCACTTCATGATTTCAAATGCACCAACTCTACCAGCACCATCTCTTGTTTTTAACAATCTCTGCGTAACTACCATTTTTAGTGATGTAGAAATTTGAGCTCTAATTTGTTCTTGTTGCTCTGGAGGAAAAACATCAATTATTCTATTTATTGTACTTGGGGCACCGCTTGTATGCAAAGTTCCAAAAACTAAGTGACCAGTTTCCGCAGCAGTAAGTGCTAAACTAATTGTTTCAAGATCTCTCATTTCACCAACAAGAATTACATCTGGATCTTCTCTTAACGCAGCTTTAAGCGCTGCTGCAAAAGATTGAGTTTGTTTTCCAACTTCTCGATGAGAAACAATACTTTTTACATCTTTGTGAATAAATTCTACTGGATCTTCTACAGTTATAATATTTGACGTTCTTGTTTTATTAATTTCATTTACGATTGCTGCAAGTGTTGTTGATTTACCTGAACCAGTTGGTCCAGTTACAAGCACCAGTCCTTTATGGAAATCTACTATATCATAAAGAGCTTGCGGTAGACTAAATTGATCCATATCTGGAATTTTACTTTCAACTCTTCTTAATACTGCAGCTGGTCCACTAATCGTTTTATAAAAATTTGCTCTAAATCTTAATCCGCTTAACATGACTGCAGAATCTAACTCATGAGTCTTTTCAAATTTTTCAGCTTCGTGTTCGTTACAATTCATTGAGATTAAATCTTTTAAATCTTGAGCTGTAACATTTGTACCTTCAACTTTTACGATTTCTCCAGTTTGTCGATAAGCTAGGGGAGATCCTGCCCTAATATGAAAATCAGAAATTTTCTTATTATCTTTTGCTAACTGCTCTAATTTTTCAAACATTTTAATAGTTTATACTTTAGTACAATAAATTGTCATTAAATTACTATTAAATATTTGCAAAAACCCATTTCAGACACTTTGCTTGAAAGTTCGAGTATTAGTTGATTTAATGTAAATATATAATAATGGTTTAGTATTATAACATAATTAAAAAATGAAAAACCCTTTTGCTAATTTATTCAAAAAGAAATCTAAAGAAGGTGAACAAACACCAGTTCCAAAAACAGAGGAAAAAAAGAAAAAAGAAAGTTTTTTAGGTAAGTTTTTTAAAAATAGAATTGGAAAATCTGCAGTTCAAGGAGAAGAAATTGTAGGTGTTGAGCTTTCACCAACAGAAATTAGGTTAGCACAACTAACAACTGATAAATCCAACAAATGGGTTTTAGAAAAATTTTTTATTCACCCAATTGAAGGTCTAGATAAAAGTGCTACTGTTTTAGATAATCAAGATAAGTTTGGAGACGAACTTAAAATTGCTCTTCAAAAATCTAAAATAACTACAACAAATGCTGCGATTGCCATTCCTGTAACTAGTGCAATTATCAGAGTTGTAACAGCACCTCTAATGACAGATGAAGAGCTGAGCAAAGCAATAGACACAGACTCTCTTTGGGAAAACCTTGTACAATTAACAGATAACTTAAATGATTATTCAATTTTTCATCAAGTAATAAATAGAGATAAAACCGCAAATACAATGGATATTTTATTCGTTGCATCGAAACTATCAGATATCAATAGTTATACAGCAATAATAAAGAAGGGTGGTTTAAATGCAGTTATAATTGATGTTAAGTGTTTTGCTCTTAAATCCGCAGTCGACCAAATGAATCAATTAGCTGGCTCAATTGAGGATGCAAACTTAACCGCTGTTTTAGAATTTGGATTAGATGAAAACTATGTAATGATTTTGTATGAAAATAATCCAATCATCACAGATATATTTATAAGATCTCAAGATAGAAATACTCTTCAAAATTCAGATAATCAGGAAGAGATGGATGCTTTAGTTAGAAGATATGTAACTCAAGTTAAACAAGCGGTGCAAGATTTTGAAACAAAGTATGAAAAAAGAATTAGAAACCTGAAAGTAGTATCAAATTTAGAAAATGTAGAAACTTATCTTGGCACTTTTAGAAAAAATTTAACAAATACAGGATTTAATTTATTAGATCCAATTAAAGAAATAAAAGTACCAGCACAACTAGAAGAGAGCGTTAAGTTAGATAATAGGTCTTATCTTTCAACTGTTATTGGATTGGCGTTTAGAAAACTTGATGTATTTGGATATTACAAATTTGTAACTGCTGTAAAAAATATAAATCTACTTCCTAATAGAGATAGCATGATAGCACAGAAAAAAGCCAAAGTATTTTCTAATTTTGCTTTCAAAGGCGCAATAGGAGTTATCGCAATAATTTATATAGTATTATTTGGCCTTTCTTTTTGGCAAATAAATACATTGAATAAACAATTAGTTGGATATGATGATATTCTTCAAACACATGAACTTAGAACATTAGAAAAAAATAAAGTAGAAAAAGAATTAGCTTTAATTTTAAAATCTTTAAAAATTAGTAAATCAATAAAATCAAACAAAAAAGTGAGTTTTAGAGTTCTGGCTCAAATAGCTTCAGCTGTTCCAAAAAGAGTAAAATTCAATTCAATAGAGTACAACGGATCAAATCAGATTATTATACAAGGAACAGCATCAAGTGACCAAGATATTTTAAAGTTAATAAGTAATTTAAATAATAAAAAATTAATAATGCAAGCACAATTAGCCACAATGACCTTACCAGATGGTCAAACTGCTGGAGCTCCTACAATGAAGGGATTTAAAATAGCTTGTATTCTGGAGAGCGCATAATGGATTTAAAAAATATAGATTTAAAAAATATAAATGTAAGTGATATAGCTGCAAAGTTAAAAACTGTTGATAAAAAAACTCTTATTAAATTTGGAGCTGGTTTTTTTGCAATTATAATTTTTTTAATTGGGTATTACTTAATCTTAAATCCAATTGTTAAAGAGAAAAAAGCTTTATACGAAGACAAGGTTTTAAAAGAATCTGAAATTACTCAATTCGAGGATGAGATAATTAAAAACAAAAAAAGATTAAAGAAACTAAAACCTCAATTTAAAGAAAGTTCAACGTTGTTTCACTCAAAAGCTGAAGTTGAAGGATTGTATCAAAGCTTAAGTAGATTTGCAGGTATAAATGGTTTGACGATTTCAAAAATAGAGAAGAAAAAACCAAAACCTATTTTAAAACCTGGTGTTGCTCAACAAGCAGAAGAACTGTTAAAAAAAACGGATATATCTTATTATCAGATACCTGTCGAATATGAGATAAAAGGTAACTTTTTAGGCTACATTAAATTTAAAAGATCAATTGCAAAATCCAAGAAAATGTTAAATTTTGACAAGGAGACTATAAGTATAGTACAAAACGATTCAACTGGAGCGATAATTGCAAAAGGAGAACTTACAATAGTGGGAATACCGGATGAATTCTTTTAAAAAAATATTATTCTTTATTTTGTTTTTCTGTATCCCAAACATTGGTTTTGCAGATAATCATTCTACAAATGCTGAACTTGTCGAAAAGGCAAAAGAGATTACAAAAACTTTAGAAACAAAAGTTGAAGAAGAAGAAGAGGATGTTCCTTTGAATGATCCATTTGCTGGAAACGAAGGATCTAATTCATCTTTAAATCCTGAAACAGGAGAAGAAAGAGATCCAATGAGTTTATATAATTTTAAATTATCAGGATTAATATCAGGAGCAAATGCGAGCTATATAAGTCTTACAGATGCATCAGGGGATGTAATGACTATAACACTTGGTCAATATCTTGGGAAAGTAAAATTAATTGACTTAAGATTAACAGAAGCAATCTTTTTAAAAGAAGATAAATCATACATAATTATAGATTTTAATAACCAAATAAGAGAGGCAGATGAATACTAAGAAAATAATTACATCTGCATACTTAATAATATTAGCAATAATTTTAAATAGTTGTGGTCCAAATTCTAAATTTAATCAAAAATATAATAAACCTTTTAAACACAACACACCTTTAATTAAAAATGATATAAGACAAACAGGTCAAGCAGAAATTGCTAAAACCTTAGAAATGGGACCCAAGCCAGTTGATGGTGATGCGGTCAAATTAAAGAAAAGAAGAAAAATAACATCTGAAACACAGAGAAATTATCTTTTAATTCCTGAAAGCTATCCATTGCTTAAACAAAGAGTAACTTTGAAATTTAAAAATTTAGATTTTAAAGAAACAATGAAAATGATGGGCAAAATTGGCGAAATTAATGTTTTAGTAGGAGATGAGGTTGCAGGTGCTATATCAGCTGAGTTAGTTGATGTACCATGGGATAAAGCATTCCAAGCTCTTTTAGACATGAAAAATTATGCTTCTGACATAGATGTTAATAGCAATTTAATTAGAATTCACTCTCCTGAAACATTAACTGCACAAGAAACTTATAAATCTGAAAGAGCACAAGCAGTTAAAAATAAAGTAGAATTAGAAGATAGTGTTGAACCAATTATATCTGAAATTTTTAGATTATATTATATATCTCCTGAGTTAGCAAAAGCTACAATTGAAGAATTATTTCAGACTGGCTCAGGAGAAGCATCAACATCTCCTATAAAAATTACAGAAGAGACAGCCACTAGATCAATTATAGTCAGAGGTAAGGAAAGAGATTTAGATACTGTAGATAAAGTACTGACAGAAATAGATATTAAAACTGAGCAAGTTCTTATCGAAGCATTTGTAGTAAAAGCTACTTCTGAATTTGAGAGACAACTTGGAACAAGACTAGGAGGATATTACCAAAGACAACAAGAGCAAATTGGTGGAGTTGTTGGTACAACAAGTTCATCAGGAACTTTAGATGATACATCTGCTGCACTTGTTCAAACAGCTAAAGATAGTTTAACAAATTTACCTGCAATTGGAGCGACGAGTGGTATTGGAGTATTAAAAAGAACAGGATCAGCTGTATTAAAAGCTGAGATCACAGCTTTAGAAAAAACAGGTATAGTAGAGACAATTTCAAATCCAAAAGTATTTACAATAAATAATCAACCAGCATCAGTTACGCAAGGTAAAGAAATTCCTTATGAAACAACATCTGAAGGTACAACATCAACATCATTTAAAGAGGCAGCATTAAAACTTCAAGTTACACCTAGCATTATTGGAGATGGTAATGTGTTGTTAGACATTCAGGTAAATAATGATGATGCTGATACTTCTCAGTCAGAACCTCCTATAACTAAGATGGAAATTACTACGAAATTATTGGTTGCTGACGGAGATATTGTTGTAATTGGTGGAATAAAATCAAATAATGTGACAAAAGCAAATGAACAGGTTCCAGGTCTTGGAAATGTCCCTGTAATTGGTAATCTATTAAAATATAAAAAGAATGAAGATAATTTGGAGGAATTGCTTATATTTATAGCACCAAGAATTTTATAATGCTTAAAATTAGTAGAGAGTCTGAAATAAATTTAATTAATATTCTAATTGATCAGGATATTATTTCTGGAAAGGATTTAGTTGATATCAAGAAAGCTTCCTCAGAGGGAGAAAAATCTCAAATAGAAGCAGTATTCGAATTAAAGTTAACTGACGAACAAAAAATTTTAGATCTTTTAGTAAATGAACAATCCCTAGATATAATCGATTTATCGAATGTGGAAATAACTGATGAAATAAAATCTATTCTTCCTTCAAATTATATAAATATGAATTTTATAGCCCCATTCAAAATTGAGGGAAATATTTTACATATAGCAATTCCAGACAGTTCAAAATTAAGTTTGATGAGAAATTTAAAAACTATCACAAAAAAAGATATTGAGTTACACGCTGCTAAAATTTCAGATATTTCATCCTATATAGACAGATTATTAGCAGATGGTGAAACTACAATGGAGTCTATTCAAAAGGCTAATAGCGAAAAAACTAAAACTTTTGATTATGACGTTGATGAAAACGCTGAGGTACTAGAGGAGAAACCAGAGGAAGATATTGAGGCTATAGAAAATGAGTCTGATGTTATCAAATTTAGTACTGCTGTAGTTGCAGAAGCAATTAAATCGGGTGTATCAGATATTCACATTGAACCGTACAGATTTTCATCAAGAGTTAGATATAGATTGGACGGTATCTTAACTGAACAAGAGCATTTTGCAAAATTTCTACATTCAAATTATGGGGCGGTAGTTACACGTTTTAAAATTATGGGTAAACTTGATATTGCTGAAAGAAGGTTACCACAAGATGGAGCTATTCCATTTAAAATAGATGGAAAGGTAGTTGATCTTCGATTATCTATTTTACCAACTGCAAACAATGAGAGAATTGTAATGCGGGTACTAAACAAAGATGCGGGAGACATAAGTTTAGAACAATTAAATTTTGAGGAAACAGACTTATCTAATTTACGAAAAGCAATTCATGGAACGCAGGGATTAGTACTTGTAACAGGACCAACGGGTTCAGGAAAAACAACAACACTTTATAGTATTCTTAAAGAAGTTTCTAAACCACATTTAAATATTTTAACTGCTGAAGACCCAGTTGAATATGAATTGGATGGTGTTGGACAAGTTCAAATAAAAGATGATATTGGTTTAAATTTTGCTGCAGCACTTCGATCTTTTTTAAGACAAGACCCAGAAATTATTCTTGTTGGTGAGATGCGGGATAAAGAAACTGTAGATATTGGATTAAAGGCAGCACTAACAGGACACTTAGTATTTAGCACTTTACACACAAATGATGCACCAAGCACAATTACTAGATTACAAAACATGGGAACCCCAGATTATTTAATAAGCGCAGCTGTTTCACTCGTATTAGCACAAAGGCTTGCAAGAAAAACTTGTACCGAATGTAGAGAGCCAGATGAAGATATTACACCAAAAGCTCTTGCTGACTTAGGATTTACTGTAGAACAAGCATCAAGAGCAAAAGTTCAAAAGGGTAAAGGATGTGCTAAATGCAAAGATAGTGGATATAAAGGACGAATGGGAATTTATGAAATTTTAAATGTTACAAAACCAATTAAAGAAGCAATTTTAAGAAAAGCAACCACTCCTGAGTTAAAAGAAATTGCTGCCAATGAAGGTTTTAGAACAATGCAAGATATGGGAAGAGAGCTTATTTTAACAGGAGACTTGAATTTTAGAGAATACGATAGAGTTCTATCGATGGATTAAAAATGTCATCCGAAACATTTTCATATAAAGGTATATCTGCAGGTAAATATATAGAGGGTGAGATTGAGGCAATTAATCAAGAGGAAGCCTCGTTTAAACTTAAAGAACAAAAAGTAATAATCACAAATTTAACAAAAGTTAAAAAGAAAAAAGCAGAAAAAGACAAAAAAAAGGGTGGTGGATTTTCATTTGGTAAAAAGAAAGTAAAGCCAGAAGATGTAATGATTTTCTCCAAACAGTTTGCAACAATGGTAAAAGCTGGATTGCCAATATTAAATGTATTGGGAATGTTAAGAGATCAAATTGAACATCCCACAATGAAAGAAATTATTGAAGATGTTAGAAAAAATCTTGAGGGTGGTATTACTTTATCAAAGTGTTTTGAAAAATACCCAAAAATATTTGATAATGTTTACATAAATCTTATCAAAGCAGGTGAAGCCAGCGGTAAATTAGATGTTTTCTTGCTTAAATTAGTCGATTCTCTTGAAAAAAGAGAAAAAGTAAAAAAGAAAATTAAAAGTGCATTAACTTATCCAGTAGTTATGTTTTCGGTCGCCATAATAGTTATGGTTTTCATGTTAATTAAAGTTGTTCCAGTATTTGCTAAAATGTATGATGGTATGGGTGTTGCATTACCAACACCAACTGCCGTAATTATGACTGCAAGTAACTTTATGAGAGGTGCTGGTGGTTTAACTTTAGGCTTGGTGCTACTGACAATATTTATTATTTTTAAATACACAACCACTAAGATGCCAGCAGTAAGATATAAATGGCATCAACAAGTTCTTAGAATGCCAGTATTTGGTGATATGATTTTAAAGTCTTTAATAGCAAGAATTTCATTGATCATGGGAAACTTAAGTGCTGCAGGTGTTAATTTACTTGAAAGTATTGAGATTGCTAAATCAGTCAGCAACAATGATGTAGTAACACAAGCATTAGAAAATGTTAAAAAAGGAGTATTTTCAGGAGATACATTAACTAAACTTTTTTTAAAAGAACCTGTATTTCCACCAACGTTTAGCCAATTAATTTCTGTTGGAGAGCAAACAGGAAATTTAGATGAGATGTTTAGTTCTGTCTCTGCTTATTACGAGGAAGAATTTGATACCGCAGTTGATAACATGTCTAGTTTAATTGAACCTATAATGATTGTATTCATGGGAACAATGATTGGTGGATTAATGATTGCGATGTACTCACCAATATTCAACGTTGGTGCGATTATTGGAAGTTAATAATTTATTTTCTTTGTTAAAATTAAATGATTTATCCAAGGCTTTTCACCTTCTTTAAAAACTACTGCGTCCATAATTTGTTGTATAAAAAAAGTTCCTAAACCACCTGGTTTAACATCATCAATTTTTCTGTGCCGAACATTTTCTTTATCAACAGGTCTTCCCTTATCAAAAAAACCTATCTCTAATTCACCATTGTTTAAAGAAATTTTTATCTCCATTTTATCTTCAGTGTCTTCACCTTGATAAGCATGCTTGACAATATTTTGTGCAGCCTCGGCAATTGCTAAAACTAATTCGTCTTTTAAATCTTGATCGATATTTACTTTTTCAAATACTTCTCTTGAAAATGATCTTACATCTTTCAAACTTGCAGAACTAACAGCAAAGTCTCGTTGTTCTGAAATTTGTCTTAGTGCAACCATTATTTATCCTAAATTTAATATTTGTTCGAGTTTTGCCATCATAATTACTTTCAAAACTGATTTACTGATATCTTTTAAAATTACTTTTTTTCCCATCTCATTCGCTTTTTGATGACTCTCAATAAGAACAGAGATTCCGGATGAATCCATATATTGAACTTCTTTTAAATTAAGATGAACTTCTTTCTTTGCCTCAATTAAAGGCATTATAATTTCTTTTGCTTTTTCAGTTACATCCATATCAATTTCACCATCAAGGTGAACAATGGATATATCTCCTTCTTCTGTAACTTTATATGACATAAATATTAATATTTATTAAATTTCTTAGCTAAATCAACAAAAATGACCCAATTTGATTACTTTTAGAGTGTAGATATTGTCTTTTAAAATATATAAATTATATGTATATACATATTTTTATTTACGATAGGATAAACACTTATGAAAAAAAATAATAAAGGTTTTACACTTATAGAATTATTGGTCGTTGTAGCAATTATTGGTATTTTAGCAGCAGTTGGAGTTGTTGCTTATTCTGGTTACACATCAGGAGCAAAAAAATCAGCAGTTAAATCTAATCAGGCAGCTATAATTAAATACGTTGCAGCAGAGCTCAAAAAATGTGAGCTAGGCGAAACAACCGTTATGGGGGGAAGCTTAACTTGCGATGACAGAAAAACTCAAGATAAAGTTCAAACTGCAGTAAATACTGCATTAGGTTCTGAATTTAAAAATCCATACAAAACTTCAAAATCAGCGATAAAAACTACAACCTTGACTGCTTGTAATACAAATACTGAAGGTGAAACTAGCGTTGATGACGATGGAAGTGTAGTTACTGTAACTTCATGCCCAAAAGATGGTGAAGCCTTATTAAGCGGTAAAGTTAACATAGAATAAAAAAATTTCTTATGACAGCCAAAAGCAGGGGTTTTACACTCATTGAGCTTTTGGTTGTCGTAGCAATCTTAGGAATTATAGCTGCTATTGGAATAACAAGTTATAATGGCTACGTTTCATCAACTAAGAAAAAATCAACTGAAAACGTTCTAAGACAAATAGCGTTAGCTCAAACCGAATATTATTCAGACAATCAAATATACTATTATGATAAAACCAGTGGTGACTGCACAGCTACCGTCACTACGTCTCAATCAATAGAAACTAATTTATTGGGTGGTTCGAAAACAATAATAGATCCAAAAGGTAAAAAAGCATTAAATGGATATTGGATTTGTATTTCTAATGATGCTTCAGGTTTTAAAGCAAAAGCTATAGAAGAAAATAATCGTAGTGGGTGTAAAATAGAATTATTCGCTGATACTAGAGTTGAAAGAAATAATAAGTGTTAGTTTAAATGAATTTAGAGCCAGTAAAAAAACTAATTTCTAATTTCATAAATTCTGAAACAACAAAAAATCAAAAAATTTATTACACACTCAGTTTAGGTTGGATAATATTTATCGGTTATTTAACCTGGTGGAATGGACTAAGGAATCCGAGTTTAGATAAAAGTTTTAGGTGGGATGAGTGGATTTGGTTTGGATTAGTCCCTGCTTTATCACCTTATTTATTCTATTTTATCTGGAAGAAAAAAGACAACTAAAACCTATTTTGAGCACCAGAATTATTTAATGTATAATCTTTTAATATTAACCTAAGGGATAAAGATGGAGAATGTAGATTTGGAATCAGTAAAATCATTTGTTGATACCCTTTGGGTTATAGATTGCGCAATTTTAGTTTTCATAATGCAAGCAGGTTTTATGTGTATGGAAACTGGTCTTTCAAGACATAAAAATAGCATTAACGTTGCTCTTAAAAATGCTGCTGACTTTGGTCTTGCGGTTGTAATTTTTTGGCTATTTGGTTTTGGTTTGATGTTTGGAAAAAGTTTTAATGGCTATTTTGGAACTGATTTATTCTTTTTTAAAACTGATCAAGCTGAGTACATGACTTACTTTGTCTTTCAAGCAATGTTTGTTGCAACTGCAGCTACAATTGTTTCAGGAGCTGTTGCTGAAAGAATGAAATTTAATGGATATTTAATAATTACAATAATAGCTACAGGTATTATTTATCCAATAGTTGGTCATTGGGCATGGTCTTCGAGTTATTTAAATAATATCGATGCTACAAGACAATTACTTGCGGTTACTGGGCAAGTTAAAACTACTGGATGGCTGACAGATATTGGATTTGTTGACTTTGCTGGAAGTACAATAGTTCATTCTGTTGGTGGATGGATCGCGCTTTCTGCTGTTTTAATTTTAGGTCCAAGAATAGGAAAATATTCAGATGCAAACAAAGGAAAGTTCACAGGATCAAGTTTTCCTTTAGCAGTTTTGGGAACCCTAATTTTATGGTTTGGATGGTTTGGTTTTAATGGTGGAAGTAATGGAGCTATGGATGAGGCAGTTCCTCTTATTTTAATAAATACATTTCTGGCAGCTTCTTTTGGATTATTAACGGGCCTTGGAATTTCATTTGCATTATTTAAAAAACCAGATCCTTATTACGTTATACTTGGACCACTCGCAGGGTTAGTTGCAATTACGGCTGGATGTAATTCGATGACATCTGTGACTTCAATATTTGTTGGAATTATAGGAGCGGTAGTTGCAATTTTTGTAAACGAATTTTTAAATAAATTTGAAATAGATGATGTTGTTGGTGCTGTACCTGTTCATTTAGCAGCAGGGGTTTGGGGAACTATTGCTGTAGGATTATTTAGTGATCTTGAAATACTTGGAACAGGATTAACAAGATTAGAACAAATCAAAGCACAGTTTATTGGAATTGTTTCGATCGGTGTATTCTCGTTTTTTGGTTCATATATTTTATTAAAAATTTTAAATTATTTTTATCCATTAAGAGTTAGTCCGCTACATGAAGAGTTAGGTTTGAATATTGCTGAGCATAATGCAACTTCTGTAGAACACGATTTAATTACAATTTTAGAAAAACAGTCTGAGTCTGGTGACTTAACTATTAGAGGTCCACAAGATCCATTTACTGCTGGTGGTGTGATCGGGCTTTATTACAACAGATTGATGAGTAAGCTAGAAACTAGTGAAGCTGAAAAGAAAGTATGGAGAGATAGAATATCAAATGAAGTAAAACTTGCAGTAAAAGTTCAAGAAAACTTTTTACCAAAGAGGAATTTAGAAAATTACCCTGTGCACGGAATTAATATCGCTGCTAGAGAAGTTTCAGGAGACTTCTTTAGTTTTTATCCTCACAATGATAGTGTTTATTTTATTATTGCAGATGTTGCTGGTAAAGGAATTCATGCAGGAATGGTGATGGCAAAAGCATCAACTCTATTTGAAATAATGTCTAGAGATCAAGTAGATCCAGATGAAATGATGTTTCATATGAATAATGATCTATTTTTAACTAAAACTGGAGGAATGTTTGTAACAAGTATATTAGGAGAATATAATATGAGGACTGATGAATTAAGATGGGTAAATGGAGGTCATCAGCCAGCTATAATTAGATCATCTTCTGGAAATTATGAGCAATTTGAAAGTAATTCTCCACCTATGGGTGTAATACTTCAAAAGGATAAGTCAGTCTACAAAACTCACAAAGTTAAGCTAGAAAACAACAGATTTTGCGCTTTCACTGATGGTTTATCTGAAAGTTTAAATAGCTCAGGT